>JAGAHY010000018.1 GCA_017626815.1 Bacilli bacterium | reverse complement strand
CCTCGAGGCCTTGCTCGCGGAAGGCATCATAGACGTAGGCTTCCCGAAGAATGCAGGCATCTTCCCCTTGGATGTTTCTGGGGACGCGCTTGAGGTCTAATTTTTCTAATCCGGCGAAGTTTCGGTCTTTGCGGGCTTTCCGGCCAGCAGCATCATTGCTCCAATCATGTTTGAATGAACGTAACGCGGAATCATTATAAACTTCATCGTCGAACGTCGCCTTAAAGGACAACTTGAAATGGGGCATATCGAAGAAGGAGCCACGCTCAAAGAATTTCTTGCGCGAAGTATTGCCCTTCATCCTTAGGCCTACTTCATCATAATGATAATAACAATCATTGTAATGGATGGTCACGTCGACGGGGACGTAGAAATCGTTATAGATGCCATAACGGTCACTTTGGTATTCGGAGATGAACGAAAACGCTTCTTCGCTACCCTCGATGGTGATGGTACCGAATTTCGAATAATCGAAGAATTCCTCGTAGGTCACTTGGGGTTGCGTTAACGTCGATGATGATGGGGCTGGGCCAGAAGACTCCCGCGAGGATGTCGCTAGGCTAGTAGTAGAAACATTGGCAGAGGAAGAAGGCGAAGATGCCGATGAGGAAGGCGCGGGAGCGTCTGAGGAGAATAGCGTATTCTGGGTTTTTGAGGAGGAAAGCGACTCGCGAGAAGACGAGACGCTTTGGGAGGTTGGGCTGAGAGAGCAGCCGAGGGAGCCTAAGCTGAGGCAAAATAAAGCAAGAATCTTTTTCTTCATCGCTTAGATTTTAATCTAAAATCACAGGATGTCTATTGATTCATTGAGGTTTTGCGGTCGATTTTGTGGCTAAGGACCGCTAGCGAGGAGGCGAGATTGACGTTTTCGATCACCGCGTCATAGGGGAGGGTGACCATCACCGGGGCGAAATTCCAAAAAGCCCTGATGCCACAAGCATAGGCTTTTTGGGCCACTTCTTCCGCAATCGCGGAGGGGACGGCGATTACGGCGATGTCGATGGGATTGTCCTTCGTGAACCCTTGCAGGTCATCTAAAGCGAAGATCTTTTTGCCCCCGACTTCTTCTCCGATCAATTCGGGGTTGTTGTCAAACCCGGCGAGGATCGTTAATCCCATGTCGGGAAAGGAATGGAAATTCATCAAAGCCCCGCCCATATGGCCGACCCCGATGACGACGGCTTTCTTAGGATGGGTGTAGCCTAAGAAAGATTCAATATCCTCGATAAGATAGGAGATCATCCTTCCTTTCTTCGGGATACCAGGGGTTGTGGAAATAGCCTGAAAGTCTTTGCGGATTTGTTCCTCGCTATAACCCAAAACCGCTGCCAACTTCGGGGAGGAGACGACGGTTTCGCCTTTCGCCCGCTCTTCTTTTAGCAGTTTCAGGTAAATAGGGTAACGTTCCAATTGCTTCGGGGAGAATCTTGAGCTCATTGTCCCATGTTATTCCCCATGGGCGCGGATAAGTCAAGAAAAGAGTGACAGCATCGTTTGCCTCCAAAATAGAAACGCCGAAGATAAATGCCAATTCCTTGGAGAAAAGACGCCTTATGGGCAATTCCCTGACGAAAAATATCTATTATAGGTTTACTATAATAACCAGCGTGGCAATCCTTTCTTGAGGGACGATGTCTTCGTCTTTTCCCCAAGAAGCGGAAGCCATCCACCCCAAGCGCGAGGAGTCCCCATGGCAGAGTTGTTACTGGAAATCAAAAACCTGAAGAAATATTACGGCAAAGGCGAATCGCAGGTGAAGGCCTTAGATGGCGTCTCCTTTAACGTCTACAAAGGCGAGATGCTGGTATTGCTTGGCAATTCGGGATGTGGCAAATCCACGTTGCTCAACATCATCGGCGGCATGGACTCTCCGACGGAAGGCGAGGTTTTGCTTAACGGGATCGACATCACCCGTTATAAAGACAGGGAACTGACTCGTTACCGTAAGGAAAAGATCGGCTTCATTTTCCAATTCTACAATTTACTCCCCGACTTGACCGCGTTAGAGAATGTGCGCATGTCGTTATCCAAAAAAGACGAGCAGCATCTTGGCGAAAAAGCCCTGGAATCCGTGGGTTTAGGCGACAACAAAATGAAACAATATCCATCGCAGATGAGCGGTGGCGAGCAACAACGCGTCTCCATCGCCCGCGCTTTGGTTAAAGGCGCGGAAATCATCCTTTGCGACGAGCCTACCGGCGCCCTGGACGATAAAACCGGCCGCAAGATTCTCGAATTGCTCCAGGAAATCGTCCGTGAAAAAGGTCAGACCATGGTCATCGTCACCCATACCACCCCAATCGCCGATATGGCTGACCGCGTCCTCACGCTGCGCAATGGCAAAATCGAAAAAGAAAGAGTCAACGAGCATCCCATCGATGCCAAAGACATTGTTTGGTGATCGAAATGAAACTCGCGAAGACCTTTATTCTTCCCTACCTGAAACGCTTCTGGCCGATGCTTTTAAGTGTCGTCTTAGTCGGTGCCTTTGGATGCGGCATCCTCATCGGCCTAAGGGACGCTTTTCATTCGATAGACGCCAATATCACCGGCCTCATCGCGGAATGCGGTTACCCTGATCTCTACGTTCAAACCATCGACGGCGTCGAAGAAAGTTATCTCGCGATGCTGCCGGAGGACTTTAATGACTACATGGGCATCGAAAAGGCGGAATACCGCACCACTTACACGACCACGTTCTCCTTAAATACGCGTTCTTATTCCTGCCGGTTACTCGGCTATACTCAAGATAGTCTGCTCACTCATCATCCTGTCGATGGTGAATTGAAGGAAGAAGGCGTCCGCATCGACTATTACTTCGCCAAGGCCAATGGCGTATCCGCCGGCGATACCATCCAGGCAAAGATGCCTGATGGCAGTTTGTATGATTTCCATATCGACGCCACCGTCGTCTCACCCGAGACCTCCAGTGTCAAGGCCGATCCCTATTCCATTTCCTCTTCCAAGGACTTCGCCTATATTTACGTCCCAAAACATATCCTTGACGAACATAGCAGCCAACTCGTCTTCAACGAAATTCTCCTTAAGTTTAAAGAAGGCCAGAGAAAGACCTTGGACGAAGCGATGGAGCTAATGAAAGCTTATGTCCAAGAAAAATCAGGAATCGAGATTACCGAGGAATACGTCCGCCGTTTAAAAAACAACGTCGCCTTTGCGACCACATATGACGATTCCGAGGTCATCACCTTCTATCGCGATGCCTTGCGTGGCATGAACCTCATCACCCTTGGCGCCCCGGCGGTGTT
>JAGAHY010000172.1 GCA_017626815.1 Bacilli bacterium | reverse complement strand
GGGACAAACCATTGAGGTGCCTACTTCATAAACCGTAAACGATCACTGGTAATGGTGGTCGTTTTTTCTTTGAAAAGCGCCGCAAAAGTAGCCTTTTTTTCTTCGTTTATTCCGGGTTATACACCACGCGGTGTAATTTCAGGGGGCTTATGATATGAAAAAATCCACAATCAAGTCACCATTGAAAATATTGGCCGCCACAAGTGTGACCATCTTTAGTTTGCTGTCCGTATTCACTTCGACCGCAGCTTGGTTCGATAGTCAGAGGAATCTTAAGAACGGCGCAAACGAGATGGCTATCTCTTCCTACAACGACCTAGAGTCCTTTGCGATTTATCGCCCTGTCGAAAACGGCGCGACCGTCTCCACATATCATTTTAAATCGACAGCGGATGCCGTCGTGCATATCAACGAGGACATGTCGACCTCCATCAACATGGGGGAGAATGCCAATCCTTACAGTTCTCTTGAGCCTTTCCACCCGCTTCTATTCGTCGCCACTTATAAGACCGTGCTCGATACTTCCTTAGGCGCGGTTAAGGTGAAGGCCGTTGATGCAGACCCCTATATTGCTTCGATCCCCGGCTACGATAGTTCTCATGACATCACCGGCAATGAAGAAGGCTCCTATCCGCTAAGTTCCATTGTGGAATTCAAAGCCAAGGCTTTTGAAAGCGCCACTGCATTTGAAGCGGCGTTCCCGAACATGACCATTCAAACATCGGCTTTGTCCTCCTGGTCTAGCAGTTCCTTTGTCGAGGTGGACGAAGACGCGGTTACGCCAAACGACGAATGCCAAATACTCAAGGAGACGAGCGGGAACGTCAAAATCATCGCATTTGTCATGGAATATAACGTTGCTTCGATCAACTTTATTTCCTCATACTACCTTGGCGAGCCCTTCATGAACGAAAACCTTGCCTTCGCGTGCGATTGGAGGCTTGAGCTATGAGGCTAGGTGGCGTTAAGGCAAAGATTATCTGCCTGATGTCCGTGATTACCATGGGCTTATCTGCCGCGGTAATAGGAACCTTGGCTTGGTTTAAGGGGGAAATATCGCTTTCTGGCCTAACAGGAGGCATGAAAGGCGCCTATTTCGCGGGCGGGGTCGGCTCTGCGGAGAGTCCATACCAAATCACTCATCCGATCCACCTTTATAACTTGGCTTGGCTGCAATATTTAGGAACCTTCAACGGCGACAAGGATGTGCTAGTCGACGGCAGTTCTTCCTCCGTCAAAACGGACAGCGCCGGCCATGAACTCACCTACCGTTACCACTTCGTCCTTGCCAATGATCTTGATATGACGGGTTGGGCATTGCCTCCCATCGGCACGGAGCAATATCCATTCATCGGGCATTTCGACGGCAACAACAAGACCATATCCAACCTATTGAGCACAAATGACTTAATCGGGAGGACCATTGACGTACCGACAAGCGGCGGCTCCACCAACTCGACGGCTGTCCGTGTCCCACAAATCATGGGTACGTGGGATTCGACCTCATCCGATGGAAGTCATCCCCAGCCCAACATCGTGGGTTTTTTCGGCGTTATCGGAAACCTAGTGGGCAGCAACGGAGAATCGCTTAATTCCAAGACCTATTATTACGATTCCTCTGCAGATCACCTAGAAAACGTGACGTTAGACAGCATCACCGTGGAATCGAGGGCGAGCAATACCTTGATCGGACTGGCCGCCGGTTACGTCAACGATGACATTAGCGGGGTAAAAGTAGGTAAATCCTCTATTTCTGTAAACGGGTGTAAACCAATAACTTCGATCACTGATAATCTTTCCGACTATTCGTTGGTGGGATACGCATCATCCGAATCTACCGTTTCAGAATTCACGAAAAAGATATCGGAGCAATTAAATGAAGAGGTATCTGGCGGTAATATTGGTGGATTTGGCGCTTCCGTTAATTTTAAAGATTATACAAATTGGTTTTGGGATGTTCATAAAAAGAAGGGTTATGATCTTAGCCCGAAAACGCGTGATATTGGCTTTCTTACAGGGGGAGACATGGGCACGACGTATTCCCAACAGTATAGTGAACTTTCTGACGAGGATTACTTTCTCCGTCTATATTCAGTGAATCGTCCTGCAGATCCGAATTGCGAAATAGCTTTCGGCGCTATTACGTACAACACATCGTGGAATCCCTACGGTGCTACATTTTATTGCGCCTCGTTCAACGTAAATTTCACTAGCGGAAATAATATCGAAGGCACTTTCGTTGAAACACTCCCTGACAAAAGTGGGGTAGCGTCCTTTCCATTTACGGGGAACGTCACTGGCAATCATTCGTTCAATGGAGTCTACCGGATTGATTATGAAGCCGATAAACCATCATGGTCACCTTCAACGGTTTACCTTTATGGGAGCAACGCTTTGAGTGTTAAAGTATATTCAAACAGCAGTCATACTGCCGAAGTTGATATGTACCCCTCTCCAACTAATAATAAATCTTCTTCATTCTACTTTAGGGATCAAATGGTCTACAGCTTAGAAAACGATAACTATATCCCTCTTAAATTCGCCGATGAGAATAATACTGGAGTCGCTTCAGATAACACGGGCTATGTGGTAGGCGTTAATTTAACTGACGATAGTAAAAACAATTCAGCGGGCTCGCCTCGTCTGGCTTCATATTCGTCATCTACTTATTTAAGCGGTTCCTTATCCGCTGGGAAGATCTCCACAATTAAGACTTATTATAATGGGAGCTGGACAACAATAAACGATACGAAAGATTCGGAAGGCAATGTCATCGAATGCGATAAATCTTACAGCCGATATCTTTCTTCGCGCAACGCCCTGACGAGTATTATCGAAGGGCAAACGGTTGTTCACGGAATTCACTTCGATGTATCCTCCACGAATGCATATAGTTCTGGAAAATATCGCGGATCTGTTGACGCAAGCGAAACCATTACGAAGAACATGAAGTTAAAATCCTATAAGGGCGATTCAAAGGAGACTAAGATGCCAAAAGGATGCATCGATTTTTCCTTGGAAGACAAGGGTTTTATCAATTTCTTCGCAGGTTTCTACAATTCAAGTTCCACGGTGACGAGTCTGAATTTCTTTTCGCTCCATCACGTATTAAGAACATCGCCGACTTCTTTCACATTAAAAGAGATAGAAGCGATTTATAAATCCACTGCTTGGACAGAGGACGATCCCGACTACGTGTATAAATACTCTGACGGGTCTTTCTCTTCGGAATCTAGAACCGGAAGCCCTTTGTTCGACCTAAAAACCACATTATGGCCTGGTAGAAATAAAGACAACTCTATTTATTATTTTGAGATCCCCGTTAATAAAGGCGAATACGTTATGGGTGCTGTTGATTACGACGATACGCATAACGGAGGCACAAATCCCCAAAGCGGAGCATACATGATGTATCTAGACATTGGTTCAAACGGCCATTCCTCTGGTAACTCCACCTTGACCGCGAACTACACCGAAACGACTTCGAAAATTCAAAAGGTGCCGAGCGGAATCGATTTCAATTTATCGGATTTGTCTTCGGTTGGAGGCAACTCTATTTGTATTTCACTAACTTATGCCGACTTGGAGAACATGGAACTAACCCTAACGGGTTCAATAATCTTCACTCCCGGCGCAAAAGTAAAGGTAAACTCCCGGATTTCAAATGCGACATGTAATTATGATAAAGGAAATTGCTTAGACAAAAGCGAATCAGAGCAAACAATTGGTGACGCGACAAACGCAATGAGCGCGGGTGGCCAAAGGCTAATCTTCTCAACGATAGTGACACCGGATGAAGAGAGGTGGGAATTAAAATATAAAGAGATTCTTGATGGTAGTGGGAATATTACTGGCGCCACGTATTCTAGTGTCATTAAAGATGGCGCCGATATTACGTCAGATATTATAAGTGGTTCCGTCAGCGTTCCAGTGGCTTTCACGAACAACATATCCGCGATTAAAGCGAAGCCTTGCGCAGTGAAACTAGTCTATTTTGGTGCGGATTTCAACGTCACCGAAACATCTTTCGATGATGAAAACGGACGAGTTTCTTTAACCATACCTCCTGAGGAAATCGCAGAGTATGTGTTTGATGTATCCTATCCCTCTGGAAAATATAACGAACTTTATATAAATAATGGGGAATATGTTGCTTCTTGATGCGCTATAAATTGGCGATCGTCGACCTATTTTTCGAACGCACATTCCTGAATCCATTTTTGCGGTAGCGAACATCGGTTTTCCGACATAGATAAACATCGCCATTCTTTTCTTAGGGAACATGCGAATGCCTCAAAGTAGAACCATGCTTTTTTCAGCGTTTCGCGAACGTTAAGATCAAAAACATAAGCTTTTTCTAAAGCTTTGATTATTTATACTACCTGTTTTGGTAAGTATTTCCCTTATTATCCTTATATCTATGTTGGCGTGCTCACCGTCCATTGGCTCTTGCTCTATTTTGGAGTATTGAAGCGCAAATCATTCGTCACCTCGGGAAGGATGGAGGACACCTTTCATCGTCGCCATTTTGTTTAGCCTTGGCATCTTGATGGTCTATAGCTCCTATTATTGGCTATTGAGGCCAAATACAAAAACAAGGACATCTCTCTTGAAGTCCTCGATCACTTGAAGGAAAGCGTCTCCATTTTCGCCGACCGTTATGAACGCGTCGATTATTACCTATTCTCGAAAAAGAGCTTTGCTAAAGATATCCAGACTGTTCATGATCCTCGCGTGCATCTAATCTCTTTAGACGAGATGGTTGGTAATGACTAAGACTTTCCGTCATGGCTGAATAAATCAAATAGGATAACAGGAGTTTTCACCTAAACTTTCTTCTGGCAAACCTGACAGGCCTACGAGGGCCTTGCTCGACGGTTTCGCTGAGGTTCGAAATTGGCTCGGTCGCAATCCACCAGTTGCAAAGTGAGATTTACGATTGACAAAATATAGTTGCAATTTCTTAACCAATATTTATGTAAGTAATTCTCAAAAGCGAAGTTGCTTAATGAATTTATACTCCATTATTCCGCTTAACTAAATCCGTTATAAGTGAATTACCAATCCACGGTGCATCTTTCTCATTTTGAATAGTCCGCTTATTCATTAGGGCAACCTGTTTCTTTTGAGCCCTCTTTATATCTACAGGATGTATACTTACATCATGAAACGAGAAATATATGAGACGCTGATGCAGAAAGGTTATTTTTGCCTCTGCGACGAAGAAGAAATTGAAACATACAGGGATAAATATACCCTCATCGATTTGGCTGATACTAGGTTAAAAGACTTCCTATTTCTTTGGGCTGACCTTGAACGGGAAGACGAAGAAGGGAATCTAATCTTTTATAAAGCGGCCGGTACCTGCATGATAAAGGCTCGTGACTTCCTGCCGTTCGTGGATGTCTTGGATGAAGACAAACTTCAGACATTCTTCGCGCGTTTTGAAATGCGTGATGGGGCGGGCAATCCGTTATTTGGACCTAGCCTCGATGAGCTTCAATTGCCTATTGACGATTATTTCTTCAATTCCGGCGATAGCGCTCTTGCTTATGTTTTGTTACGGTTAAAGTCCCATCAAGGCAAAGGACTTGATGAACTAATCGATGCCTGCCGTCTTTTCCTGATTGAGACGACTCAGCAAGCGGATAAGCCCTTTGCCAAGCGACATTTCTCCACGTCGACCCTTTCGTTCATCTTGCAGAATATCGGTCATATCCTAGGAATCGCCCAAAGAGAAGAAGAGGAATCGCCTAAAGAAGCGGAGGACTTCTACCGTGAGTATCTGCCTATCCTTGCCAAGCGAGGAGACTATGAAAGCATCCGTATGCTTGGGTATGATTATTACGAAGGCTGCGATGGTTTTCCTTTAGATCCAAAGGAATCCCTATATTGGTTAAACAAAGCCTATGAGATGAAACAAGACCCCGAAATCGCCAGGACCTTAGGCTATATCTATTATTATGGGCGCGCGAATAACGGCGTGCCTGAAGGGGATAAAGCCTTCCAATATTTTTCGATCGGCCATCATGCCGGAAGATATTTCGAGGCCACTTATAAGCTTGCGGATTGCTATCTTCATGGCTATGGCACGCCGAGATGCGAACAAGCCGCCTTTAACCTCGTCAACGATATCTACGAAGAAAACCGTAAATACTTCCTAAACGGCGATGATTATTCCAAATTCGCCGACGTGGCCTTGCGCCTTGGCTCTTATTACCGCGATGGCGTCTATGTCGAAAAGGACCTTCAAGCCGCCTACCATTATTATCTTGAAGCCAGGGCCGCGATCCGCCACCGTCTCAAGAAAGGCGAATATGCGGGGGATAAAGGCGTGGCCGCGGGCATCTTTCGTAGCATCCAGGAACTACAAAAAGATCACCCGATGCCGGAACGCGAATATCATCAGGGTCGCCTCAGGGTCTATTGCGGCGAAGGCGATGGATTCTTGATGTTTTATCCCGCGCGTCTGGAAATGGAACTCGTGGATGACCACCATCTTCATCTTCGTGGATATGGCGGAGCGAAGCATTGTTCCTTCTTAAACCTTTGGGGAATGGGATACTTCCAACGCATTCAGGATTTCGACCTCTATTTAGAAGGGAACTTCCAGGACGCCAAGGAAATCCTCAAAGACTTGCCTAACGCGAATGCCATGATGGTCTTTGATTCGTTGCTGGTGTTTGGCAATGTAGACAAAGACGATTACGAAGACTCCATCGCGTTCGAACGCTTGGAAATCGGTGGCAAGGAAATCGAAGAAGATAGCCGTCGCTTTACTCTTGTCCGATGCGAATTCTCGCCCGGAGGCAAAACATACGACTACCTCTTAAAAGAAGGAACGGCAAAAGTAGGGGATACTTTATATGTCTTAGCCCGTGAGGAAAGTAAGCCCGTCAAGGTCACCGAAGTCTTCACCCTTTACGAAGACGAACTACCCATGCCAAGTTATAAGATGGCCTTCGCCTCGAAACCTTATCGGGCTTAATAAAAACGAAATGAGATGGAAGAAAAGACGCCGCAGATGATGGCGCCTTTATCTAAATTTCTTAATATTCCCGCAGAAACCGACTTATTTCACGTTCGTGATATATTTATGGAGGGTTTCTAATCCCGCCTGATTGAGGTTCTCCTTACGGATAAGGATCATGAAGTTTTTACGGTTGGGGAGGACTGTCCTTAACATGAAGAAGTCTTTGTGTTCCTCGATCTGGCGGCATTCGTAGTAATGGATATCTTTGTCCACGACTTCCTGGCCGTCGATGACGATGGTGCAGTGGACGCAGTCATCGTAGATCGCGGTGGAAGATTTCTCGATGTCGATCTTCTTCGCCGTGTTATGGGCCAATAAGGGCATGATCAGGAAGGAGAAGAGGAAGGTCAGCAACAATAATCCACCGAGGATATAGAGGACGATGATCAAGATGTTGATCAGGTTATCTTTCTCGCCTAAGTTCATCCATACCAGCAGCGGTGGAATGACGACGATGGCGATGATGCCGAGGATGAAGTTTTTCTTATTCCCGATGATGTAGAGGAGGAAGGAATCTTTTAATTGAGGTTCGCGTCTAGGGATGACGCATACAGGATATTTGCTCATGCGGGTATCTTAATCCTCCCACATTCATTTTTAAATCTCAATGCGTTGGAAGCGGATTGAAAAAGCGGCAATAGCAGGGGGCATTTGGCACAAATTCCATTCCTTCTGCTTCACATAAAGGACGCGATAATCTGTCTTCTTGACCGTTGCTTTGAGGCGCTTCTCCTGAAGAAAGGTATAAATTTTACTTGTATGATTTTATCTTCTCCCTAAAATTACGCCGTTCAAAAAGGAGAACGACCAGCATATGAATATGAAGAAAACATTCTTGCCCTTGTGCCTTAGCGCCTTGATGCTCGTCTCTTGCGGTGGAGGAACTTCCAGCACCCCCTCGTCTTCCGCAAGTGCATCGGCCTCGGCCAGCCAAGCCAGCGAAGGGTCGACGCCTAGCGCAGAGTCTTCCGCCACCAGCGCAGAGCCTTCCACCCCCGGCACGAGCCAATCCTCTTCACAGATCGAAACCCTCTGGAGCCCCGATGATGTTTCGCTGATGAAAAACTGCCTCTATGGCGAAGTTTTGCCTTACCCCGACATCGAGCTCACCGACATCACCCTCAACTATGACATCGATGAACGTACCCTTTATATCACCGCCGACGATCTTGAAGGCGACGGCTTAGAGAACTATTCCTTGGCCTTTGAAGCCGAAGGTTGGGTCGGTGGCGATTTCTCGGACGTCAACGACCTCCCCAAAGGCACCCTCTACATGTACGAGAAGAGCGTCGACACCGATGATGGCGAACGCTTCCTCCGCGTCTTCTACTATGGCATGACCGCGGATGAAGAAGACCCTGAATATAGCACCACCGGCGTCTTCTATCTCAACGCCTTCGATCCTTACGTCTATGAATTCCCCGTCGAAGCCGCCCAGACTTTCGCTTACTACGTGAGCTCCCTCTACCTCGACGAGCCTAGCGACTACGACGTCCCGCCGGCATTTGAAGCGGATTATTACGAAGTCAATGACCGCGGCGCCATCTATTGCTATGGCGAAAATCCCACCGGCGAAGATGACGCGGGTTATAGCGCCACCCTCACCGCCGCGGGTTGGACCGTCTTCGAAGAACGTGACGAATATGACTATTTCGTCGCCCTCTCCCCTGAAGGCGATTACCAAGTCTCCTATCTTTATTCCTTCGAATATGGCAGCCTCGACATCTATTTCGAGGAATACGCGGCCCCCGAAATCGTCTATGACGCTTGGCAACCCGACGTCGTCGCGGAATTCTTTGAGCTTTATGAAGCGACGCCCTTCGATTTCCCCGCCATTGACGTCGAAGGCGGCGCCTATACCTTCGTCGATAGTCCCTTCAATGCCTTCGCCTATTACCTTGAAGAATATGAAATAATTTTCTTCGTCGTCACGGTTGAAAACGCCAAGCCCGAGGATTGCGCAGACTATTTAAGCGCTGCCCAAACCGCTGGCTGGGAAGTGGAGCCGATCGTCGCCGAAACCGGCGTCACCTACAACATCACCAAACCCGTGGAAGGCGAGGATCAGCAATATCACCTCAGCCTCGTCTATGATGAGGAGAATGAGGCCATTCAGTTAGCCGTCTTCCTCTATCCGGAGGCCTTGCCCTATAGCGCTTGGCCGACGGACCTCGTCAATGAGAATCTCGCCAACATGTTTGACGCCACTGATACCCTCCCCGCCTACGAAGGCGAAGCGGAAGGCTTCGAAGTTAACGGCAACGTCATTGATATCCTTGTCGGCGAAGGCAACGAAGAAGCCGCCATCGCCGCCTATGCGAAGCTTCTCCTCGACAATGGCTATGTCTACCATGAAGACGAATTCTTCTATTATTCGCCCAATGATCAATTCAGGGTCAGCCTCAATGTGGAAGCGGCGGGTGTGGTCACCGTCTATGTCACCGACCTCCCCGAAGTCATCCCCACCTTTGAAGCTTGGCCGAGCGAAGTCCTCGCCGATTTCTATGAAGAAGGCTGGCAGGACAAGAACCTCCCCGCGATCACCGGCGCTTCCCTCTACCGCGCCCACATCGATCACATCGGCGATGACGATGTCTTCGGCTATGTCGAATGCGTCTACCAAGAAGGTGACTACCAAGCCATCATCGCTAATTATGGGGAAGCTCTCCTCGCCGCTGGCTTCTACAAAGACGAAGCCCGTTATGGTGAGCATTACGTCAGTCCCCACGCCGAATATGTCGTCAGCATGGACGCCATGGAATATGAAGACTCTTCCTTCTCTGTCTTCGTCCGCTTCGATAACCTCGTCGACGGCGAGATCTAATCCTTATTGAGCCTAAGCCCCCGTTACCTCTCCCTTAAACCGGGATTGGGCGGGGGCTTTTTCATGCATAGAAACAATTCTCGTGCGTCTTTCACTTCCTTGTTCTATGATGAAGTCACTTATGTGGATTGTTGTCTTAGTTGCGTTAATCGTATTGCTGGTCGTGATGGTGTTCATCCGCGCCTATGAGTCGCGGAGAAACCCCTCGACCATCAAATTATCCAAAACCCATGCCGAAATCCGCGACCGCGCCGAAGACAAAGTCGATGAGATGCTTCGCGGCTTAAGCCAAAAGCATGGCGGCTATGTCTACCACGATCTCTTCCTTGAAGAAAAAGAAGGTCTTTCGAGTGAACTTGACCACCTTTATCTTTCCACCGCGGGCATTTTCCTTTTGGAAACCAAAGGCGAAGCCGCGGTCGTCAAAGGCGAAGTGGAAGACCCTTCTTGGAAAGGCAGGACCGCGGAAGGCCATAAAGACATCGTCAACCCCGTCGCACAGAACAAAACTCACGAGGAACGGCTAAAGAGCCTTTGGGGCGAAGGCTTCCCTAAGCTATACACGATGTCCGTGTTTCCCTATGGCGATGTGACCTTAATCTCCGAGTTCGCCTTCAACTTAAAATCCGCGGAGGAATACATCGAGGAACAACTTAGCCATCCTTCTTATACCCAAGAAGAAGTGGAAGGCTTCAATAAGCGTCTTATGGAGTTGCAGGAGAAGTTCGGCATCACTAGAGAGAAGCATTACGAGAATGTCCGTAACCGTAAGAAAGAAGAGGCCTAAAAACCTTTTCTTTTT
>JAGAHY010000171.1 GCA_017626815.1 Bacilli bacterium | reverse complement strand
TACTATTCCAACAACCAGTGGTACATCGTCCGCTTCGGCGCGATGCTCATGTACAACGAATACGCGAACAACTCTCACGCCCTCAACGGCTTGAAAGCATACCTCACCACGGATTCGGGCAGCTTCTATGGCTTCACCGCCGGCGTTGCCGCGACCATTGACCTCCAGGGCCTCGTTGGCGCTGGACACCTCCTCAGCAACTTCTCCGCCGCGGGCCTCCCCGAAGGCTTGGTCCTCTCCGAGAGCGGCATCATCACCGGCACGGTTGCCGAAGCTGGCGTCCATGATGTCACAGTCTCCTTCACCGCTGATGGCTGGATCCCGATGACTGTGAACATCAAGATCCAAGTCGTCCCCGCTGGCGTCGTGGTCATCAATGTTGAAATCAACGAAGACGGCGATCTCATCGTCACTTACTCCGACGGTACCACCAAGAATCTTGGCAGCGTCGCTGGTCGTGACGGCCGCGATGGCAAAGATGGCAAAGACGGCGTCGATGGCGTCGATGGCGCTGACGGCGTCGATGGCGTCGATGGCAAAGACGGCGAAAAAGGCGACAAGGGCGACAAGGGCGACCAAGGCGAACCTGGCGCTGCTGGCGAAAAAGGCGACAAAGGCGATAAGGGCGACAAGGGCGACCAAGGCGCACCTGGTGCCGATGGCGAAGATGGCGCCGATGGCGAACAAGGCCCGAAGGGCGACAAAGGCGACAAGGGCGACAAAGGCGATAAAGGCGACAAGGGTGATCCTGGCGAAGCCGGTAAAGGCGGTTGCGGTGGCTCCATCACTGCGATCTCTGTCACTGGTGCTGCGTTAGCCACTGCTGCCATCGCTGCGCTGATTGCCAAGAAACGCAAAAACGACTAAATCTCCATCAAAACTCGGCTGAATTCTAAGTAAGTCGTAAAGAGGCAGCATGCGCATTAGTCGCATGCTGCTTCCATGTTTAGGAAGATAGGGGCCGCCTCCGTACCCGCGGTCACGGCCCCTTCTAAAAGGGTTACATTATGCAGAAAAAGACCACTCTTCTCTTGACTCTCCTCGTGACCTCGGCCATGGCCTCACCTTTAACCTCCTGTGGAAACAGGGGCGATTCGTCTGGTAGTGGTGGGTCCGTTTCCTCCGTCGATCTCGAGGAAGAATATGTCGTCAAGTTCAATAACAACTTCGACGGCACCGTTATCAAGGTCACGGTCCAGGGAGGCGAAACCGTCGCGCTCCCGGAAGATCCCACCCGCCCAGGCTACATCTTTGGCGGATGGTATATGGATTACCGTGACAATACCACCGATAAGTTTGATCCCAATACGCCCATCACCGCGGACATCACCGTCTACGCCAAATGGGTTCAGAATATCTCCGAACACGTCGTCGTGTTCCATTTCCAAGACCGCGTCACTTCCGATTCGACGGTGCTCGTCGATGACGGCGATTTGCTCGATTTGCCTGCAGATCCCGAATATCCTGACGGAACAATGGCGTTCACTGGATGGTACACCGACGTCAACTGCACGGTTCCTTATAACAAAGACGCGCCGGTTAAAGGAGACCTCGATCTCTATGCCGGATGGCGCGTCTCCAAGGCGACCGTCACCTTCAATTACAACTATACCGGCGCGCCGGATTCCACCAATGTGGTCGTCGACCTTGACGCCCCGATGGACGAACCTGCTACGCCGTCCCGTGCCCATTATGCGTTCGTCGGCTGGTTCGACCGCGCCTTAGGCGGTACGAAGTTCGACTTCTCCAAGCCCGTCACCAGCGACATGACCTTGTACGCGCAATGGGAGGAGAACGAATTCCTCGTCACCTTCGATGCGAATGGCGGCACGTTGGCCCAAGGCGCCACCAACAGCGGCTATGTCGTCAAAGGCACCAGCGCCGAGACGCTCGCCGCCACCGTGGCAAGCAATCTCGCCTATGTCGGCCATGACTTTGCTGGTTGGTACGACGAAGCCCTCGACACCGATGTCGAGTCCATCAGCGCCACGCCTGCGGATTTAAGCGACATCCAAGGCCGCCGCACGGTTTATGCGGGCTGGGTTTTAGCCACCTACACCGTCACCTTCGACCTCAATTATGTCGGCGCCACCGGCACTCCCGCCGCGCAGAAGGTCAAATATGGCAAAACGGCTGCGCAACCTGACGATCCCGTCCGTGATGGCTTCATCTTCAATGGCTGGTATCTCGATGCGGCTGGGACGACGGCCTTCACCTTCGACATGACCATCTCCGCCGACACCACGCTTTATGCGCTTTGGATCGACGAGAACGCGCCGCATGACCCCGTCACCGTGACTTATTATGTCGATGGCAGCGTCTACGACACCAAGACCGTTGAATTCAATAAGCCCGCCTCCACCAACCCGCCTGCGGATCCGACAAAGGATTTGGCGATCTTCGGCGGTTGGTACAGCGACCCCACTTTCACCACCAAGTTCAACGCCAACGCCAAACTCATCAAGAACGCAGTGGCCTATGGTAAGTTCCTCGTCCGTCAGACCTTTGAAGCCGAGGCGACCAACCTTGAAGGCAAGATCGGCATGGGTACCTCCACCAACTCGTTCGAGGAGTCGATGCTCTTCAACTATGGCTGGGTCCGCGATGGCACGCCCGAGAATGTCAGCAATGGCTGGTTCATCCGCGAGCTCTACTATAACGGAGCCACCTTGGACTTCGAGATCGAATCCGACAAGGATGTCGATGACGCCGTGATGTATCTCCGCGTCTCCTCCGAGCATGACCGTTTCGTCTCTCACCCTGTCGTCAACAATGTGGAATACAACTATCTATCCAAGGACGAATTCAAGATTGTCATCAACGGCGAATACGACAACGATGGCCGCCCGGTCACGTGGTTGGATTACCCTGGCCTTTACATGCCGATGGCGAACCTCGTCGCGGTCGAAGACCTATCCGACGACAAGACCCCGTTCGAGGATTGCTTCATCTCATCGCAGATTTCGTTGAGCAAAGGCACCAACTTCATCACCCTGCTGGTCGACAACTACAATTCTCACGGCGGCACCTTCCAGGCGGAGGCCCCGATGGTCGACTGCATGTATCTGTATTCGGATGCCACGCTTTCGATGTTCGACTGGGAGTACTACACCAGGCCCAACGTCAACGTCAAAGGCTAGGAGGTTACCATGATCCAAAAATTAAAACAGCAGAACTTCCTCGTTCTCATCCCCGTCCTCATCATGTCGTGCGTGGCCTTTGTCCTCACCCTCGTGGGCGTGTTGCTCTACACCAACAACTGCGCCTCCGAGTTCAACGGGGGCAAAGTGTCCGTCAACGTCAGCAATTTAGGCCTCGCCGCCATCATCTTCGCCGGCGCCGCCTTGCTTCTCGACCTTCTTGCCTTGTTCCTTTCTAGGAGCAAGAAGTCCGCGAGCCTCTTCGCCCTCTCCCGCATCGGGAACTATGGCGCCTTCATCTTCTGCCTCGGGGCTTTCCTCTATGAGGCCTTAGACGAATATTCCCTCATCGGCACGATCATGTACCCGATCTTCTCGGGCACCGTGGGCGATCCCGTCGAGCCGCTGCTTGTGAGTAGCTACTTCACGTCGTTTGCGTTCCTTTTCGTGGCGTGTTTCCTCTCCTTAGCGGCAGGGGTCACGATGCGCAAGAAATCCCACAAGATCGACGCCCAACCCAAGGAGGCCAACGTCAATGAATAAAGATTCCAAATTGTTCCATGTCCTCAAAGCCAAGTGCTGGGAACCCTTGATGGTCACCATGGGGGCGCTGTTCATGGTCTCCATGGTCGCCAAGGCCGCCGCCGTTCCCTTCGCCAATGAAATCCATGGCGTCTTCGGCACCTCCGATTACAAGGAAGAAACGGCGGAAGGAGAAGGCACGGTCATCGACCGTCATCCGTTGAAAAACGCGGAGAACATTGAAGCCTATTACCGTCAGGTGAACGCGGAAGTGGAAGGGGAGGGCCTCGTCCTTCTCAAAAACGAAGCGGATGCGTTGCCGTTAGCTAGCGGTTCTAAGGTCGCTTTTGCCTTATCGGGTTCGGGCAAGATCTTCTACGCCACCCATGGTCCTGGCGTGCGCCGCGATGGCGAAGCGGATGGGGCTTTCTATGACCTCCGCAAATCCCTCGCCGAAGAGACGGACCTCATCATCAACGACGCGACCTACAATTTCGTCAAAGATGGCGCAGGCAAGACGATGCGCGGCATCAAATCCGGCACCTTCGTCATGAACGAACCGGGCTGGAACGTCTATGCTCCCGTCGTCAACGAATATAACGACGCGACCGTCATCGTCACCATCACCCGTGAATCGGGCGAAGGCTCCGACATCTCCTACACGGGCTCGGATGGCGTGGATGGCTCTTACTTAAGCCTCACCCATAACGAGATCGAAATCCTCGAAAATCTCGCTTTGCTGAAACATCAGGGCAAGGTAAAGAAAATCGTCGTCTTGATCAATTCCGCCGTCAATGTCCGCTGCGACTTCATCGACGATGACCGCTATGGCATCGACGCCGCCATGTGGATCGGTCTTCCTGGCGCCACCGGCATGAAGTCCGTCGCGGATGCCTTAGTGGGCAAAATCAACCCCTCTGGCCGTCTCGCGGATACCTTCGTGAAGGATAACTTCTCCAGCCCCGCCGCCCAATATTGGAAAAACAACGCCGGCTTCTCCTCCGAATACGGCAATGCCGCGGCGATCGGCCTCAATAACTCTCAGCTCTATTATGGCGTCTACGTGGAAGGCATCTACGTCGGCTATCGTTATTACGAGACCCGCTATGAAGATGTCGTCACCAACCGCAACCAAGTCGGCAACTTCAAATATAGCGACGCCGTCGCCTACCCCTTTGGCTATGGCATGAGCTACACCGACTTCGAGTATTCCAACCCCCGTCTGCAGGTCAACCGCGATGGTGAGGGTAACGTTCTCTCCTACGATTACACCGTCAACGTCAAAAACGTCGGCGATACCGCGGGCAAAGAGGCCGTACAAGTCTATTTGCAAAAGCCCTATAGCAGACACGATGTCATCGTCGGAATCGAAAAATCCGCCGTAGAACTCGCGGGATTTGGAAAAACATCCTTGCTCCAACCTGGCGCCAATGAAGACGTGAAAGTCACGGTCGACTTCGAGCAGCTGCGCACCTATGACGCGGAAGCCGATAAGACCTACATCCTCGACGAAGGCGATTATTATCTCTCCTTCGGCCGCGATAGTCATGATGCGTTGAACAACATTCTCGCCGCCAAAGGCTATTCCGCCGCTACGGATGAGCCAGGTATTGCGACCTTAGCGAACCTCATCCATAGTCAGAATGAAGTCGACGCGGAGATCTTCTCGACCTCCTCGGCCAGGCTCCATGACACGCCGACCACCTTGGAAAAAGATCCTGTTGGCACGCCCATCACCAACCACCTCGATTGGATGGATCCCAACCGCTTCAAAGGCGTCAAAAACGCCGCTTCCAGCGACGGCGACGTGACCTATGTCTCCCGCAACAATTGGACGGGCACGATGCCCAAAGACGCGGTCGACCTCCAAGTTACCAACAAGAGCCCCATCAAATACGACATCTCCTCCCATAAGCCCATTGTGGAACAAGAGGGCGCCGCCATGCCGACCTTCGGCGATAAGAGCGTGCCCATGACCCTCGCCATGATGGCGGGCCTCTCCTACGATGACCCGAAATGGGATATCATCCTCAATAACCTCACCCAAGAGGAAATCTTCAACACCTTGGTCCAATGCTACGGCTATACCCCGGGCATTCCCTCCATCGCGAAACCCCTCACCGACGAAGATGATGGCCCCTATGGCGTCTCCAACACCAAAGAAGGCTTCTCTTCCATGAGCTGCGAAGCGGTGATCGCGGGTACCTTCAACAAGGAATTAATCCGCAAAGTGGGCGAAGCCATGGCTTCCGACGCGCGTTCTAACCATGACCCCGCGCAGAAAAACCTCCATGGTCTTTACGCGCCTGGCATGAACATCCATCGCGCCGTCTTCGGTGGCCGCGCCGCCGAGTACTTCTCCGAGGATCCCTACCTCACCGCCATCGCGGCCCAGGAAGAGATCATCGCGATGCAAGAACAATATGTCGTCGCTTGCCCGAAACACTTCATCTTCAATGATGAGGAATCCAACCGTAACGGCATCGGCATCTGGATGAACGAGCAGACCGCCCGCGAAATCTACCTTGCTCCATGGGAAACCGCGCTTCGTCCCGACAAAGCCAATTCCCATTCCTTGATGACCTCCTTCAACCGCGCTGGTTTCTTGTGGACCTCCGCTTCCAGCGACTTGATGGAAGACATCATGAGAGGCGAATGGGGCTTCGATGGCTATACCCTCACCGATATGGCCGGCTCCAACGGTAAATTCTTCATGGTCTATGATGACGGCTTCATGAACGGCACCGATTGCTTCTTAGACAAAGGCGAATACAAGGACTCCATGACGGACGCCATGCGCAAGTCCCCGACCTTCAACTTGAAGCAGAGAGAGTGCATGAAGCGCCTCCTCTACACGGTCGCCAACTACTCTGGCGCGATGAATGGCTACTCGAATGCCACCCGCCTCGTGCCTCAGGTGGTGCCTTGGAGAGTCGGCATCGACGCCCTCATGTATGTCACCGGTATCAGCTTTGGCTTGATGGCGTTGATCTTCGTCGCTTACCAAATCACGAAACGTTTGCCCGAATAATCAGAACCTCCTCGGGGAGCCTCCGCAGCAATGTGGGGGCTTTTTCCTTTTGGCGAAGAAACAGAAAATGAACGGGTTTTGCCGTTCATTTTCGCCTCTAATTTGCTTATTTCTTGGCCTTTTCGATATCTTCTACCGTGATATAGCCGTGGCTCACGCAGCGGTAGAAGTCCCAAGGTTCCTTCCATATGGTGTCACAAGCCTCTTCCCGGTCATGGAGCAACTGATAGTTCCAATAGAACCAGCCATCGGCTTGAGAGAAGGCTTCCATTTCCATCGCGGCGACTTCTTGGTAACGTTTCTTCTGGATGGCTTTCGTGGCTTGTTCGTCTTTGCCCTTAGCCTTATAGCAGTAGCGCGTGGAGATACACCATTCGCCGACGATGACGGGGATATCTTTTTGGGCTTTCTTGACTTGAACCATGCTGGCTTTGAGAAAGAGACGATAAATCCATGGCCGCGAGATCGGATTAAAGAATTCCATCGCGAAGATGTAAATATGGGTATCCAAGAGTACGTTTTCGAATTTCTCCTTGCGGAAGAATTGGTTCCATTTGGTCAAGCGGAAGCCATCATGGAAGACGATGACCTTATCCTTTGGCAAGACCTCCCGTAGACGATAATAGGCGTCATGGTAGAACTGCTTGAGGAATTTCATGGACACGTGTTTGGAACCCTTAGCTTCCTGCTTATCGACGGCTTGGCGGGTTGATTTAGCGGTGATGAACACCAGCCAGGAAATGGGCTCGTTTAAAACCTCGATGCCATAGAGGCTAGGATGATCTTTATATCGCGCGGCTAGACGTTGCAGGACGCTGAGGACGAATTCCACTTCCTCAGGATGTTGCGCCCACTTGCAGACGCCCGTGATGCCGCCATTATCATAGCCATTTTGGCCATGGGGCGCGGTATGGAGATCAATGAGGATATGTTGGTTATGCTTCTTGGCCCATTCGAAGGCTTGATCGAGATATTCGATGCAGCCAGGGAAAGGGTCGCGGTCCCCGAAGATGAAGTAGGGGACGGGGATACGAATATAGGACACCCCGATGGACGCGAGGAAAGCAAAGTCCTCTTCGGTGACATAGGTGTCGCGATGGGCTTTGACCTTGTCGTGGTATTCTTCTTTGCTTAGGTTTCGGCAAAGCCATGTTTCGTCGATGGCGCCAGTGCCTTCAAATAGTTTTGGTTTCATCCAACGTTCCAAGACGAGCCAATTTCCTAGGTTCACGCCGATGACTTTTTCCATGCCGTGTTTTCCTTCAGGGGCATTGTAACTAAGGGAGAATTCCTGTCAAGCGTGCGCGTGCGCGCGAGAGCAATTTGCCAAGACAATGTCGTTTCCTGGAAGTCTATTTCTTTTGATTTCGGAACGTTTTCTGTTTTTTCCTGGCAAAACAGCGATATTTTCCTAGACTTCTCATTCAAGCTGCTGTGGATATTCTTTTTTCGTGGCTTCCGATGAGGCATCCTCTATAATCGTTGGCAGATTATGAGTGAGTTTTTTGGAATCGGCGGTTATCAACGCCCCGCGGAAGGATATCTTTCTTGGCAACACCTGCTTTTCGTTTCTTCGTTGATGGTCGCGATGATCGCCTGCTCGGTATGGTTTGGGCTGCGATTAAAGAAGACGGAGGGAAAGAAAAAGAACCTACCTCTCATCGTGACTGCGATTGCCATCGACGCGTTAGAACTATTTAAAATCGTCTTCCTTTGCTTCCGTAACGAGAACCCGTTGGATTGGCTTCATAACTTGCCTTTATTCCTTTGTTCCATCCAATTAATCACGATTCCTTTGGCGGCCTTCACCCATGACAGACTAAAGGAAATCAGCATGGACTTCGTCTTTGTCTTCGGTATATTAGGGGCCGTCATGGGCACTTATTTCGCCGGGAACAACTATTCGGTTTACCCTGTCCTATCCTTTGATAACGTGGTCTCTGGCATCACTCATTCTCTCTCGGGATTCGCCTCGCTTTATATTGTGATTTCGGGACAGGCCTCGATGAAGTGGAAGAACTTGCCCTTTACCTGCCTTATCATGCTGGTGTTCTGCGTTTTGGCTTATATCGCGGACGTCACGATTCCCTACAATTACATGTTCTTGATG
>JAGAHY010000170.1 GCA_017626815.1 Bacilli bacterium | reverse complement strand
GATTTCAAAATTGGACCCATTATCTCCGTGGCTATTATTTATTACATTTCCAGCACTGAGATCATTGGAGCGGTATCCGCCACCACTAACACGGCATTTAGTCGCGACCCAACCAATCGCGAAATTAGCGGAGCTATCAGCGGAATTGGTTTCGTCTCCGCTCTTGCTGGTGCTTTTGGCGCGATGCCATTTGTCGTCTATTCCCAGGGCGCAGGTATCATTGGGCAAAACAAAGTTATCAATCGTTTTGCTTTGCTCACAGGCGCCATTTTCTTAATCGTCGCTTCTTTCTTGCCGCCGATTTCCGCCATTATATCCACCGTGCCTTCGGCCGTCATTGGAGGCGCCCTCTTATACGTTTTTGCCTCGATCGCTCTTTCAGGAATAAAAATGATCGTCGACGCAGGTCTCAACAAGAAGAACATATTCATCGCCGCTATTACGTTAGGCCTCGGATTTGGTATCACATTGGTCCCTTCAATTAAATCGATCATGACGGATAACGAATTCGCCATCGCATTAATTCAAATCATCACCAACCCCGTCGCTACGATGTTCCTTATCTCGTTACCGTTATCTTATCTAATCCCCGATTCGTACAATAAGTAGCCCTGCACATACGATTAAAAGTTCATATCACTTGAATATACATATTTATCTAGTATTATGTACTAGGTCAAACAGTTTTTGAAACTGATAAGGAGTCCGAATGTCCATCGTATTATCCTGTGAATATCAAGTCGATCTTCCAAAAGAATTACTCGAAAAACTAAACATTGCCGTCGTTCATATGTACGTCTCTTCCAGCGAAAAGACTTACCGAGATGACGAGATGCCACTTGCCGATTTTTACGCATTAGCACGCAAAGAAGGAAAAATCGGCCAAACTAGCGCCGCAAATCTTTTAGATTATCAAGAGCATTTTCAAAAACTCTTAGAGAAATATGATGAGGTCATCCACCTTGCGATTTCTTCTGGTCTTTCTAGTGGCTACAATAACGCAAATGTGGCTGCTGACGGGAACCCGCATATCCACGTCATCGACTCGAAACGCGCCTCGGGCGGCACTGCGATTCAATTGTTATACGCCCATGACTTATTGCAGCAAGGTCTTGACGCCGAGAGTATTGTCCAAAAGGTCCTAGAACGGCAAAACAGCATTGAATGTTCATTCCAAATCGACACCCTAGAATTCCTAGTTCGCGGGGGCCGTTGTTCCAGAGCCAAAATGCTTGGCGCCAACCTATTGAAAATCAAGCCCGTAATCGTTTGCAACACAGAAGGAAAACTGGTGATGGGAAAGCTTCACCGTGGTAAGATGAACAAAGTCGTTAAAGAGTACTTCAAAGAAGTGCTTTCCCAGAAAAATATCGACAAAACCCGCGCGATTATTGAATACAGCACGCTTGATGACGAGGGAATGGCACTCTATGAAGAATGCAAACAAATGCTCGTCAATGCAGGATTTAAAGAAGTCGTTGAAGGGCAATGTTCCCCTATCGCCGCCTATCACGCCGGCCCAAACATCATCGGAACTCAGTTCTACTTAACCAAATAATAAGAGGATGGCGACCCCGCCATCCTCTTATTCTATATCGGGCGTTTAAGAAGCAAGATTAACCACGAACTGGAATTCGGTGTCACGGGCTTCGTTTTGATTTTCTGCAACGGTGCCCTCAAGCCAGAAAGATATCTTGTAATAATGCGTTTCTTCAGTCGTATAGGTGAAGACTATGTCCTTATCTCCCAAGCTTGAACAAGTTTGCTCAGGCATAACCAACGGCTTAAGCGTATTGGTAGAGGTATCCATTCCAATATAGTTCATGCAATAGCTAAGATAAGTGCCACCAACCCAAGTCTTTTTATAGGCGCCTTCATCGGTTTTTTCGCTTTGGAAAGTCGAATCGGTGTATTCGACTGCAGAAGCGCGAACCCAGTTCGTTAATTTTTCTGATTGATTATAGTCTTCTACGGAATCAAAATTCCAATTTAGGCCAAGTTTCGCATTTTGTTGAACGGAAGATGGTGCGCCAGTAATCATCAGGCCAAATGTTACACGTTTGGAGTCTAAATCACTGGTAACCTCCTTATACTTGCCGTTTTCAAAAGTGTAGAATGTGTCCCCGTAACGGCTGGAAAGGTCGCTGATCTCCCAATTGACAGATAAACTGTTGGTCGCATTGGGAAGAGGGATGGATGGGTCGGAAGCATGTTCGTTAATTGGATGGTTTAAAGGAATAATTGCGGCTTGCAAATAGGGTGCCGTAGAAGAAATTTTGATGTTGCTGAAAGTGGCGCTGACGTTCTTCCTAGCTGTAAGCCAGGCAAAGGTCGTGGTCCCAAGCACACCAGCGGCGGCCACCGAAATGGACGCGCTTAAAAGAAATAGCTTTGTCTTAGTTCTCATTATGTTCCTTTCTCTTTCACGGATATATGGCATTCCGAGAAGACAATTTTTGGGCAAGTCCTTCAACATACCAGGAGTCAAACCTTGGCTTGTTTTTGGATGAGTAAATTATACCCTTCCCAAAAAGCCCAAAAAAGAGGGGCGGCTAAATTGCTTGAAGCAAAAAAGTTAGATGCTGTCGATACTTTTTCATTAACCTAAAAAATAATTTGAAATGGGGTTAGCCAAGAGTTTAAGAAAAGGTAAGTACAATGCGCGCGCACATAACACGTATAAGATAAATTGTGATGCTTTATAAATTTTTACGGTCCATTCCCATAAATATTGCTTTTTCATCGATGCCATCGAGGAAAAATGAAAGCTATAAAAACCTTGCAATTCTCGGCTAGGTTTATTGAATCGCCTTTTTTAATACTTTAAAATATTATTAGCCGGCAATCGACAATAAGTCGGCTTGATGCCCTAGCTGTTCTGGGCAAGGAACGCGATGAGCATCATATAGGATGATCTGTTCTTATCCTATTATGGCTATGGTAAGTAAGATCCTCCAATAGACAAACTCGTGCGTCTTTAGGAGGTTTAATATGAAAGATAGAAGGGTTCTTTTTCCTGCACCCATTTTGCCCAAGACCGCTTCCATCGTCACCAATGTGCGGCTTCGGAAAACTGCGATAATTATGGGATCGTCATTGCTTCTGACGTTTTCGTTCGTATGTGTCTTCGGTTATTTGATTGGTGCAAGAAACGGATTCACTGTCCAAATAGACCGACAATCCAAAATCAAGAATGACTTAGTTTTGAGACAAGGCAGCTCCCTCAGCGAGCAATCGCAAGAGGGTGTAACTTATTTCAATTCCCGTGGGCTTGAAAACGCGAAGCCGACGACGGCAAGAAAAGTATTCGATTACATAGACACTCTTAATATAGAAGAGCATACAGATGGCGTCGCGGTCTATTCTGAATCGCAAAGTATCCAAAGGGCCCTAGTCTATATTTTTACCATGGAAAACATTTCCGACCAAGACCATGAGTTTGTCTTTTCCATCGATGTAAACGACTATGTCCCACCAACGAATTCCGATGCAAATAGCCCCTACTCTTATTTGCGTATTCTCACCGGTTATCAGACCGAACACGAGAAAACTCGAATACGTCGTATTTACGGCGCACCCAATGATAGCGGCGTAGGGACAAACGAAAATAAAAACGACCTTCGTGAATGTATCTCAGAATACTATGAGAGCATTGATCCGTATGGATTCCCATTGCGAACGCCTACCTATTTTCGAAATTCGACCGGGTTTTGCGAGAATTTCACTGACGACTACCCGACTATTATCCGTGAAAGTCACACCATTAAAGCACAGGAAAAGAAAGTCTTTTTAGTCAGTTTCTATTTCGAAGGAAACGATCCGGACTGTACCAAGTCTTCACCAGAAGGCTCAACTTTAACTTTCAGCGCGCATTTTGGAGGATAACTATGACAAGACACATACGATCCATTCTCCTCGCCTCCGCTTTCGTGCTTTCCTTTTCAGGGTTAAGCGGCATAGCGGCAACGTACGCTTGGTTTACCGTCAAAGATATCGCTAGGGTAAACCAAATTAGTCTCTCAATAGGTGATAGCCCCAATCTTTCCATCGGCTATAAAAGGAACCATTCCATCGTCTATAAACAGGAGCTAAGTGAAGAAGATTTCGAAGCAATTGACCCAAACTATATGGAGAATATCAACCTCCGCGATGTTTCTGGTATGTATCAAAAGGATTGGCTAGAAGCTAAACCATTTATCGAGAACAGGCCCGTTCTTCTGGAATCATACTCGCGCAGTTCATTTACGGCAAAAACAGAGCAAGCAACTTCAGGATACCTGCAGTTTGAACTCTATTTCCGATGCGAATATAGCGGACACCTGTACTTATCGGAGAAAACAACCGCCTCAAAAAAATGGAAGTCCGTAGACGAGGATAAGTACAGATCATCTCAAGGGGAAGCTTCAATTCTGGATGTTGTCCGAGCCTCTTTCTATACCGAAGAGCACTATTATATAGCTCATCTGTCGGATGCCGAAAAGACAACTCAATTCGCCGGCCCCTTAAACATACGCGGGGATGATGAATACTTTGATTCCGAGGATGGAAAAGAAATTGTTTATGGTTCTTATCAAGGTACACCTGCTTATTTTCCAGCCGCCGATGAAGACACCGGCTTGTCTGTTCCCTTAGATTGTTTTAGCGCAAAGCACCAAGCTGGTATCATGCCTATCGATACTAAGTCCATTCGCCCCGAGGTTGAAGAAAGTCATCCGATAAGCCAATTCATTTATGACGGGTCGGGCAAAGGCGGCTCTAAATACAATTTAGGATATGTCCCTTCGGACACGGATTATCGAATGGTTTTCACTGTATATTTAGAAGGTTGGGACCGAAGCATGAACGACACAATACGCGGTGAAAGATTCCGATTAAATATATCTTTTGTCCTATTAATGGACGAATAAGGAGGATGCATGGAGACCACATATTTCACTTTTCTACATGAAATCGTCGCGCAAGCAGGGCAGAACATCACTGGCATATTCCAAGGCATCGTCGACGTAAATGCAGATTTCCGTTCTTATCACCAAGTGTTTCTTGCATATTCTTCGGGCTTTGGCGTGGGCGGATGGATTTTCTACATCGCCATGATTCTTATAGTCATTGGCATCGTCGGATGCTTATTTACCGCACTGATTTATCTCATCCGAAGAACAACAAAGCACATCAAAGACGGTATGAACATCAATGACTTACAAGACGAAAACGAGCGGCTCCATCTGGAGTTATACCGGCTACAGCGTCTCGAACTTGGGTCACACTATATGAACACCCCAACACCAGCGGGCCTGCCACAGCCACAGCAAGAAAAAGACGAGAGCCTATTAGAAAAACGTTTTCCAAGGTTATCTCAAATCGATGAAAAATATCCTTCAGGTATGCTTCAAATTAATATCCCTGAAGAGGAAGCTGGCATTGATTTAGCCGAGATTTGTGCCCGTTTTCAGAATTTTGCCTGCAATTCATGCGGTTTATTCTATTCAATAACAACGGTACGATCTTTCATCAGCTCGCTCGGCGCCAGCAAACTACTCATATTAGAAGGCATTTCGGGGACAGGCAAAACCTCGTTGCCATACGCGATGGGAAGATTTTTCCAAAATGACGCTCATATTTGCGCAGTACAGCCTTCATGGCGAGATAAAAGCGAGTTGATAGGCTATTACAACGACTTCACGAAACGATTCTTTGAAACCGAATTCCTCTGTGCGCTATATGAATCAAATTATAACGACGCCACTAACTTCATCGTCCTTGATGAGGTGAACCTAGCGCGCATTGAGTACTATTTCGCCGACATTCTATCGTTGATGGAAACGCCGAATAAGAATATTGCATCGTTACAAGTCATTCCTAACCCCGAGCCATCCGATCCAAAACTCTTGCAAAACGGATCGATAAAGATTCCGCAAAACTTATATTTTATTGGCACCGCAAATAATGACGAATCCACATTTTCAATCACAGATAAGGTCTATGACCGTGCCATGGTTTTGGAGTTTGAGGCAAAAGAGAAGCCCTTTCAAGCGCCCATAAGCAAGCCGCTGCCACTACCATTTTCTTACCTCGAAACGCTTTTCGAAAACGCCAAAAAGCAACGTCCGCTGTCGGCTGCAAACAAGGCTAACTTCGACGCTCTTCTTGAAAGAGTCTTCGAGATGTTTGGCGTGAATTTAGGCAACCGTGTCATGAAGCAAATCGAAAGTTTTGTCCCTTGTTATGTCGAATGTGGCGGAACCGAGACGGAAGCCTTGGACTTTTTATTCCGAACAAAAATAATGAAAAAAGTAGTCACAAAAATGCAGACAGCGTCACAAGACGCCCTAGAAATTTTGGATAAAGAAATTGTCAATTTATTCGGAGATGATTCCTTCATAATCTCAAGGAGTTATTTGCAGAAAATCCGCAAAGGCATCCGGTAAAGAAAGGAAGATCAATGATGAAAATCGATGAAACGAGCCATTTTCTAGAGCAGAATGAAACAACGCAGGACACAAATTCGCCTGTTAAAGGCACGTTTTTACAAATCAAATATGAATTCGATAACGCCTTTATCCTTTCAGTCGCCGACGCGATGCCTATCCTCGAGAGCAAAATCAACGAAGGATCTATCGAATTGACTGGTTTACAAGAAATCGTAAGCGTCCATAAGGCACGTTCTATTTCCAACGCCACTTACCGTTTTCTATCTTCTAATTCACGATATATAAAATCTGGCGAAAAGGACGGAACCATACGCCCTAGCGAAGTAATTGACCAACGTAACGACATCGATTTTGCCACTTATGAAAACCGTTTTTTACACAGTCTGATTAAGAGGCTTTTACTCGTGGTTCATAAACGACTCGTCTACTACAAACAGCTTCCGGATGAAGGCGAATCTCAAATTCTAACGTTACGAAGAACATTTATAGAGGCCGGGTCGCGAACGGAAATCACCTTCTATGTGCGCAGAAATAACTACGCCAGCCAAAACAAAGAGAACATTATCAGGCAATTGGAGACACTTCAACAGCAGTTAGCCAACTTGTTCGATAGCGGCTTAATGAGACTCTTACATAACTCACAGGAAGTATTCTCGCCAGTACATCAAACAAACCTCATTACGGCGGATGAAGGCTACCAACGTTTGCTCCTTTTATGGAACTCCACGGAACAAGATAGTTCACTCGGTGTTTGCATCAACCGCAATAAGGGTGACTTGACTATTGATGGGAAGACGGTTTCTTCATTAAAAACATTATCCGTCCAATGCATGAATTCAGTG
>JAGAHY010000169.1 GCA_017626815.1 Bacilli bacterium | reverse complement strand
CACCGAGCAATTTGAAGATGGGGTCACCGGCTTCAAGCGTTTCGTTGAAATCATCGACTCCGAGCCCGAGAAAGATGACCCGGATGCTTTGCCTCTTTCTAATCCCCAAGGAAAGATCGACTTCGTTGACGTCAGTTTCCATTATGGAGAAAACGAGGATGTTTTACGGGGGATTTCGCTTCATATCGCGCCAGGCGAGAAGCTTGCTTTAGTTGGCCCTTCCGGCGGAGGCAAGACGACCATCTGCCATCTTTTGCCTCGCTTCTATAAAGTACAGCAAGGCGAAATCGACCTCGACGGCACGCCCATCAATAAGATTCGCATGGATAGCCTACGCAACGCCATCGGCATCGTGCAGCAAGATGTCTTCCTCTTCGATGGCACGATTGAAGAAAACATCCGCTATGGCAAACTCGATGCCAGTATGGAAGACATCATCGCCGCCGCCAAGAAAGCCAGGCTATACGACTACGTCATGAGCCTTCCCGATGGATTCCAAACTCAAGTTGGCGAACGTGGGGTCCGCTTATCCGGTGGGCAAAAGCAACGCATTTCCATCGCCCGCGTCTTCCTCAAAGATCCTTCCATTCTTATCTTAGACGAAGCCACAAGCGCCCTAGACAACGTCACCGAGTTGCTTATTCAAGAAGCTCTCGACGAACTATGCAAAGGGAGAACCTGCATCGTCGTCGCCCACCGCCTCTCCACAATCAAAACCGCTAATCGCATCGCCGTCATCGCCAATGGTGAAGTCCGCGAGATTGGCTCCCACGAAGAGCTGATGAAAAAAGAGCACGGTATTTACGCCGGGCTCTATAATCTACAATTCCGCGCCTCACAAGCCGAAGGTTACTTGCCAGATGACTTCTTGTTGGCGAATTGATTGATTTTGAAATTTGAACGCTTTTTACGGCGATTATGAGACATAGTAACCTTGACGGACGGCACCGACATTGATGTGGGCGTCTTCATATTCGCCGCTGCTGCGGAGCAAGGCCGAGGACGCCATTAAGAACAAGCCCATGCCGAATTCGTCGGTAATCGGCCTCGTGAATTCCTCGGATACATAGTTTTGCGGCTGATAGCCGACCGTCTGCATGTAACCTAATTGATCCGTGTCACCGATGAAGCATTCGTCCAAGATGGTCTCGTAGGCGAGGTCCGCCATGTCCATATAAGAAGCATCGAGGATGCCTAAGGAGGAGCCGACAGCGAACCCATAGATGAAGCCACAGGTTCCAGTGATTTCCTTGCCCTCATATTTTTGGTAAGGGGTAATGGCGACGTTCCATAGACCATCTTCACGTTGGTATTCCTTTAACGACTCGGCCATCTCGATAAAGTCGGCTTTGTATTTCGCGTAAAGCTCAGGATATTCCATCTCATCGAGATAAAGCATTTGTTTGGCTAAAGCCGCGAACACCCAAGCGTTGCCGCGGGACCAGAAAGAGGCGTATTTCTTGCCCGTGATGGGGTCGGCGACGTCGGTCTCTAAGCTCAGTTGCGTGCTATCACGGTGCCAGAGATGGTAATGGTCGTCATAAAGGTTTCCTTTGGCGTAATCGTAGGCCTTCTCCGCGGCTTCGACATATTTCTCATCGCCGGTGATACGCGACATTAAGGTATAGGAATTCATGGCCATATATAAGGCGTCGCACCACCACCAACCGCCATGGGTCCAGTCGCGACCGGAATCCATATGCGCGTTCTTAGAGCCAGTCGGGGCGTTAGGATAGGCGGCGATATTCCAATCGAGGTTTTCCCGGGGTTGCAAAGACGGATACGCAGTACCCTCAAGATCGCCTAACTGCATATAGGTCTCGCCGATTTGGTACCAGTCGCCATGGGGCGTGAAATCACCGCCATTGCAGGCGTACTTGTAGCTTTGGGAAATGCCTTTAAGGTAATCGTAACCATATTCATAGCCCGTCGTGAGGACATAGTCGGTTAAGCCCGAATAATAGACGGAATCCTTCCATTCCTGTTCACCAAGCGCGACGGTTTCCGTGCGGGTGATGTCGTACATCGGTATCTTTAAGGTGCCTTTTTCCACGGATTGGAGGAACCAGTTGTTCGCGCGTTCCACCGCGTCTTCGATATCCGCGGTTAAGATGGAACTACGAACGTGGTTTTGATCCAAGCCACCAAAGGCGCCATGGACGATACGTTTCTTGGCTAAAGGATTCTCGCTGAGTGTCTCTTTGCCATAGGCTTTCAATTCCGTTAATGCGGCGTAGCCTTGGCTGCTGCCCTTCTCCGCCACCATGTCTTTGATGCGGATGTAAGTCGTCTTGATTGGGGCGTCGAATTCCACCATCTGTTCTTCACCCGTGAAGGTGAATTCCCCTTCGACCTCGCCGCCGTCATATTCAAACGTGGCCTTTTTCCAAGCGCAGTCATGGTTGTTCTTGGTATCATGGCGAAGCACTAAGCCAAGGGATTCTAATTCGACCTGCCGACCGAAATACAAGGTGAAGGTCGCATCCTCTTTTTGATCATAACCCCAGGATTGATAAGGGAAGCCATCATGACCTTCCGCGTTCTCCATGCCATCGATCGCGTTACGTGGGAAGAACCCGACTTCGTTACGGGTGACGCGAGAAGCATAAGCATGGGGGAAGAAGGCGACCGCGCCTTCGCCCATGGCTTTGGAATCATCGATGGTCGGGCCGGTACCATTGCTGTTATAAAGGTTATTCTCGTCGATGTGCATCTGGTCAAAGGGGTTGAAAGCGAGGTTTCTCTTTTGGCTTAGGTCACTCGCCCTAGCAATGCGCACATCGATGTCCTGATTACCCAAAAACGCCTGCATATCCGAGGTGTTTTTCAATTTACCCTTCGGGATCTCGATACAGAACGTGCCGCGTGGAGAATAGAGCAAGACCTCTTTCCCAAACCCGGAGAAGAGAATGTATTGGCTCGCGGATTCAATGCTAAGGAAATCCCCTTCTTGAAAGGAAGACTCCAAGGCGCCGTCATCCGAATGGGCGATTTCGAAGGTTTTATTCTGCGCGCCGATACGTAAGTGGCGAACGTTAAGATAGCCCTCGGCAAGTTCCTTTTCATGGACGACATTACCAAATGCCGTATATTCTTCTTTGATCGGCGACTGGCTCGAAGAAGAGACCGAAGACGTTTGGCCGCAGGCGGTTAAAGAAAGAAGGCATAATAACGATAAAGCACTGTTGCGACGGGACATAAAGTGACCTCCGAAACTTGTTGTTATTATAGGAAAGGCATTAAGGGAAACAGGGCTAATGACGTACCCTTGGCTTTTTTCTTCTCAAAATCGAGTAGAGACTAATAGATAGCCCCTCTCACACCACCGTACGTGCCGTACGGCATACGGCGGTTCAACTCAAGTAATAGTCCAAACAACTTAGAAGTCCTCGTTTTGCGAGGATTTCTTTGTTGATGAGGTGCAAT
>JAGAHY010000168.1 GCA_017626815.1 Bacilli bacterium | reverse complement strand
ACCTATCAGCCAAGCCTTGCCACGTCGTCACTATCATTAGCCATGGCGGGATTTGCCTCCAACCGCGAGGCTTCGAAATCGTTCTCGAACCGTTATCAGAACGCGGTTTCCTTACTGAAAGACTTGGGCTTTAGGGACGTCAGCCCAAATGACGATTATCTGAAGCAACCGGGCACGGATACGTTTGGAACCGTCATGGGTCATAAGTCTTTGGGGACGAAGACTTTGGTCGCCGTCACGGTGCGCGGCGGCAACTATCTTTCGGAATGGGCGTCGAACTTCACCTTGGGAGACGAAGAGAAGAACCCTTATGCCCATGGCTTTTATGATGCATCGGAGATCTATCTCACTTCTTTGAGAAATTATCTTCAATTTACGGGGATTTCTGGGGAGATCGTCTTGTGGACTGCAGGCTTTTCCCGCGGTGGGGCTGGCGTGAATCTGGCCATCGGTCGTCTCGATGAGGAGCTTCGCGGTGGCAAACACGAGTTGCTTCCTGGCGTCACCTACACCAAGGATGACCTTTATGCCTATTGCTTCGAAGCGCCCGCAGGCGCCTATTTCTCCGAAGCGGATCGGACGCGGTACTCTTTCCAAAGCGACGATTTCAACAATATCCATTGCATCATCAACCTCAATGACCCTGTTCCTCTTGTCGCTCCGAAAGCGTATCACTTCTGCCGTTATGGCAAGGAATACTACCTCAGCGATCCTTTGACGGACCTCCATCACGATTCCTTCAAGTCCCGTATGATCAGTTTTTATGACCACATGGAAGACGCGCGGGACCTCGGTTCATACCAAATCGATAAGTTCGAGAAGAAGTCCCTCTTTGGCGCCGCCGGTGTCCTAGGCGCGGATTTATCGAAACATCGCTGGACTCAAGGCAGGCAACTTAGCGAATTCGTTTACCGTTTGGGAAACGCGATTGGGCCGAGGGAACAATTCGTCCAATCCCTTCAGCCCTCTTTGCGCGATATCTTCCAAACGCTTTACCAAAACGGCATGCCCAAAGAATCCCTCATCAACGTCGGATTAGGTATCGCCCGCGAAATTGTGTTGATGGATGGCGAGAACATCCTGATGACGGATATCATGCACCAACCCAAACGGTTTTTCGCCGACCTTAAGCCTTATTTAAGGAACGCTCTTGCCGACGATGATTTGGACATCGACGTCAATGAGTTCATCGATTTGCTTCAAGGTATCTTCAATGCGTTATCTAATATGGTGCTCACTTCCGGCGGGCTAGACGCTTTGGCTTCGTTCTTTAGCCGCGAGAACATCAAAGGCTTTGCCCAAGCCCATCGTCCGGAAATCTGCCTCGCCCACCTTCAAGCCATGGATGCTAAATTTGGCGAAGACCATTCCGCCAAGCTGGCTCATTGTTTCTACGTCCTTCGCGGGCCTGGCGTCAAAACGTTGACCATCCAGCATATGGACCATGATGTCGTCGTGGTTAAAGATGGAGCGGTGGAACAGGTTTCTAGTTCCATCTGCTATGGCTTTGATGGCAGCGATTTCGTCGCCTATCTGCCCATAAATGAAGAATATACCATCACTTCTTGCGAGCCCGATTCTATGTTGTCGCTTTATTGTCAGCCCTCTAACAGCGCGTCGGAGATCCTTGTTAAACGATACGAAGCGGAAGAACTAAAATCTCCTGTGACTTTGGAAACTCCTGACCGCAGCGCATGAGCCTATTGCCGGTTGCCCTTTCTTAAGATTACGTGGCGTTTATTTCAGTTGGCGCGGGAAAACATGCCCGCCTTTTTTCTTTTGCTAGGATAAGGCAACTCTTAGTTAGGCGCTTTATGTGCTGGAAAGGAAGATATGAAACCCATAGTGTTGCGCATCGTTTCCGTGGCGACACTCGCCGCGATTGGGACTGGTTTAGTCATCGGCAACAAAATAGCCCTCGATCAGGAAAGCAATCTAAACTCTTTGCTTTGCCCGCCTTTGGTTCAGGAGGATGCGTTGGAACGCAGCCGCGAATCCGGCCAGGAAATGGCGAAGCAAATCATTGAAGAAGGCTCCGTCCTTTTGAAAAATAACGGTGTTTTGCCGTTAGAAAAGTCGACTTCCGACTGCGTTAACGTCTTTGGATGGGCATCCATTGACTGGGCCTATGGCGCTAACTCCTCCAGCTGCTCTGGTCGCGTCATGGCCGAGAACAGCAAGAGGGAAGACCTCGTCGATATCTATGACGCATTGACCGCCTATGGCATCGAATATAACGAAGGCCTAAAGAATATGTATAACCGTTATGCGGCGCCATATCTTTACGCGACCAAGAACCCTGACCAAGTCAATAATGGCAACGTCATCACTCTCCATGAACCCGAAGTCAACGACCCCACGTGGTACACCGATGAGATT
>JAGAHY010000167.1 GCA_017626815.1 Bacilli bacterium | reverse complement strand
GGTATGGCGCTTGCACCCTCCAGGACAACCGATGCGCTCCCCGGCTTTGTGTTTTCTGACGCATTCCAATTTGAATTCTTTCGTAAACCTCATAGAAAAGAGACCCTCCAGTTGGAAGTCCAACTTTTGGGTCTCATCTCAAATCCGAGGCGGTTTTGCGGGGGATAATCAAGGAAAACAGCCTTCCCATTAAGATTGCCATCGTCTCCGAATCCGGGGCCTCCGTCTATAGCGCCTCCGCCCTCGCGGAAAAAGAATTCCCCGAACTTCCTGTCGAAAAGCGTAGCGCCATCTCCTTGGCCAGACGCCTACAAGACCCCTTAAACGAACTGGTGAAAATCGATCCTAAGGCCATCGGCGTCGGCCAATACCAACACGACATGAACCAAAAGCGTTTGGGCGATAGCCTGCATGCCGTAGTCGAGGATTGCGTCAACCTCGTTGGGGCAAACCTCAACACCGCTTCATTATCCATCTTGAGTTATATTTCCGGCATCACGCCGACTCTGGCCAATAACATTTTGGAATACCTTAAGGAAAACGGTCGCTTCCAAAACCGTCAGGAACTTAAGAAAGTATCCAAGTTAGGCCCGAAAGCCTTTGCCCAATGCGCCGGCTTCCTCCGCATCTATGATGGCGATGAACCTCTTGATACCACCGGTATTCACCCCGAATCCTACGGTTACGCCAAAAAAATCCTAAAATCCACCAAGATCGATATCCTCCACGATTCCATCGAAGAGAAAAGCGCGAAGCTCGCCTGCTTCGATAAAGCCGCTTTCCTTAAGGATAACGAAGGTCTAGGCGAGCCCACGTTAGAGGATATCCTCGAGGAGATCCTGCGTCCTGGACGCGATATCCGCGAAGACGCCAAAGTCAACGAACTCGACGATAACGCCAAGACCATCGAAGACCTCAAAGTCGGCATGATCCTCCAAGGGACCGTCCGCAACATCATGGATTTCGGCATGTTCGTCGATATCAATGTCCATACCGATGGCTTGGTCCATATCTCCGAGGTCGCGAACCGCTTCGTCAAAGACATCGCCTCGATTTATCAAATCGGCGACATCGTCAAAGTCAAAGTCATCGGCGTCGACCTCGCCAAGAAGCGCATCTCCCTCTCCATCAAGCAAGTGGGTTGACCATCGGACGCGTAAAACAAAAAGATTGCTCGTATGCATGGGCAATCTTTTGTTCAGGATTCTATTCTTGATGGACGACGATCTGGTTGAAGGGAATTTCGATGTTGTTGTCGTCGAAGAGAATCTTGATGAAGCGGTTCATGTCGCGCTGGACTTGGTAGATGTCATCTTCTTTACAACTGGCGGTGAAGAGGAGCTCCACACCACTTTCGCCGAGGGTTGAAACGCCGCGGTACTGCGGCCCTTTGACAATCGAGGGGATGCTCTCGGCCATCTTGTCGAGGTTGTCGTAGATGACTTTCTCCACGTCTTCGAGCCTGGCGTTATAGGAGATCGATACGTAGGCCTTGGCGGTGGAGAGTTCTTGGGTTTGGTTGATGAGGGTCTTAATCTCGGAGTTGTTGACGATTTTGATGTTGCCACCGGCGTCCATAAGCCTCGTCGTGCGGATGCCGACGGAGATGACCGTGCCGCGCCAATCGTCGATGATGACGATATCGCCGACTTGGAAGTCACCTTCGAAGACGATGAAGATACCCGCGAGGATATCGGCGACCAAAGATTGCGACCCTAAGCCAATGATGAGGGTGACGACCCCGGCGGAGGCGATCATCATCGTGGTGTCCGCGCCCCAGGCGGCGAGGACGAAGAAGACGCTGGCGATGGCGATGAGCCACTTTAGGAAATTGGCGATGAGGATGGAGATCGTGCGGGCTTTCTTCGCGCGGAAGGTGATGCGGGCGAGGAAATGCAAAATCACGCCGAACGTCGCGGCGAAACCGATGATTTGAATCGTGCGCAGGGTATTGGGGATAGCCGAGGCGTAGAGGTACTGCACCACTTCGTTCTGGCTGACTTGGACGTTGAATACGGATTCGACCGTCCAAATGACCGCGCCGGAGGAATCGATGCCACCCTTGACGCCGAAGATCTGCGGGCTGAAGACGCTGATCGCGACCGCCGCGGCGAGTAGAATCGCATAGGCGATCCAAGGCACGAATGATTTTTTCTTTTTGGGTTGTTCCATAATATATATCTCCTTTGATTATGGCTTTTTTATTCGGTAACCACGAATGTGATATCCGTAAACGAAGTGTAGGTGATGGTCTGTCCATCATCGGTATCGTAAGACGTCAGGATGTCCACGCTTTCGTTTTTGAGGCGATTGAGGAAAATCTCGAGGTCATCCCCAAACGCGCTGGCGAAATCGATGGTGAAGGTAGTTCCGTATTCGCCGACGTTGAAGCTGATGTCGGCTTGGTAGGTGGTATCGTCAAACTGGAACAGGATTTTGGGATTATTGACCAGCATGGCGCCGAAGGCGACGGCGTTGAAATCCAAGGTTGGTTTCGAACTGCTTAGGGTCGCCTCGAATTGATCGACGCCAAAGAAGGCTGGGTCGCTTGAAGAGGAGAAGATAATATCGCGGTCGATCAACGTCTTCTCCATGGTGCCATGGCCTTCGAGTTTCAGATGGTAGATGTCCCCCGGGACGATGTTGGCGCTGCTGACGTCCATCATCTGCCAACGGTCCAAGGGACCAGAAAGCTCATAGAAGAGGACGGTGTCTTCCCCGCTAAAGAGGACGAAGGTCGCGCTGGTGATGCCCTCCTCAACCTCCAGTTTCAACGGCAGATTGCCCTCTTGGATGACTAACGGGGAGACGATTCTCGCGGATCCTGGGGGCTGATAGACGAGGTCGCGGACGGTGAAGCCGCCGCTTCTTTCTTGGGTTGCTTTCTCCTCGTGGTCATAGTAAGTCAAGACAAAGTCGAAGTTGGTGCCGTCGGGATCAAGGGAACTGAAGGCGGAAATATCCACGCTTTGCCTTTCCGAGGTCTCTTCCAAATCGTAGGTATGGGAAACGCCAGAGACGTCGGTTAAGGTCAATTCGAAGGAATCGAAACGGGTGCTGTAGTCTTCGTAACTCAGCTGGACGTAGAGGAGCTTGTTTTCATAATCGAAGGCGCTATCGATGTCGATGCCATAGAACCCTGGCTTATCCAGATCGATGAGATTGCCTTCGTGGACTTGGACGCTATGTTGCTCGCCGCGCTTCCCATACAGGACATAGACCGTGAAATAATAATGCTCGTAGGTGATTCCTAAAGGAGTTAAATCCAGACTTTGCAGGTCCTTGCTCTTTTCCAAGGCGATCTCGTAGGAATGTTGCTCCTCGTCGACGAAAAGAAGGCGGAAATCATCCAGTATCCCGGCTTCGTCATCGTAGTTAAGGGTGGCGGAGGCGCTGCCGCTAGAAAACGCGACCGTATAATCCCAGTCCAGCCCGATGAATTTGCTGGCGTTTGCCAAGGTGAGGCCATAATGGTCGGACTCCTGCGCCTGGCCATCTTCTTCGTACGTGACGTAATAGGATATTTGCTCGCCCGCATGAAGCTGACCCGCCTCAAAAGAGATTTCCTGCTCATCGGTGGTCTTGGATAAGGGGAAAGTAAGTTCCGTGGAAGATGGGGTCACGATGTGAAGCGTGAAATTATCGTAACGATCCTCGATATCGTCGTAGGATAAGCCCACCACCAGGGTCGATGCGTCGAAGTCGGTCTCGATGATGCTGACGCTATGGAAGACGCTAAGAATGGGAAGCGCATCGATATGGAAGTCGGCGATGTCGCTTTCGAAGAATTCCCCGCCAGCCATATAGGTCACGTGATAGATGAGGTCCATGCCGGGAACGAAAGTATCCGCGGGGAAGGAAACGGTCTGGGGGTAAGGGGAAGTCTCCAAGGCGAAGGAAAGCTCATCGGGTTCCCCGCTGATGGAGACGATCAAATTGAAGTCGGAGAAATGGTTTCCATCGTCTTCGTAATGAAGTTCCGCCTGGAAGGTGTTCGTCTCGAAATTGAAGCCATAGATCTCCGCGCTGAAGAATTGGTAATTGTCCGTTTCGATGAAGAAGCGATAGGTTTCGCTTTGGTTTTTCACGCCATCGCGGTAATAAGTGACATAACTTGAGATCTCGATTCCGGAATAAAGGAAACCCGAGGGGAAGGAAATCTGCTGCGGGCTGGCGGTTTTTTCTAAAGGGAACTCCATTTCTTCGCCAAGGTCAGGATTGGTGACGACGAGGGAGAAATCATAAAGCTGCTCATCCGGGTCATCGTATTGGATGAGGGCTTGGAACGTCAATTCGTCGAGATCGAAGTCCGATAACGACAAATTCAGGAAAGAACCTGGGTCGAGAGTGGCCTGCTCGGGAACCCAAAGTTCCATCTCCGGACTTCTTTGTCTTTTTTCCTTCCGCGAATAGGAGACATAGAAACTCGTTTTTTGTCCGGGAAAGAAATCTCCATCCGCGAAGGAGAGGGTCTGCGGCTCATAGGTCTTGGCCAAAGGATAATCAAGATAGTTTTCAAAGGCGTTACGGACATGGAGGGAAAAGTCGCTTAAATCCCCCTCAAATTCCTAATAGGATAAGCTGACGAGGAAGGTGAGATGCTCGAAATCGAAGTCATAGATCTCCGCCCCATAGAATTCGCTTTGGGGCACGGCGAGGTAGGTTTCGTTATAAATGACGTCGCCGCCAAGACGGAGCTGGCTGACCGTCAATGAATAAGATTCCCCAAAGTTCAAGCCTTCGAAATGGCCATGGTTCTCGCCAGGGTTTAAGGTGAAGGATTTGGAATAGTTCTTGTTCTCTAATTTGATGGAGAAAGGGTCGTCCTCGCTGGCGTCGCGCAAGATAAGGGAATATTCCGCATAATCGCCATAGCCACCAAAGTAGTCGAAGGAGACGCTCGCTCCTCTTCTGGTGGTAAGGTTGACGCCGACCGCCGTGGTGACGGCGACGGCGGCGACGGTGGAGACCACCACTGTCGTGGCGTGGACTGCCGTCGAGGCGGTGTGGGCGGTGGAGGCGCCAACGACGCTTGTCCCGGTTTTGACCCAATACCGTTCCACCTCGCGGGAGTTATCTTGCTTCGATGTTTTCTTTTTCTCGCCGGAAGTCTCGTTTTGCGACGGTTTCAGGTTAAGCTCATGCTTCCGCTTGTTGGGATTATCTTGATAGGAGGAAAACTCGCTTTTCTGCGTGCGGCCGAATTCATGATTCCGACGATAACGTTCATTATTGGAAGAATGATTGGAGAATTCGTCTTTCCTCATGGAATTATTATGAACGTTGCACTCACACGCACAAGAAGCGAATTGCTCTTTTTCGTCGAAAAACAAAAAGTAAAGCGTTGCCATGGGTTCGTTTCTTTGTTATCCGCGAAAATGT
>JAGAHY010000166.1 GCA_017626815.1 Bacilli bacterium | reverse complement strand
GTGCTCACCGGCGACGCTAGCTTGGAATTCAGCGCCTTTATCTACGGGGCTGCCTTCTTCGCTGACGTAGAAGTGCAGTCTGTCTTCGCCTGCCCAAATCATGACTTTTTGGCCGACCTCGAGAGTGATCTTATAGACGGCTTTGTTATCGCCGGGATTCTCTTCGGGGGCGAGGTTGACGGGTTCCCCGTCGACATAGAAGACTAAGGCGGCTTCGGGGATGGTGGGCTCACCGACATAGATTTCATTGTTCTTGCTGATCCAGAAAGCGTGCTCGCCGGCGATCTTCGCGGTGAACTCGGCGCCTAGGTCGACGGCCTTATTGGCCTCGCCATCCCAAACGTAGAAGTGGATGAAGTCGTCGCCTTCCTTGAAGGAGACCTTATCGCCTACGGCTAACGTGGTCTTGTAGACGGCTTTATCTTGGCCTGGGTCGGCTTCTGGGGCGAGGTTGACGACCTGCCCATTGACCAAGACGGAGATTTCTTTGACGGGGGCTGCAGGTTCAACGACCCAGATTTCATTGTTTTTGTTGATATAGAAGACGTGCTCGCCGGCGATTTTGCAAACGAATTCCTCGCCTTTATCGACGGAAGAACCATCCTCGGTGGCGTAGAAGTGAAGGACTTTGCCATCTTCCTTGATAGCGACTTTCTGCCCGACTTCAAGGTTGGTCTTATAGACGGCTTTATCTTGGCCAGGGTCGGCTTCTGGGGCGAGGTTGACGGGCGTGCCATCGATTAAGAATTCCCAGACGACGGCTGGTGCTGCGGGCTCGGTGACCCACACTTCAAGACTGGCGTTGACCCAGAAGATATGCGCGCCTTCATAACGGCAGGTGAAGATCGTTTCCGTACCGCCATTGAAGGGTAAATCCCTGCCGTTACGGACGATTTGGACAGTGTCACCGACGACTAAGTTCAAATCGTAGACTTTGACGTTGCCCTCAAGGTCTTCCCTAGAGGCGATGTTGACGGGCTCGCCATTGACCTTGACTTCGAAAACGACGTCTTCGGTGGAAGAACTGCTCGAACTAGATTGGCTTGACTCGGACGCGGAAGAGGAGGACTGGGAATTGCTGGAACTTTCTTGGGAGGAGGAAGAAGATGAGGATGAAGGCCTACTCTCTTCCGATGAGGAAGGCCTGCTTTCTTCCGAAGAAGAGGGCTTGCTTTCTTCCGACGTACTCACGCTTTCGGAGGAGGGCTGCGTCTGCGAAGTGGATGGGGTGGAAGCGCTGCTTGGCGCGGAGGTCTCCCCATCACCGCCACAAGAGGCGAGCAATAAGGAGACCGATAAGGCAAAGATACCAAATAAGGACTTTTTCATACTGGAATGTTTCCCCTTTTATTTAAAAGTTATTTTAGCCAAATCCGTTCTTCGCACAAGATTGGGGTAGTGGATTGACGAATTTTCCCAATAAAATAGGGGGTTTCATCGCTAGACGCATATCTTTTTTTCTTCAAAGAAATGGCGTTTCCCTCTTCCTATTACATATAGGGGTATCATCTGACATAGACGCGATGCATTTGCTTCTTCATTCTTCCTTTCTTTACCCCGTTTGCTACAATCATGTCGATTTCGTAAGCGCGTATGAATATCTTCCTCTTTATCCTCTATTTCTTTCTTTGCGAGGCGGCCATCTTCCTGGTTTGGTTTTTCTTGCGGCATAAGAAGATTCCTCTATTCGCGATGATTTTATGGGTCATCGGGGAACTCGCCGTAACTATTCTTCTAGCAGGCGTTTTGATGGTTTATTTCCCTCCGATTCCCGTCATCACCCAATTGCTTTTTGCTTTGTATGCGGCGGTTGCGGTTTCGATGGTTGCCCGACTTATCTTCTTGCCCATAAGAAGCAAGATTCCGTGGCGGAAGAAGTGGCTGTTATTCCCTCTTCTTTCCTTGGCATTAGGCGCAGGCTACCTAAGTTTTGGCATCGTCCATTCCCAGATTGTCCGCCCCCTTTCCCTCATATATACTTCCGAGAAGCTCCATCACGAATACCGCATCGGCTTCTTTAGCGACCTCCATGTGGGGGAGGCCAAGTCGGCATCCTTAAGCAAGCAGACCATCTTGGAAATCCAAAAACTGCCTTTGGACTTCCTGTTTATCGGCGGGGATATGGTTGACGAATATACCTCGAAGCAGGATATGGTAGAGACTTTGGAAACTTTCCGTGGTTATACCGTTCCCACCTATTGGGTCAACGGCAATCATGAGCCCCTTGTCTCATTTTCCGAAGAAGAGATTTCTAAGGCGCTTCTAGATGTGGGCATCCATGAAGTGCGGGATGCTTTCATCCCCCTCGCGGAGGATTTGGTATTGCTTGGCCGCGAAGACCTTAGCGTGTCTAGCAGAAAACCAGAAAGCGAGATCCATAACCCCAGCCCGGATGCCTATTGCGTTTGCCTCGACCATCAGCCTTTCGCCTATCGCGATAACTTCTCTCTTGGCGCGGACCTCCAATTATCCGGCCATACCCACGCCGGGCAGATCTTCCCGTTGCGCTTTCTTTATTCCTTTTCAGTCCCTGTCTATGGGGATTATACCGAGCAAGGGAAAACCCTTCATGTCAGCTCTGGCGTGGGCAACTGGGCGGTGCCCTTCCGCACGGAAGTCGGCTGCGAATATGAGGTCATCACGCTGCAGCCAAAAAGCGCGTAATTTGCTGATAATTACCGAAATTCTCCAGCAAAAAAGGGATATTTTGAGAAAAGAACCGCCTTGGAAATTCGGCGGTTCTTTGTATGTTTGCTATCTTTTGCCTCGGGGGTAGCGCGTTGACTTATAAGTCGTTATGGGCGAGATAATCTTCCAATAGTTTAATCGCGGTATCGCCATCGAAGTCGCGGAAGATTTTGGTCATGGCGCCGGTGATCATAGGGTTGAGGTCGAGGCTCATTTCGACGGTGCGGGTATCGGTCTTGAAGCCATAGCAACGTTTGCCATAGGCGTAGGCCATGCCTAGTTCCATGCAGCCACCCTCATCTGGCGCCCGGCCATCAAGAAGGAAGAAGAGAATGTCGGCCTTGCGGACTTCCTCGAGGTCTTTTTCGAAAATCATGCGGACAAGTTCGTCCTCGGTTTTGCCTTCAAACGCGGCGGCTTCATAACCGTCGCGGAAGGGGACGAAGACATCGTATCCGTGTTTTTGTAGCACGCCGGCGAGTTTCAAACCATATTCCTTTTCCATGGCCGCGAACATCGGGCAAGCGAAGTAGACTTTCTTTCCTGTTTTCTTTTCTGTCGACATGTCGTTTCCTCCTATTTGGACGTAAGGCGCGTCAGGCGAAAAGGGTTTCCTTGATGCGCGACGGGGCCCTTTTTCTTTCGGGGATATTGTAGAGGAAGGGCGGGTCCACCTCAACGAAAAGCAGGCGGGTTGATGGAAAAAAGACAGTTGTCTTAGTCTTAAATGGGAACGGCAAAACAAAGCATCGTTTGAGAAATGGTAATGGAAATCAAAAAGCACCTGTTTTCAAGACTATTTTCAATAGATAACCTCTTTAAACATGGAAGAAATAACTATTAACTTGTCGTTTTTGAACCGGCTTGCGAGAAAGCGTTTTGCTTGGTGATGCCGCGCCTTTTCAAAAGACGCCGTGAAAGAGAGCATATCTCACCACATTAACTGAGGAAATATATATATTTTCCGTGCAAACTGCGCGATAAAAACCCCACATTACGCGAAGATTACGGGTTCACGCGAGAGGCCGCTTTATGATAGCTGGTATGAAAATCACGATTGCCATCGTCGAGGACCAGGAAAAAGAATCCCAGGCCCTCAAGGAGTTTATTCTCCGCTATTGCAAGGAGAAGAAGGTGTCCCCTCTGGTGGATATCTATGATTCCTCCGTGAAGTTTTTATCCGAGTTTTGCGGGCAATATGACATCGTTTTCCTCGATATCGAGCTGCAGAAGAACGAATATGACGGCATGGAGGTCGCCCACTTTATCCGCAAAAGCGACGATGCCTGCACGATCGTCTTCGTCACCAACTTAAGCCAGTATGCCGTCGAAGGCTATCAAGTCAAAGCCCTCGACTACATCGTCAAGCCCGTCACTTACGATTCCTTCTCGTTCCGTTTCGATAGCATAATTGACAAACACCTGCATCAAGACTATCGGGCGATCCTGATAAAGAGTAAGGGCTCGTTGTACAAAGTCTTGGTCAAAGACATCTATTACATCTGCATCATCAACCACCTGTGTTATGTCTACGGCACCTTCAAGCCCGAGGACGACGAGACCCACCTGACCTGCTATGAGACGTGGATGCAGCTCAATAACGCGGCGAAGGAAATCGATTCCCCGCGCTTTGTCAAATGTAACCCGAGCTATCTCGTCAACATTGACCACGTCAGCCGCCTGACGAAGGAATGCTTGGTCATCGGCGGGGCGGAGTTACCCATTTCGCGTAACAAGAGAAAAGATGTCATCAGCGCCTACATGGCGAGCTTTGGGAGACTTCAATGATTTTTGGCAATCCATTTCTGTGGTTTTTAGAGACGTTTGAAATCCGCTTGATCATCGGCATTCTTCTTTTCGGCACGAAAATGCCGCGGAGGGACCATTTCTATTGGCGGCTGTTGATCTTTTTGCCTTTGCTGCTGGTCAATCCGATCTTCCATTGGTGCGGCATCGACTTGTTCTCGATTCTGCGCGTGGGCTGGTTTAGTTTCATTTTCCCCATCGAATTCCTGTTCGGTTTGGGGTGCGTGGTATTTTGTTATCGGTTGGATTACCGGCGGGTCCTTTATGTGGGCACGGGCGCCTATTCGTTCCAAAACGCCGTCAACGCGCTTTATTTCTTCTTCCTGTTCCGCTTCCGCCTTTTCGGCCAGAATTGGGCCATTTTGATTTATTTGGCGATCTTGGGCGCGTTCTTTAACGCTTTGTATTTCGGCGTGTTCTCCAGGCGCTGGTTCGTCACCTCAACCCGCATGGACGCCCTGCCCGTCGTTATGGCCATCGCCTTCTCGTTGGGCATCTTGATGGTCTATAGCTCCTATTTAAGCTTTGGCATGCAGCCATCCCCGCAGATCCATATGAACCAATTTTTGATTTCGGGCTTGATTGTCGTCGTCTTGATCAACATCATGCGCCACAATGTCCGCGTCAGCGAAAAGGAAATCCTCGAACGCTTGCTCATCGAGAAGGAGAAGGAGTACCGCATCACCCAGGAATCCATCGCCCTCATCAACCAGAAATCCCACGACTTGAAGAAGATCGTCCGTTTCCTGCAGGAGAACGCTCAGGGGGATATCCGCGAAGAAGCCAATACCGTGGAGGAGATGATCCGCAAATACGATTCGGTGGTGCAGACGGGCAACGACACCGTGGATATCTGCATCTCCGAGAAGAAACTTTATTGTCTGAACAACAACATCAATTTCTCCTGCATGGTGGATGGTAAACTGCTCGATGGCATGAGCGCCGTCGATATCTATACTTTTTTAAGCAACGCATTAGATAACGCCATCGAAGCCACCATGCTCATCCCCGAGCCTTCTAAGCGCAATATCGCCCTTTCCATCGCTAGAAACGGCAATATGGCGCAGGTGCGGCTAGAGAATTCCTACCAGGTGGAGCCCGTCTTCGTCTCGGGGTTACCCATCACCACCAAAAGCAACCGCAAATACCATGGTTTTGGCGTCCAATCGATCCGCGCGACCATCAAAAAATACGGCGGTTTCTTCGATTGCGGGGCCAATAACGGCAAGTTCGTGTTATTGGCCACTTTGCCGTTGTAGCGCTTCCAACTACGCAATAAAAACGCGCCTTCCACGCTAGAAGTGGGGGGCGCGTTTTGTTTGTGTGCTTTAAATATTCTCAATTAAGGCACCTATGCCGCTTTTCATAAAAATAGCCGGGAATTCGTGAAGAAGACCGGCTGAGGAGGAAAATAAATGAAAAGAAAAGTATTGATGGGAGCGTTCGCTTTAGTGGCTGGCAGCATTGCCATGGGCCTCGCCGCTACCGCATGAAGGTCTCGGTCACCATCGAGACGACGCGCCGCAGCCGTGGTTGGGGTGGCACGAACATCACTAAGTCGTACCAGACCATCACTGCGGAAAAAGTCGTGGGCAACCCGGCCTCCGAAGCCGAAGGCCATAACGTCGCATCCTTCTATGTCGATGGCAATGGCGACCTCGTCGTCATCTACACCGATGGTACCTCCGCCAACCTCGGACATGTCCGTGGCGACGACGGCGAACGCGGCCTTGAAGGCGCCGACGGCCTCAACGGCAACAGCATCATCTCCATCGAACTTGTCTCCTCTGTCGATGGCGTGGATACCTACGTCATCCTCATGAGCGACGGCTCGACCTTCACCTTCTCCGTCGTCAACGGCAAAGATGGTAAGGATGGCGTCGACGGCAAAGATGGCGTCGACGGCAAAGACGGTGCCGATGGCAAAGACGGTAAGGACGGCAAAGATGGCGCCGATGGCAAAGACGGAGCCGCTGGCAAAGGCGGCTGCGGCGGCAGCATCCTCGCGACCACCGCGATCCTCCCGTTAGCGGCCAGCGCAATCGTCCTCTTCACCATGAAGCGTGGCAAAAAGGACGAATAAGCCGTTAATCCGATAGCCGAATAAGCAGAAGGTCTGGGGGGAGAATTCCCCCTAAGACCTTCTTTGCATGATAAAAAGGAGTTCCATAATGAGGAAAAAATCCATTTTATTGGTCTCTTCCGCATTGCTCGCGTCGACTTTGGCTGGCTGTGGCGGCCAAAGCTCGAGCGCGGTCACTAGCGGCGGTGGAGGCCTACCCGTGATCGGTAATGCCTATGTGGTTACCTTCAACTTCAATGACGGCTCCTCCCGTCCGATGAAGAAAGAAGTGGCCAAAGGCACCTCACTGGAGAAAGGCCCGACCCCGGTCCGCGAAGGTTATGACTTCATGGGCTGGTACACGGCCTTAGAAGGCGGAGAGCAAGTCACTTTTCCCTTCGCCATCACCGCGGATACCTCGCTATATGCGCATTGGGACGCGGCCAAACTAGAAGCCACATTCTATTTGAACTATGAAGGCGCGCCTGAACCGACAGTCGTCGAGGTCGCCTATGGCCAAAGCGTCGAGCCCATCGACGATCCCGTCCGCGATAAATTCGTGTTCCGTTACTGGACGCTCGATCCTGAGGGCAACCTCCCGGCCGAGTTCCCGTATCAGATGAAGAAAGACGTATCTTTCTATGCCTCCTGGCGCGACGAGGATACCCGCGTCTACACCGTCACCGCCCACTATGGCGATTATGACGGCGCCCCCGAAGATAAAGTCTTCACCCTCGAGGAAGGCGAATCCCTCGCCAAATCGAGCTTACCCGATCCTACCCGCAGCGGCTATGACTTCAAGGGTTGGTCGCTCACCGAGGGCGGCGAGGCCATCACCTTCCCGCTCACCCCGACGGAAGATACCGATCTCTACGCCATCTGGGAATTGAAGACGTATAATCTCGACTTCGCCTACAACTATGTCGATTCGCCAAGCACTTACTTCCTGCGCACGACGTACCATGGCGGCGAGAACTTCGACGCCCCCGAGACCGATCCCACCCGCGATGGCTATACCTTCGCTGGCTGGTATACGGCCGAAAAAGGCGGCACCAAGGTCAAATTCCCGACGACTGGCTACCGCAACCTCAAGTACTATGCGCATTGGGAGTCTGTACCGGTTGTCACCGATATCCTCCACGCCGAATACTGCGCCTTCGACCCGAACTTCGACTATCCGGGCTATTCTGGCCAAGCCAAAGGCGATCAGTGCGTCATCAAGACGTCTGCCCCGGGTACCTTAGTCGACAACTATCCGATGAACAGCGCCCGCGCCTCCGGCCTTGCCTATGTGGTTTCTTACCAATATAGCAATTCCGCGGTCTTGCGCTTCGAATTCGAGGCAAGCGAAGACATCACCGGCGCCAAGTTGCTCATTAACTGGTCGGCTGAATTC
>JAGAHY010000165.1 GCA_017626815.1 Bacilli bacterium | reverse complement strand
TACCTCCGCGGCTATCCGCCGCAGGGATATTAAAAAGCAAACCGCCACCAGACGGCCATAAGGTCATATTAATTGCGGATACAGTCACATCGGCCTTTTTCTTCATATGAGTAATGTCTAAGGCTGAAACTACTTAGTGTGTTGAAGTACAAACGCCAAGAGAATGAATCGGTAATTTCGTTGTAAATGAGCAATCTATCCCAATCAATGTCGCTTGTGGCTGATATTCATATATTTAAAAATCATCCATATGCTAAGGTGAATCGTCTATATCGGGGGGCGATATACATAGTTTCCTTTGCGCCTCGGTAGGATACATATCTTACTTTTCTATTAATCCAGGGGGTATCTACATGAAGAAAAGCAAAAACAGGGCATTGCTCGTGTTGAATTTTTTTGCTGCGCTTGCGCTGGCGTCCTGCTCGGGCGTAACGCTAACGTCGCTCACAAGCAGTGGCGGCGTCAGCGGCATTTCCCAATCCGAGGTTTCTTCTTCTGAGTCTGTCAGCGAACAGGTCAGCTACGAAGATGATAACGAAATCCATCGCATCTATCTTCTTTACGTCGCCAATGCGTCGGAACAAGGCGAAACGCCGCTTAGCTATGAAGAATGGCTCGCTTCGATCAAAGGCGAAAAGGGCGATCCCGGCGAAAAAGGTGACAAAGGTGATACCGGTGCCAATGGCCAAACGCCGCATATCGGCGAAAACGGCAACTGGTGGATCGGCGATCAAGACACCGGCATCGCAGCCACGGGACCTAAAGGCGACACTGGTGCCACAGGCGCCCAAGGCGAAAAGGGCGACAAAGGTGATACCGGTGCCCAAGGCGAAAAGGGCGACAAAGGTGACAAAGGTGATACCGGCGCCGCTGGACAAGACGGCCAAACGCCACGTATCGGCGAAAACGGCAACTGGTGGATCGGCGACAAAGACACCGGCATCGCAGCCACGGGACCTAAAGGCGACACGGGTGCCACAGGTGCTCAGGGTGAAAAGGGCGACAAAGGCGACAAAGGTGACACCGGCGCCGCTGGACAAGACGGCCAAACGCCACGTATCGGCGAAAACGGCAACTGGTGGATCGGTGATAAAGACACTGGCATCGCAGCCACCGGCGCCCAAGGCGAAAAGGGCGACAAAGGCGATAAAGGTGATACCGGAGCCACTGGTGCCCAAGGCGACAAAGGCGAAAAGGGCGACAAAGGCGATAAAGGTGACGCCGGAGAAAAGGGCGACAAAGGCGACAAAGGTGAGGATGGTACATCCTTCCGCACCGGAGCCAGCGCGCCTAAAGATGATTTAGGAAAGGAAGGCGATGCCTATCTGGACTTCCTAACCTATGACCTTTATATCAAAGACTCTCTTAAAGGCTGGGTTCTTATCGGCAACATCAAAGGCAAAGACGCCGAAAAGGCAGCGAATGAAGTCAATTTTGGTTTTGACAATAATGTCGAAAAAGAACCCGATGGTACGGTTTTATTGACTTGGGAATGCGCCAACAATGGCTCCAGCGAAAACGTCAGCCAGGAGGCGAAAGCCTATGTGAATGGTGATGGGTTTGATGTAATCGACCAAGGCCAAGGCTATATTCGGATAAAGCCATATAACAATAGCTTCGATGGAAGAGTTTATGTCATCCTCCCCAATGGCGAAGAATTCAATCAATGGTTCGAGTATATCGAGTACGAGCCCATTAGTTATGTCAGTACTTCCATGAGCAGTTCTATTACCTCCGGCGCGCAGTTCGATATTGAGACTTGGGCCTATGGGAAAAATGGGCAGCAAGCCGTAAACGATCTCATCGTTGATGTCGATGGCACCTCGAAGGAAGTTGCATTCCTCGATTCCGAATGTGACGTCCCATTCTACCGAGTATTCAGCTTCTTGGCTCCAGAAGAAGCCGGTACCTATTACGTCACCTTGGTTTCTGCGAGCAATCCTGAGGTGATTGTCAAGAAATCTTTCGACATCCTAGAGAATACCTACGATTATTATTATGCATCACAATCGGTCGATAACCGCGTTATCGCGCAGGACCGCTGGACGTACTTCGGCGGCGCGCTTATCAGCAATCAAAGCGGGTATACGCCTTACAATGACATCGAGGTTTTGGATGAGATTGAAGGACTTGAATTATCACTTCAAACCTATAGTAACTTCGATTCATTGCAAATCTACCTTCAAGTTACTGGATTTGAAGAGGGCGAATACGACATCCGTTTGGGCAATGCCCAAGGGGACGTCGTCGCCACTTACCATGTCCGCGTCCTTGGCAAGGAGGAAATAAGCCGCCTCGAAGCCAATTTCGGCATCGAGGATGGCGCGACCTTAGCCGCTAGCCACCATGAATATCGCTTCACGCCGACCTTCTCTTTGGATGGCGAGCCACTTCAAAATTTCGTTGCCCCTAGAGATTATTTTGACCTCTCTAGCGACAAATCCGTTGACCTTAGTGTTTTTAGTGATGGTACTTGCTGCATCTATGTGAAGGACAGCGAAGCCAAGATTACCCTCAGCTTCATGAAAGAATCGTCGGTCACCTTCACCCTCGTCAACGAAAGGTCTATAGAATATATCGATTACAATTATGACCGGTTCGAGCTCGGAAAGGCGACCGAAGTCTACCTGACCGCCCACTATGACGATGGAAGCGTGGAGAGTAAGGTCAATCCTGTTGACGCGAAGCTCACTTATCAGTGCGATGATGGTCTGGAGGTCATCGAGACCCAATACGGTTATTCCATCACCCCAACCAAAGCTGGTAAGCACGAATTCGAAATCCTTGACCAGGGGGGCGAATCCTTGGCCAATATGGAGTTCTTTATCCAGGAAATGGCCTCGGATATCGTAATCACTGGCCTCCAGGATTCCTATCACGGACCAGCCGGCGGCTATATCGGCGCAGAACTGCAGATGACCTATGACCCATCCGCGACGATCGAAGGGGCAATTCAACTCAAGGTCACCGCCGATGAAGGCTACGACGCGGATGCCGTCACCGCGAAGATGAGCTACCGTTATTTCAACGTCACCTCCAGCAAACTATTCGAGGGCACCTTGACCTTCGTCAGCGCGGTGACGGGCGAGTCGCTTGGCGCCACTCACATTTCCTTCGTTTCTCCCGCGGATATCGCCTCCGCCGAAATCGAAGGCAAAGTCTTTGCCGGGAAAGCCTTCGCGGTGCATTTACTCGCCGGCGAAGGACAAAGCGCCCAGGATATCAACGTTTATTCCATCAAAGCCTTTTGGGACGAGAAGGAAATCTCACTGTCGGGCGGATCCTATGATGAAGACGACGGCGGCTTAACCCTCAACTACATGGCAAATGGAAACCCTGGGGAAGACCATGCCTTAACGATCGTCTATGATGGCGATAAGACTTTCGAATTCAAAGTCACTTTAGCCCAACCCGTCTACGCCACGTATATCGACATGCCGACCTTCAGCAGAGGCGACACGCTGACCGCTACGGTTTATTACCCCGAAGGCGCGTCGGCGGATGATATCTATCTTGATTACATGTATTACCAATATCCCTCCGATGCCCCGGTGGTAGACATTACCCGCACGGAATTCGAAGGTGGTTGCACGCTGACCTTCAAAGTCGGTGAAAACCCCAATAACTACTCGAGCCAAGTCGCGGTGCGTTCCGGTGGCGATTCGCTGTATGCGCTTATCCTCCCCGAGGGCCGCGCTTATGAGGGAGTCCACATCGACGCGGAACGTTCGTATACTGAGGATGGCACGCTGAATCTCTTCGTTTGGCTCGATGCCACCACGGAAGACGAAGCCTTGGCAATGTTCAATGCCTTAGGCAATCTGAACATCGGTCTCTATGACTGGTCGCGGTATGACGCAAGCCATGGCACTAACGCCTATTCCCGCGGCGCATCAAAGCCCGCTTATGACAAGGAGGCGGGAAAGTGGTACCTCATTGCCTACTTCGATGTCAAAGAGGCTCATTCTGGGACTTACGAACTCCTCAGCAGCACGACGGAAAGCGGGAAAACCATTTATACTTTTGGCACCTACGAATATGTCGCCGAAAAAGAGCCCGTCAATACGCTCTATCTAAAGCTGTTCGACGACAGTAACTTCGACATCCTTAGCGATGATGCCAGAATCGCCGTCTACATGTGGTTTGAGGATGGGACCGACCGATGGGTCGATGTCACTGAGCACATTTATCGATATGAAGGCGGACTCTCTATCTACGTCGACATTCCCGATAACGCCGTCGGTTTCAACCTCGTGCGCCTCGATCCTAAGGGCAAACTCGACTGGGGCTCCAAATGGAATCAGACCGACGATATTCTCCTTAAGAATTTAGGTGTCGGAAGAACCTTCCTCGTCATCTTTGCCTAAACGTCATCTTTAACCCAAAGGGTCAGGCCTCGCCTGACCCTTTTAATATATACGATAAAATCGAAGGAAATCGCTCTCTTTTATACAGCGTATAGAAACGCTCCCTTTGTTGCTCGCACGCGGGCGCGCTGGCGACTATACTTATTACGTAGGAATACTTTATGCCTTATTGTCGTCATTGCCATCAAGAAATCACCAAATTCGATACCGATATTTGCCCCTATTGCGGCGGGGATAAGCCGATTGCCACGGGTTATAAAACCATGGACATCACGCGTCCCTTTAAACCTGTGGGAGGCGACTATGCGATGCCGAAGACCAGGAGCCAAAAGACGTTTTGCCTGCTTTGCGCCTTGGTCGGCTATTTTGGCGTGCATGACTTTTATATCTTCCGGGCCAAGCGCGGCGTTTTGGATTGCCTTTTGTCCATCGCGGCCGTCTTAGCCGTGGGCTTGCCCTTATTCTTTACGGGGGTATTGGCCAATGCGTTAGCCTTCGTGCTGCCCTTTGCCCTGGTATGGCTTTTCCATGTCATACTCGCTATCCTATATTGGAAGGTGGAATCACCAAAAGACGGAAAAGGAGATTTTCTTCGTTAAATGCAACATTACTTTGGGACAATCGCCGATGACCACGCCATCATCGATGGCAAGCAGATCCATCACCTGATTAACGTTCGCCGCGGTACCGTTGGCGAGAAAATCGAGGTCAGCGATGGAACCGATGCTTTTCTTTGCGTCATCGAAGGATTGGATCCATTAAGCATCAAGGTATTAAACAAAATCGAGGAAAAACGCGAGCTTGACGTCGATTTGACGTTGGCGTTCGGCGTCTTAAAGGGCGACCATAACGATTTGATCGTCTTAAAAGGCACGGAACTAGGCGTCGCCAAATTCATTCCGTTCACCTGCGCGCGTACCGTCGTCGTGCCCACGGAAGAAGAGGATAACCGCATCAAACGCCTCCGTAAGAAAGCTGAGGAAGGCGCGATGCAGTGCCGCCGCGAGGTCGTGCCCACGGTAACGGGATATCAAAAATTCGAAGATGTCCTCGCCGCTCCGGCGGATTTGAAGATTTTTGCCTACGAGGACATGTGGACTTGCAGCGAGAATCTTCTTTCCTTAGCCCCGAATATCAAGAAACACTCCCATATTCTCGTCGTCATCGGACCAGAAGGCGGCTTTAGCAAAGAAGAAGCCCGTTTGGCCTTAGACTATGATTTTGAATTCGTCTCCTTAGGAAAAAGGATATTACGCGCCGAAACGGCGGCCATCTACGCCGCCTCCATCATCGGGGCGATTGCGGAAGGGGATATCTCATGAAGCTTTTCGAGACCCTGGAGAAAAAACAACAATTCACGGATTTTGATGCGGGCGCGGAAAACCGCTTTTTCATTTCCCGCAGCGCGACGCTGAATTCCTCGGAGACGTTCCATAACCTCTCTCGGGCCCAGAAACCTTTCGACATCATCCGCGCGAACATCGTGATCCGTGCGTTTTTGAACAAGAAGAAGCTGGAAGAAGTCTATCAGGCCACTTCCCGTATTTACCGTAAAAACGGGAAGATCAACCCCGAGGGGGAGATCGCCATCCGCAAGGCCATGGACGAGGTCAAAGTATCGTTGCCGTACCTGAAAGTAGGGCATGAGTATATTTATGTTCCCGTGCTCTCCAAATCCTTGAATCTAATCTACGATAAGGACATATTACGCTTCGAGGAAAAGCCGGTCCGCACCCTTTTAGGCGCGGGCTTCGAAACCGTTTTGGTTGACCCTTTCGACACTTATGGGTGGAAGATCTTCGATTCCTATTTCACCAATTTGATCAAAGTGAAAGAAGTGCGGGGAACCGCGGCTTTCTTCGACTATGATTCTTTGTCAATTTATATCGTCAATTCCCAGGGCAGACTCGATGTGAAAATCTCCTTATTCGACCGGGCCTTAGGCAAACATAGCACGAATCATATGATGGAACGCGTCCTTCCCGTGGTCGATGCATACTTCCGCGACGACCGCGAGGGACTTATGAAAAAACTGGTTGAAAATCAGTTGATATCTAGTAGTTTAATCTACAAGATTTCTTCCGATGAGAAGAAGCTATTCTCCAATATTGAGAGACAAATTGAGAAATAGTTATGAAATATTTTTTGTTCACGCTTGGATGCAAGGTAAACGCCTATGAGACCTCCGCCTTAGGCGCAGAGTTATCTTCTTGCGGACATACCTGCGTCGAAGATCCATCCCAAGCCGATCTCATCGTCGTCAATACGTGCTCCGTAACTTCCAAGGCAGGGCAAAAGTCCCGTCAACATATCTCCTCGTTCCAAAAAAAGAACCCCGATGCCGTCTTGTTGGTCATGGGCTGCTATAGTCAAGCGTACGCTGACAAAGTCGCTGGGTTAGGCGCGAACATTGTTTTGGGCACCTCAAACCGCAAGGAAGCGTTGGGCTACATCGAACGTTTTCTAGATGACCATCAGCCCATCGTCGACGTCAAACCTAGCGTCCGTCATGAGACCTATGAGGAACTTGCCGAGACGGCGTATTGCGAAAACGCCCGCGCCTATTTGAAGGTGCAGGATGGCTGCGACGCGTTCTGCTCTTATTGTTATATCCCGCAGCTTCGCGGCAACTCCCGTTCCCGCGATCCGCGATTGGTCCTTGAAGAAGCGCAATCCCTCGTCGCCAAAGGATACCGTGAAATCGTCATCACGGGCATCCATACGGGTATGTATGGCAAAGATTTGCCCGGAAACTACCATTTCTCGGATCTCCTTAACAGTCTTTTGACCAAATGCCCTGAATTAAAAAGGCTTCGCATCTCCTCTTTGGAGGAAGTGGAAATCGATGATGCTTTCTTATCTTTGCTGAAAAGGTCGCCCGTCATCGTCGACCATCTCCATATTCCCTTACAATCGGGCTCTTCCAAGGTCCTATCGGAGATGAAACGCCGCTATGATACCGACGCTTTCTTAGGAAAACTTCGATTGATTCGGGAAATCCGCCCGGATATCGCAATCACCACCGACGTCATCGTCGGTTATCCAACCGAGACGGAGCAGGATTTCCAGGAAACCCTGGATTTCTGCGCGAAGGCCCGTTTTGCCGAAATCCATGTCTTCCCGTTCTCCTCAAGACCCAATACCTTCGCCGCGACTTTGAAAGACCTTTCCCCAGACATCAAGAAAGACCGCGTGCACCGTTTGCTTTCCTTATCCAAAAAACTGCGCGAAGAATATAAGAAGGGGTTCTACGGGAAGGAGCTCGAGGTTTTATTCGAAGAATATGATCCCGTTACGAAAACCATCCAAGGGCATACCGGAAACTATCTTCTCGTGCGCGTTATGGGGGAGGAATCCATGCGCGGAACCTTCGGAAATGTGGTGTTCAATAGTCAGGTATCATCGGACTAATTTGGAATTTTTTTGACATCTTCTAAATTTTTCGGTTGACGGAATGCCAAATTGCGCGTTTAATTCCCCCGTTCACATCAGGAGGAAGAACCATGGCAGTCCCTCAAAGACGTATTTCCAAAACTCGTAAAAGACTCCGCCGCAGCCACTTCAAACTCGAAGTCACCGGTTTAGTCGCTTGCCCCCATTGCGGTGCGATGATCCGCTCCCACCGCGTTTGCCCCAAATGCGGCTATTACGGCGGCAAGGAAGTCCTTCACGTCGCCAAAGACGAGAAGTAATTCCCGAAACGGAAGAATCCCGCGGTTCATCCGCGGTTTTTCTTTTCTTGTCGCGCCAAAAGAATGATAATTTCAGCGTAGAAGGAGCAATCATACATACATGGAACTCAACCGTTATTTCGACCATACCTTATTAAAACCCGATGCCACCAGCGCCGGCATCGAAAAACTCTGCGCGGAAGCCAAGCAATACCAATTCGCCTCCGTTTGCGTCAACCCGGACTTCGTTTCCCTCGCCGCGAAGCTATTAAAAGATAGCGGCGTCGCCGTCTGCACCGTCATCGGCTTCCCCTTAGGCGCCAATGTGCCCGAAATCAAGGCCTTAGAGGCCAAACGCGCCGTCTTAGACGGAGCCACCGAAGTCGACATGGTCATCAATGTCTCCAAAGCCAAAGACGGCGATTTCGACTATGTCGAGAAAGAAATCCGCCTCATTAAGGAATCCATCGGCAACATTTTGCTTAAAGTCATCCTTGAGACCTGCTTACTCACCGACGAGGAGATCGTCAAAGCCTGCATCGCCTCCAAAAACGCTGGCGCGGACTATGTCAAGACCTCCACGGGCTTCAGCAAGGGTGGGGCGACCGTCCATGCCGTCAAACTGATGAGGGAAACCGTCGGCCAAGACCTTGGCGTCAAGGCCAGCGGTGGCATCCACACCAAGGAAGAGGCCTTGGCCATGATCGAAGCAGGGGCCTCCCGCATCGGCGCGAGCGCTTCCGTGGCCATCATGAACGAATAACCACATGACCAAAATGGCGCCCTGTGTCAGGGCGTCTTTTTCTCAAAGAAGTACGCGTGTATGCGCGATATTGCGCGGTTACGACAAAAAACAATTGAAGTATTCTCCAAAAAAGAGTAAATTTTCACCCGAGTCAACCGGAAGGAGGTGAACTAACATGGCAGTCAAAGTCGTCGTTCGTGAAGGCGAGACCTGTGATGACGCGCTCCGTCGTTTCAAACGTGGCGTGAACAAATCTGGAATCCTCCTCGAGACCCGCAAGCGCGAGGCTTACCTCAAACCTGGCCTGAAGCGCAAAATGAAATCCAAACTTGCTCGTCGCAAGAAATGGTAATTGATCACCGCGGCTAATCACCGCGGTTTTCTTCTATCTTTATAACTGTGCATAATGCACAATACCGCAAAAAATAAAAGTCCGATGCCATCGGCATTTTTTAATATTTCAAAAATATTTTTACGATTTTTTGTCAAATTCTCGTTTTTTTGTCTATGGGTTAAGTGTGAAGACCCAAGTTTACCAAGCACAAGAAAAAGGCTGCGGCTACGCAGCCATCAAGATGGCGTTGATCTACATGTCCCACGACAAACGCCACGCCTTCCTACGCGAACCTGTCGTGGAGTCGGCGCCGGATCTGGATCATCTTATTTCTTATGCTCGGGACGCGGGGCTCCGCCTCCGTGCCTATGCGGTGGATAATACGGCCGAACTGCTGCAGAACACGGAGTTTCCTCTACTCGTAATCCTCCATGAAAAAGGACGGCAACATATGGTTTTCCTGTTGGCCCATCGGCGAGGTAAATTCATATTTCTCGACCCAGCGAAGGGTAAACGCTTCGTCGATGATTCGGACATGATTCTCCTGTGGACTGGTTGCTTCCTTCGGATTGAGGGTTATGAGAAGAAGGGCGAGTTACCTCTTTGGGATCGACCAGTCATTCCTCTCCTTCCGGCACGTCTCGTTATCGCCCTTCTTCCCATGGCCTTCATGATGCTATCGTTCAGTTTACTCTTCACTGGATCTCCCACACATTTTGTTGTGATCGCCATGGTTGCAAGCCTCGCCTGCAGCATGATAGAAAAAGCGATTATGCTGCGGGCGATGGAGCGTTTCGATACGCGGTATATGGATGGGGTGGACGCGAAGTTCCTGAAAAAAAGAAGGGACCTCTACGTCCATTACCAAGCATATAAACGGGCCGCGATTGTCAGCCGGAGCGAAGTACTTGGCCATTTCCTCTCGGTCTTCGCGGCCCTCACGTTCCTCGTCTTCGCCGACCCATATCTGGCGGCGGCAGCGGCGATTTCGTTGATCTTGGTCTGCTCCCTGCATGCTTTCCTCGACCCTAAGAAGAAAACTTTGGAGCAGAAGTGCGAAAGCCTTGAAGGAACCTATTTCTTCGCTTTGGTGGACGAAGGCAGAAGAAAGGAATTGCGCGATGAGCTTCGCGCCTGTTCGCGGAAATACTCGATCGTCCTTTCTTCGTTCCAGGGGCTATTCATCGCCTTCAGCGTCGGCTTGGCGATTCTCTTCTGCCTCGCCCAAGGCATCTTCACCGCCCAAATCTTGATTTTCTACATGCTGACGCTTCTTTTCGTGGCCAACGAAGGCGATAAGCTCTACCAATCCCAGGGCTATTTGGAGCTTAAGAAGAAAGAAGAACCCTATTTTATCCTCAACATATCCTCGCGCGTAAATTGAGTCCATGCCCCAATAGTGGTATATTGTTGGGGCAACATGGAATTAGCTTTTGAAAACCAACTCTCTTCGGAATACGACTCCCTCGAAGAAACCTATGGTGGCCTGATGAAGGTCGCCTTTGACCATCTCCAGGTCAAAAAGAACTATGAGGTGGACGTTTCCCTCGTCGATGAGGAAACCATCCACCAAATCAACCGCGACTACCGTAACGTCGACCGCGTCACCGACGTCATCTCCTTCGCTTTCGAAGACGATGACTCGGCCTTATCGACGATCAATGGCGACGATATCCCCCGCATGTTAGGGGAGATTTTCGTCTGCGTCCCCCGCGCTTTGGAGCAGGCTAAGGAAATCGGAAACACCCCCGAAAGGGAACTTTGTTTCCTCTTCGTCCATGGCTTGCTGCACCTCCTTGGCTATGACCATATGACCAAGGAAGAGGAAGAAGTGATGTTCCCCCTGCAAGAGAAAATCCTACAACTATACAAGGAGAAAAAGTCCCATGAATAAAGAAGAATTGATCGGGATCGCCATCGAGGCCAGAAACCTCGCCTACGTCCCGTACTCCCATTTTAAAGTCGGCGCCGCGCTACTAACGAAGGATGGCCGAGTCTATAAAGGCGCCAACATCGAAAACGCCTCCTATGGGCTTTGCATGTGCGGCGAACGCAACGCCATCTACCACGCCTACATGAACGGCGTGAAGAAAGAAGACATCGCCGGACTCGCCATCGTCGCCGACAGCGAAGACCCTTGCTCTCCCTGCGGCGCCTGCCGCCAGGTCATCCATGAGCTTTTGCCCGCGGATACGCCGATTTACCTAAGCAACCTCAAAGGAGACGTGAAAGTCACTTGCCCCGCGGAGCTTTTGCCGTTCGCGTTTGACGGGAAAGACTTATGAAATCCGGCTTCGTCGCCATCTTAGGCCGGCCGAACGTCGGCAAATCGACCCTGATCAACGCGTTGTTGTCCAAGAAGGTATCCATCGTCTCGCCTAAGGCCCAGACCACCCGCGACGCCATCTCGGGCATCTACGAGGACTCTTCCGTCCAAATCGTCTTCGTGGACACCCCAGGCATCCACCAAGGGGACAAAAAGCTCGATTCCCACATGAGAAGAAGCGCGTTTTCCTCTTCCCGCGAAGTCGATTGCATCCTCTATCTTTTCGACGCCTCCGACAAGGATATCGAAGCCGACTTCAAAGTCATCGATTCCATCAATTCCGAGGCGCCCAAGATCTTCGTCTTGAACAAAATCGACCTCGTCCGCCCGGAAATCGGCAAAGGCAAAATCGAAGCCATCAAGGAAAAATATCCCGACACCCAAATCATCGAGGCCTCCTTCAAGGAGAACTTCGGCTTAAAAGAGATCAAAAACGCGGTCATTCCGTATCTTTCCGGCGAAGTGCCGTTCTATCCTAGCGACATGCTCACCGACAAAGACACCGCCTACCAAGCCAAGGAAGTCATCCGCGAGAAATTGCTGCATTTCCTCCGCGACGAAATCCCGCATTCCAGCGCGGTCAAAGTCACCAAGATCGACTTGAAGAAAGAAGGCTACGTCATCGCCGCCACAATCATCCTCGACAAAGAGAACCACAAAGGCATCGTCATCGGCAAAAACGGCGCCATGATCAAGAAAATCTCGATGGCCTCGAGGCAAGAGCTCGAGCGCATGTGGCGCGCCCGCGTGGCTTCGTTAGTGCTGCAGGTGGAAGTGGTCCCCGGTTGGCGCGACAACATCGCCAAACTCAACGACATCGGCTATGGCGACCGCTAAAATCGAAGAATACACCGGCATCGTCCTCCAACGCATCCCCCAGAAAGAACATGATGCCATGATTCGCTGCCTCGGGGAATGCGGCTTATTCACGTTCTATTCCCGCGGAGCCCTGAAAATGGGCACCTCCGCGGGCTTTTCTACCCAAGAGCTGACTTTAGGCCACTATAACCTCATCGTCTCCACCTCGGGCTCATTGACCTTAAAAGAAGGGCGCATCGGCCATTTCTTTCAGCCAGGCTCCGGTTTAGAAGGGCTATTGGTCGCGCAGTTATGTCTAGAATACTGCGCCAAATGCCTCTCTGAGGAAGACGCGTCCTCTTTATATCCTTATTTAAAAGGGGCCCTAGAAGGTTTGCAGCAGGGGAATGACCCTTATAGCGTGGCCGTCATGTTCTTAGCCAAGGCGCTATCGATCTCGGGCTATGGGTTAGAGGTAGGGCACTGCGTCAACTGCGGCAGCAAGACCAACATCGTCTCCATGGACATCGGCCGCGGCGGGTTCCTTTGCGGCGATTGCTATTTCTCCCTCGGCGGGACCGCGGTCGACGCCGATGAGTTACGCATTTACCGCCACGCGTTCCGCTATCCCTTAGAAGATCTTTCCCGCGTCATCTACCCAAAAATACACGCCCAGGCGGTATTAACCGCGCTATTGCGGTATTTCCATGATGCCACGGGCCAAAAGCTTCGCGCTTTAGACCCCATGCTGAAACATTGAGGAGGATATACCGCAAAGGGAAAAAGCCAACCCCAATTGAGGATAGCGATTTCCGTTACCTTTTTGCACTGGCACTGGAGGACTTGCGCGCGGAATTGTCTCAGGGGACGCTTGCCTTATAAGGGAAAAGCTAAAGCGCGAGCCTTAAAAGCACTTTATTGAGACAAACATCTTTCAAATAATTCAAAATTCTACCATTAAGGGTTGACAGACGCTTTCACGAAGCGTAAACTCCACACGGCTTTTGGCCTTATTTTATTTACTAACCCCAATGGAGGCATTCGCGATGGCGAATAAATTTGATTTTGAAACCGTGACGCAGCATCTGCAAAACACTGGCTACGTCTTCCAAGGCTCCGCAATTTACGGCGGCCTTTCCAACACCTGGGACTATGGCCCCTTAGGCGTGGAACTCAAGCGCAACATCAAGGATTTGTGGTGGAAGAAGTTCGTCCAGGAATCCCCTACCAACGTTGGCATCGATTCCGCGATCTTGATGAATTCCCGCGTTTGGGAAGCCACCGGCCACGTTTCGACCTTCAATGACCCCATGGTGGACTGCAAGGCCTGCAAAGCCAGACACCGCGCGGATAATTTAATCCACAGCGAATATCCCGACGTCGACGTCGAAGCCATGGATTACGCGGCCATGGACGCCTTCATGGCGGAACATAAGATGGTCTGCCCGGTGTGCGGCAAATCCGACTTCACCCCAATCCGCAAGTTCAACATGATGTTCAAGACCCACCTCGGCGTCTTTGACGAGGATACGCCCAATTCCACCGTCTATCTCCGTCCCGAAACCGCCCAAGGCGTGTTCATCAACTTCCGTAACGTCCAGCGCGTCGCCCGCAAGAAGCTGCCGTTTGGTATCTGCAACGCCGGCAAGAGCTTCCGCAATGAGATCACCCCGGGGAATTTCACCTTCCGCACCCGCGAATTCGAGCAGTTGGAGATGGAGTTCTTCTGCAAGCCGGAAACGGACCTTGAATGGTTCTCCTATTGGAAGGATTACTGCCTGAAATTCGTCGAAACCCTCGGCATCAAGGCCGAAAACCTCCGCTACCGCGACCATGAGCAGGCCGAGCTTGCCTTCTATTCCAAAGCCACGACGGACGTCGAATACGACTTCCCGACCCTTGGCTGGGGCGAAATCCTTGGCATTGCCGACCGCACCGACTACGACCTCAAGCGCCATATGGAGTATTCCAAAGGCGATCTGACCTATTTCGATCCCGACACCAACGAGCGTTACATCCCGTATTGCATCGAGCCTTCGATGGGCCTTGACCGTTTAATGCTGATGACCCTCGTGGACGCCTACGACGTGCAACAACTCGAAGGCGACCAGCGTACCGTCCTCCATCTCATCCCCGCGCTTGCCCCGTATAAGGCCGCCATCCTCCCGCTTTCCAAGAAACTATCCGAGAAAGCAGGGGAAGTGCTCAGCCTCCTCAACAAGCATCTCACCGTCACCTATGACGAGACCGGATCCATCGGCAAGAGGTACCGCCGCCAGGACGAAATTGGCACCCCATACTGCGTCACCATCGACTTCCAAACCGTCGAGGATGGCACCGTCACCATCCGCGAACGCGACTCTATGGAGCAGGTTCGCATGAAGATCGAGGAAGTCCGCGACTATCTCGAAGAAAAATGCTTCTTATGAGATTTCTAGTCGAAAAGAAGTAGATAATTAGTAGATATTATACTTTGTATAAGAAAGGAGGTTTCGATGTATAGCCAAGATTTGATTGAATCGGTGCTTAGACACAGCGACATCGTCCACGTAGCCTCCTCTTATATCCCCGTGGAGAAGAAAGGCCGCAACTACGTGGCCCTATGTCCCTTCCACGACGACAAGAACCCGTCGATGCAGATCTCCAGCGAGAAGCAGATCTTCAAATGCTTCGTCTGCGGGACCGGCGGCAACGCCATCGGCTTCGTTGAGAAATACGAGAAGATACCCTTCGCTTCCGCGGTGAAGAAAGTGGCGGAGCTATCGGGCTACAGTGACCCGCGCCTCGTCGAGGACACCCCAAAGGTCTCCGTCGACCCCGAGATGGCGAAGCTACATTCCTGCATCAACGACCTGCAAACCTATTATCAATACGCGCTTACCATCCCTGAGGGGAAAGCGGCGCGGGAATATCTCAAATCCCGCGACCTTGGCGATGACGTGATCAAGAAATACGGCATCGGCTACGCCCCCATGGATGGGAAGAAGACCATCGAATTCCTCCTCGCCAAAGGCCATTCGCTGAAAAATATCGAAGATATCGGCATCGCCTTAGCCCGAGGGGTCGGCACCAACGACCATAACGCGGGCCGCATCACCTTCCCATTGTTCGATCCTAGGGGGCAAGTCGTGGGCTTCTCCGCCAGGCGCATCGTCAACGACGATAGCTCCAAATACGTCAACTCCCTCGAATGCAGGCTCTTCCATAAGGGCAACGTGCTCTATAACTACCATAACGTGGTTACCAGCGCCCATCGCGATGGGTATTGCTACGTGTTAGAGGGTTTCATGGACGTCATGGCCCTCGATAAGGCCGGCATCCCTAACGCCGTCGCGCTGATGGGCACGGCCTTGACCAAAGAGCATATCGGCTTGCTGAAACGGCTACGCTGCGAAATCAGGCTATGCCTGGATGGCGACGCGGCTGGCCAGTCCAACATGATGAAAGCCTGCGCCCCATTAACCAAGTCGGGGTTGAAGTTCCGCCTCGTCGATTACGGCAACGACACCCGCGACCCGGACGACATCCTCCGCCAAGAAGGCCCCGAGGCCGTGCGGGCGAAGATGAATAACCTCGTCGAGCCGGTGGACTTCCAACTCGGGTATTACCTCCATAACCGCAAGCTCGAGACGGCCGAGGAACGGCAGAAAGTCCTCTCCGCCTTCCTCCCGTATTTAAGGGAGAAGCCCGCGGGCATCGAATTCGAGGACATGTTGGTCAAAATCTCCGACGCCACCGGCTACCAAGCCGAGGCCATCCGTGAGTTGCTGCGCCAAAGCCCCAAGGAAGACGAAGCCCCGGAAGGGATCCTCCTGGCCACCCCCAAACTTGACCCGACCCAGGGCCAAGGCTTCGCTAGAGTCCTCACAAGGTTAGAGACCGCCGAGCGCACCATGATCCAATACATGCTCCAAAGCCGAGAAGCCATCGACTATTTCGAGAAAAACGTCGGTTCCTTCACCTCCAAGGAAGTGTTCTCGACCATCGCCGAATTCCTCATCGAATTCGCCGCCTCCCACGATGGCGACCCCGAATTAAGCCAGTTGCTCGCCTATATCGGCGGCAGCGGCTTAGACGAAACCGGGACGGTGGAGCAAACCGTCTCCGAGATGGCGTTGGCGGAGGGGTTGCCCCCAGTAGGGGAAAAGTCCCTTGGCGATTGCGCCAAAATCATCGCCCAGGAGACCCGCACCCTCAACGATAAACTCGCCGCCAAACGCGCGATTAGCCAAGGCTCCCTTGATTCCGGCGCCCTCGCCAACAAGGAATTAGCCGCCAAAATCAGAAACAGATGGGCCAAAAAGCCCAAGAAAGGATAAAACCAATGGCCAAGTCAAAGAAGAAAGTCGACCCCGAGTTCGAAGATGATGATGTCGTCGTCATCGACGATGATGAAGAGATCGTCTCGCTCGATTCCATCAAGAAACGTTTCCTCAAGAAAGGGAAAGAACAAGGCTACGTCAACACCGCCGACATCATGGAGGCGACTGCGCACCTCGATCTGACCGACGAGGATTTCGAAGGCCTCATCGAGTATTTCCGTAAGAACGGCATCGACATCGAGAACGACGACGAGCCCGTCAACGACGACGATCTCGCCATGGTGGACGTCCCCGATTCCTTCGAGGATGCCGAGAAGCAGATGGAGGAGGACGAAATCGACGCCGACGAAGACGGCGAAGGCCTCTCCGAAGAAGAAAAAGAAGTGGCCACGATGACCGATTTCTCGCGCATCGGCATCGGCGAGGTCAAAGTCAATGACTCCGTCAAGATGTACCTCAAGGAAATCGGCAAAGTCGACTTGCTCACCGCCCAAGAGGAGACCGAGCTCGCCAAGCGCATCGTCGCCGGCAACGCCTCCAACGCCACCCCCGAGCAGATCGCCGACGGCAAAGAGGCCAAGGATCAGCTCATCAACGCCAACCTCCGCCTCGTCATCTCCATCGCCAAGCATTACGTGGGACGCGGCATGCATTTCCTCGATTTGATCCAGGAAGGCAACATGGGCCTCATCAAAGCGGTCGAAAAGTTCGATTACACCAAAGGTTTTAAGTTCTCCACCTACGCCACGTGGTGGATCCGCCAGGCCATCACCCGCGCCATCGCCGACCAAGCCCGCACCGTGCGCATCCCGGTCCACATGGTCGAGACCATCAACAAGATGACCCGCGTCCAGCGCCAGCTCGTCCAGGAACTCGGCCGCGAGCCTAGCGCCGAGGAGATCTCCGAGAAGATGGAGGGCGCCTTGTCCGCCGAGCGCATCCGCGAGATCCAGCGCATCGCCCTCGAACCCGTCTCATTAGAGACCCCGATCGGCGAGGAAGACGATTCCCGCCTTGGCGACTTCATCGCCGACTCCGACGCCCAAAGCCCCGAGGAATACACCACCAAGAGCCTCCTCAAGGAGGAACTCTATGAAATCATGAAGGACCTCACCGACCGCGAGGAACGCGTCCTCCGCCTCCGTTACGGCTTAGACGACAACCGTCCGAGGACCTTAGAGGAAGTCGGCCGCGAATTCGGCGTCACCCGCGAACGCATCCGTCAAATCGAAGCCAAAGCCATCCGCAAGCTCCGCCATCCCACCCGCGCGAAGAAACTCGGCGACTACCGCGATGGCGTCCTGCCTGGAGAAGGCAGGGGAGGAAGGCGCTAAGCCATGCCCAAAAGGCTCTCCGCCAGACTGAATGCCATCGCCGAGCTCGTCCCCAGCGGATGCTACCTCGCCGATGTCGGAAGCGACCATGCGTGGCTTCCGATTTTCCTCGTGGAATCGGGCAAAATCAACTGGGCCATGGCCATCGATAACAAAGTCGGGCCGTATCTCCGGATGAAGGCCAACGTGGCCTCCTCCAAGGCGGCCAACCACGTCATCTGCTCCCATAGCGACGGCATTTCCCAAATCTCCTCCTCGGTCGATACGCTGGCCCTCTGCGGCATGGGTGGCTTGCTTTCCTGCGAAATCCTCGAAGCCCATCCCGAGAAGCTTGGCAATATCTCGACCATCATCATGGACCCGCACCGCGACCTCATGGCCGTGCGCAAAAGGGTGTCCGAACTTGGCTACCACATCACCGCTGAGACGATGGTCCATGAAGACCATATCTATTACACCATCATCCGCTTCGAGCGCGGCTTGCCCCGCGTCCCTTACACCCAGAATGAGCTCGCCTTCGGGCCGATTCTCATGAAAGGGCAGGACCCGGTGTATGTCGAATGGCTCCGCGCCCAAAAGCGCAAAATCTCCAAATTGCTCAACACCCCCAACCTCCCAAAAGAAAAGCGCGATGCCTATTTAGGGGTCTATCGCGCGGTCAGCGGGCAATTGTCCCGTTTCCCTACAGAGAGCGAAGGTATTTGAACACCGCGTCAAAAGTCGCGTTGGAAGTTGAGGCTCCGCTAGAAAGCGCGAGCCTCTTTTTCTTGCTTAAATCGAGGGCTTTGACGTCCTCCAAGGTGAGGCAAAGGTGCGTTTCCTTGCCTTTGGAGGCGGCGATTTCGGCGAGTTTGACGGAATTGTTGCTGCGGGCGCTGCCTAAGACGATGACGCAGTCGACATCCTCGGGCAGGTCGAGCATGGCTTGCTGGCGCAAGGTGGTGGAGTGGCAACGTTGCTTGGCGATTTTGGCGTCGGGGAAGAATTCGTGGATGTTGTTCATCGCGCGCTCGACCTCGAAGGAAGACAAGGTCGTCTGCGTGATGATGGTGGGGGTGGCCCTCATGCCTTTGAGTTTCAGGAAATTGCAGGTATCGGACTTGACGTCATAGAAGACGGCCTCGGGGCAATTGGCAAGGAAGGCCTCGGACTCGAGATGACCTTCCACGCCGACATAGCAAATCGGGGTCTCCAGCGACAAAGCAAGATCGAGGTTTTCTTTGACGTAACGGCAGGTCGCGTCGACGATGATGAGGCCTTTGTCCTTGGCGAAATCGGCGTAGGCGTCGGGGTGGCCATGCGCGGAAAAGACGACCACGTCGCCTTTTTTCATGTCGAGGAGGTAGTCGAGCAGGCCCGCCTTCCGTTCGTCTAAGGGGATTAGGCCATGCTCTTTGAGCCAATCGACCGTCTCCTCGTTATGGACGAGCAGCCCGAGCAGGTAGACGTTCTTGTCGGGGTGGTCTTTTTTGGCCTTGAGGGCGGTGGCGATAGCTTCGTTGACCCCGAGGCAATAACCATGGGGATTTAAAATAATGACTTCCATATCGTTAATAATTTGCCTTATTCATTGCCAAAAGGGAAGAATCTTTCATATAATTCGGCCATGGCAAGCTTCGCATCATTCAATTTATCCAAGGACCTCGTCCACGCCTTAAACAAGTTGGGCTACCTCGAACCTTCCCCCGTACAGGGGAAAGTCATCCCCAAAGCCTTAAGCGGCAAAAGCCTCGTCTGCCAAAGCGAGACGGGCAGCGGCAAAACCCACGCCTACCTCGTGCCGATCCTCGATAGCATCGACATGAATCTGCCGCGCCTTCAATCCATCATCCTGTGCCCTAGCCGCGAATTGGCCAGGCAGGTGTATGAGTTCGCGTTTGCGTTCACGAAATTCTTCCCGCGCCTAAAAGTGCGCCTTTTCACCAGCGAAACCGAGAAGACCCAGAACAAAGAGGGCTTAGGCATCGCCCCGCATATCGTCATCGCGACGCCAGGGCGAGCCAAAGACATCCTCCAAAACGAATACGCCTTGGATCTGCACGGCGTCCGTTCCATCGTCCTCGACGAGGCGGACATGCTGATGGATCTTGGCTATTTCGAGGACATCGACTCCCTTTACGAAGTGTTGCCCGAAACCATCCAGACGATGGTTTTCTCCGCGACCTTGAACCAAGGCCTCAAGCAGCAGCTCGAACATTACGTCGACGCCAAATTCCTCTACGAAGGGGAAGACTTCAAGACGGCCTCCACGGTCGCCCACCATTTCGTCGACATCAAACATATCGGCAAATCCGAGGCCTTAGCCCGCTTCCTGGAAATCCGTAAACCTTATTTGGCTCTGGTCTTCGCGTCGAAGAAAGAAGACGTCAACGCGGCCTATGCCCACCTCCGTTCCTTAGGAGTGGAGGCGGTGTGTTTCTCGGGCGACCTCGACACCAGGGAGCGCAAAAAAGCCCTCCGGCTCATCAAATCCAACAAATTCCCCGTCGTCGTGTGCTCGGACTTACTAAGCCGCGGCATCGACATCGAGGACGTCACCGACGTCATCAGTTTGGACCTCCCAAGCGACCTCGCCTATTATTACCACCGCGCCGGGCGCACCGGCAGGTTTGGCAAATCCGGCGATTCCTGGGTCTTCTATAACGCGGATGACCTCCAACGCGCGAAAACCTTGCTCGCCCAGGGCGTGGCCTTTGATTACTACACCCTCAAAGCTGATGCCATCGTGCCCACGGAATCGAGCTTTTTAGCCCGCCGCAAGATCCAATTCAAGCACGAGGTCAGCGAGCAGGAAGCCCGCGACATCTCCATCGCCAAGGCCCATACCAAAGTCGACAAAGTCAAGCCGGGCTACAAAGCCAAGCGCAGGAAAGCGGTGGAGAAAGTCCATGGCAAGTACCGCCGCAAAGCCATCAAAGAGAAAGTGCGCGAGCAAATGGGCCGCGCCTACGCCGCCAAGGCCAAGAAGAAAGACTGATGTTCCTTGGCTCGCATATCGGCCTCTCAGGCCCTGGTTATTATCTTTCCTCCGTCCAAACCGCTTTGGATTATGGGGAAAATACCTTCATGTTTTATACCGGCGCCCCGCAGAATACCCTGCGCAAGCCGTTAGATTCCATGAAAATCGCGGAAGGCCGCGAGTTTTTGCGTGCTAACGGCATCGACGAAAGCAAGCTCGTCGTCCACGCCCCCTATATCATCAACCTCGCCAACAAAGACAAGGAATCCACGTTTTCCTTGGCCAAGGAATTCTTGGTCGCCGAGCTGCGCCGCACGGAGGCTTTTGGCGTCTCCCGCCTTGTTTTGCACCCAGGTTCCCACGTGGGATTGGGGGTGGAACATGGCATGGAATCGTTGCTTTTGGGGTTAGATGAAGTCTTATCCCAAGACGGCACGAAGGTCACCGTCTGCTTGGAGACGATGTCGGGCAAAGGCAGCGAAGTGGGGGTGAACCTTGAGTTTTTCCAAGAATTCCTGTCCCGATTTAGCTATTCTTCCCGCATCGGCATCTGTCTGGATACCTGCCATATGAATGACGCGGGCTATGACGTGAGCGATGCCTCGGCGTTATTAGACGAATTCGACCGCGTCCTTGGTTTAAGCCGCCTCCAAGTCGTCCACCTTAATGATTCCAAAAACGTCAAAGGCGCCCATAAAGACCGCCACGAGAACATCGGCTATGGGACGATAGGCTTCAAAGCCCTTCATTCTTTTGTCGTCGAGCCGCGTTTAGCCGAAATCCCCATCATCCTCGAGACCCCATATATCGGCGAAAAAGCCCCATACCAACAGGAGATTTCCATGTTGCGGCAGGGGCGGTTTGATTCTTCGTGGCGCGAGAAACTAATCTAATTTGGCGAGTTCGGCCACCAAGGCGTCGAAGGCTTCTTCTTCCTTCAGCGTGGCGATGACCTCGCCTTTTTTGAACATGACCCAGGAGCCTTTGCCCCCGGCTAAGCCTAAGTCGGCGTGTCTAGCCTCGCCAGGCCCATTGACCACGCAGCCCATGACGGCCACGGTCTTGTTGATGTGGTTGTCTTCGAGGTAACGTTGGACTTTGTGGGCCAAAGGCATCAGATCGACCGCGGTGCGGCCGCAGGTCGGGCAGGAAATGAAGGTCGGGAAGTCGTCCTTGAGACCTAAATCATGAAGCAGGCGGTTGCAGGCGCGGATTTCTTCCTCGGGCTCTTCGGTGAGGGAGATGCGGATGGTATCGCCGATGCCGTCTAACAAAAGCGGGGAAAGCGCGGCGGCGGAACGCAGCAGCCCGACATCCTTCGTGCCGGCTTCGGTGACGCCAAGGTGGAGGGGGTAGGGGAAGGTCTTCGCGGCCAAACGGTAGGCTTCCACGGTTTCTAAGACGTTGGAACCCTTTAGGGAGATGACGATATCGTGAAAACCCATGGATTCGAGGATTTCGACGTGCTTTTTGGCGCTGCCGACGAGAGCTTCGGCGGCCACGATTTCCTTGCCGACGACGAACTGTTTATCGAGCGAGCCCGAATTCACGCCGACGCGGATCGGGATCTTATGGACTTTGCAGGCTTCGACCACGGCGAGGATATTTTCCCTCGCCCCGATGTTGCCCGGGTTGATGCGGACGGCGTCGACTCCAGCTTCGATGGCCGATAAAGCCAGACGGTAATCAAAGTGAATGTCCGCGATGAGGGGGATGCTGACGCGCTTTTTGATTTCCTTGAAGGCGCGGGCGTCGGATTCGTCGAGGACGCTTAGGCGCATCGCGTCGGCGCCTAGGGCGGCGCAGCGGTTGATCTGCGCGGAGACTTCCTCGACCTTATCGGTTTTGATGGAGCACATCGATTGGATGAGCGGGGTGGGCTTGCCACCTAAAGTAAGATTGCCCAAAGACACGGGGCGGGTACAAATACGTTTTGGCATGGCCTTATTTTACCTTAATCCCGAAGATGAGTTTATCCTTATCGATAAAATTCGCCTTTTTTTGCGGGGAAATCTCAGTTTTCGATAACTAGATCGACATAAATAGGGATTTCTATATAGCGGGAAAAGCCGATAACTTCAGCCTTATCCTTTTTCTTATATGGTTTGCTTCATGTTCCTAAGGAAAACATGGACGAAGCCTATTTTGGGAAAACCCTCGGCAGAACGCGGGGGAGTTGCGGATTATCCGCTTCAAGAGAACGATTTGACGAAGAATTTAGACCCAAAGACATGGCGTGGGGAAAACGAAGTATTTTTGCTATAGATTTCTATGTTTCACTATGATAAGATACCCGCGCTGAAAAGGAAGTGAGACTATGGCTGCCAAACGTGATCAAGTGATTCTGAAATGCACCGAATGCGGAAACGAAAACTATTTCACCACCCGCAACAAGAAGACCCATCCCGTCAAGATGGAGATCTTGAAGTACTGCCCCGCCTGCAGGAAGAAAACCCTTCACAAGGAAAAGAAATAAGGCATATCCATTGCTTTTTTCGGCCCTTTACGGGCCTTTTCTTACATTTATGAAAGTCACGCAACTCAATTACGGTCCCGATATCGGCAACACCTTCGTCCTCGGTGAGGAAGGGGAGGCATGCCTGGTCTTTGATCTAGGCTATAACAAGGACCACCGCGTCGAGAATTACTGCAAAAGGCACCATCCTTTCATCGCCGGCATCTTCCTCACCCATGGCCATTATGACCACATCGCCGGCTTAAATGACCTCGACCTCGACCCCAATACCCGGGTCATCATCCACCGCGACGAGGAGGACTTCCTTTATGACGAGCGCCTGAATGGCTCAGTCGGCTTGTTTGGTCACCCCTTCAAACTAACGAAGGAGTTGCCCCTATATTTCGCCGAAGACGAGGATGAAATCTTCCTTGGCGGCAAGTCCTACACGGACGAAAACGGGGAGAAAAAGACCGTCGGCGGATACCTCGTCCGTGTCATCCACACCCCATACCACACCGTCGGGGGATGCTGCTATTACCTGCCGGAGGAAGGCGTTTTGTTCGCCGGGGATTCCCTATTCCTCCATAGCATCGGCAGAAGCGACCTTCCCGGCGCGATGCCAAGAGCCTTCCAAACGTCGATGAAAAAACTCATGAAACTGCCGGAAAACACGAAAGTCTACTGCGGTCATGGCCCCTCCACCACAATCGGTGAAGAACTTCGTTACAATCCTTACCTTCATGAAGTACAATAAGCCTAATTTATTCAAGAGGATAAACCATGAACTATTTGCTCTATAACGAACTAGCCGACGCCGGCGAAGGCAAAGCCAACGCCGATCGCCTCATCGCGGAGCTTGCCGCCAAATCCTTCCCCATCGGCGAGACGCTTTCCTTGATCAATCTCGATTTCAATGACTTCTTCGCCAAACTGAAGGAAGACGATTTTGTCGTGATCTTCGGCGGCGACGGCGCGATGAACCATTTCGTCAATAACCTCGAAGACCGCAAGCTTCCTTGCGCCTTCGGCCTTTATCCTACCGGCACCGGCAACGACTTCCAGCGCGACCTCCCCGAGACCGCCAAAGACGTCAACACCGGCATCTATCGTTTGGATAGTTTCATCACCGGGCTTCCCATCATTGAAGTCCAAGGCAAAAAATTCCGCTTCCTTAACGGCATCGGCTTCGGAATCGACGGCGAATGCTGCGTCAAGGCCGAGGAAATGAAGGCGGCAGGGGAAAAGGACATCGACTATGGCAAGATCACCATCGGCTTGCTCATGGGTCCCTACCATCCGCGTAACGCGACCATCAAAGTCGACGGCAAAGAACCCGTCACCATGAAGAAAGCTTACCTCGCTTCCGCGATGAAAGGCCGTTATTATGGCGGCGGCATGATGATCGCCCCCGCCCAAGACCGTAACGGCGACACCCTAACCGCGGTGTGCATCCATGGCCGTGGCAAGCTTGGCACCTTGCTCATGTTCCCTAAACTTTTCAAGGGCACCCACGTCAAGGACAAGAAGCATACCTATGTCGCCACGGGCAAATGCATCGAAGTCACCTTCGACGAACCCTGCGGGCTTCAAATCGATGGCGAAGTGCTCACCGGCGTGACCTCCTATAAGGCCTATATCCCCGAATAAACATGAAAATCATCGGCAGAATCATCCTTCTTGTCGTCGGGGTGTTGATCCTCGTCACCGCGGTGCCGACCATCATCAACACCTACCAAGCCCTCTCCGCCAGCGGATGGCAAAACCTTTTCAATGCTGAGGGAATCTCGCTGCTAGGGCGTTTCCTCGGGCAATGCGTCAACGCCTTGTTCGGGATCATCGCCCTGTGGGGTTGCATCAGTGGCCATAAGTCGCTTAAGCTCGCCTTATGCGCCATCATCTTGCTGATTTCCCCGATCACGACCATCGTGGCCGATGTCAATAGCGGCGTCACCTTCGACTTCCAGCGGATTCTCTATTACATCTCCTCGTTTGGCTTGCCCTTCGCTTACGCGTTTGGGTTCCTCCTCGTATAACAGCCAATAAGCTCGGGTTTCCGGGCTTTTTAAGTAAGCATTCCCTCGATGAAGTGTATCTTTTCCTTTTAAGGATATGTGGGGCTCTATGGCAAAAAGCGACATTGGGCAGAAGATGGAGGGAAAATGGACGTTTAGTGCGGCGCTTTTGTGCGATGAATTTGAAATATGAGGGAAATAGAGGAGGGCTTTGACAAGGAAAGAAGAATTACTCAAAAGTCTGACGGAAGAACAAATCGCTAAACTTAAAGAATGCAAAACCGCCGAAGAAAGGCTTGCGCTCGCTAAAGAATAAGACGTCGAGCTCAACGACGAGCAACTTGAAGCCGTCTCTGGTGGCGATAAGCATTAACGGTGCAGAAAATACAGTTGGGGTTTTAAAGACTAATCGTCTTTCAAAAACCGCCAAATCTAGGACTTTTCTTAGTTCCCTATCGCATGGAATCACGTAACAAAAGGCCGGAACGGATATGCTTTCCGACTTTTTGTTTTTCCAAGCCAAAATGCGTCCGTTTTGCTAATAATCTGTCTTTATTACAACGCTGAGTCGAAAAGAAAAACCAACTCCCGACTCACCAGAAAACATTTACCCTTTATACGCGCGTGCGGATGGGGTATAATCGCGGAGCGTATGACGCGAACAACAAGCAATTACATTTAAGGAGAAATCAATATGATCAATGTTACCGAACTCCGTCCTGGCAACTACTTCATTGATGAAGGAAACCTCTATAGGGTCATCGATATCCTTCTCAACAAAACCGCGATGAGAAAGATGGTCGCGAAAGTGAAGGTCAAAAACCTCCGCACCGGCGCGATCACCGAACTCGCCCGCAACTCTGGCTATGGCGTGGAAGATATCCGCGTGGACAAGGCCAGCATGCAATACCTCTACGATTCCGGCGAGACTCTCGTCTTCATGAACGGCTCCACCTACGAGCAAGTCGAACTCGCCAAATCCACCTACGAGGACATCATCCCCTTCCTCGCCCCCAACGCCGAAGTCACCATCATGTCCTATGAAGGCGAAATCCTCGACGTCACCCTTCCTTCCAAGGTTGTCCTCACCGTCGTCGAATGCGAACCTGGCGTCCGCGGCGACACCGTCTCCAACGGCGGCAGCAAAGACGCGACCCTCGAAACGGGCATGACCATCCGCGTCCCCTTGTTCATCAATCAGGGCGACAAGATCTCCGTCGATACCTCCACGGGTAAATACGACGGGAGGGCCTAATCATGGAGTGGAGCGGCGGCTGGTTTGGCATCGCCATCGGCGCCCTCATCATCGGCCTGATCGCCGGCTTCTTCGGGGCCCGCAAGTTCTTCAAGTACGAACTGAAGAAGAACCCGCCCATCAACGAGAAGATGATCCGCGCGATGTTCGCCTCCATGGGCCGCAAGCCCTCCGAGGCCCAAATCCGCGCCGTCATGCGGAACATGCAGAATAGCAACAACCTCTAATCCCCAATCGGAGCTAAGATAAAGAAAATGAACAAGATTAAGATTTTTATCGATTCCACGGGCGATTTACCCAAGGATCTTCGCGACGAATACGACATTGATTACTGCCCGATGATCGTCACCATCGACGACAAGGAGATCATCGCCTCCCTCGACTATGATCAGGGCTACACCCTCCAACAGTTCTATGATGTCATGAGGGGTGGCAAGCGCATCTTCACCTCGCAAGTGCCCGCGCCGACCTTCGTCGAGAAATTCACCAAGGCCTTAGACGAGGGCTACGACGTCCTCTATATCGGCTGCTCGAACAAACTCAGCGCCTCCGTTCTCACGGCCCAAAAGATCGTGGCCGAACTCGCGCCGAAATACCCCAACAACAAAATCGTCGCCTTCGATTCCCTCATCGCCTGCTTAGGGCAGGGCTTGATGGCCATCGAAGCCTCCAAACGCCGCAAAGAAGGCATGACCTTCGACGAAATCGTCGCTTGGCTCGAGGCGAATAAGAACCGCTTCAACCAATTTGCGACCGTCCCGACCCTCTCTTACCTCAAACAGGCGGGCCGCGTCTCGGCCACCAGTGCCTTCTTCGGCAACATCTTTGGCGTCAAGCCAATCCTCATCTCCGACTGCATCGGCCAAAACCTCGCCGTCGAGAAAGTCAAAGGCACGAAGAATTCGCTCCTTTATTGCGCCAAAGCCACCGTCGAAGCGGGTGAAGACCTCACGGGCAAGACCATTTATATCGGTCACGCCGACGACGTCAAAGCCGCCGAGTTCGTCCGCGACGAAATCCTCAAACTCGCGCCTGGCGTGAAAACCTACATCGGACCCATCGGCCCCATCGTCGGCGCCTCCACCGGTCCTGGCACCATCGGCGTTTACGTCTTCGGTAAAGAAGTCACCGTCAACCGCCAGTAAATCGGCGCCTCCCCTTTCTTAGGGAAAAGCGAAAGGACCCCTAAATAAATGGAGACATTATCCGCATCCCGCTTTGCCTCAATGGTCCACAACGGGTATAAACAAATCAAACTACAATACGCCTCAATCAACGATCTCAACGTTTTCCCCGTACCCGATGGCGACACCGGGACGAACATGACCGCCACCATGAACGGCGGCATCAAAGCCATGGAGAAAGCGGACATGAACTCGCTTTCCGACGTCGCGAGCAAGCTTGCCCAAGGCATGCTTCTCGGGGCTAGGGGCAATTCAGGCGTCATCTTAAGCCAATTCTTCGCCGGCGTCTCCGATGGATTCTCCGGTTTGGAGGAGGCCAACGTCCTCCAAGTCGCCTCGGCGCTACGCTCTGGTGTCAACAAAGCCTACCAAGCCGTCATCAAGCCGGTCGAGGGCACCATCCTCACCGTCGCCAGAGAAGGCTGCAACTATGTTTTGGACAACATCGACATGGTCGATAGCTTGGAGACATTATTCTCCAAATTGCTGCGCAAGATGCGCAAATCCTTGAAAGGCACCCCCGATCTGCTCCCTGTTTTGAAAGAAGCGGGCGTCGTCGACTCGGGCGGCGCGGGCTTAGTCGCCATCATGGAGGGCATGTATAAGGACCTCTCCGGCGAGGAAGTCGAGGATTCCATCTTCGATGGCCCGACAAATGCGCTTTCTGGCGAGGCGGAGATTCCCTTCACGGCCGACTCCGTCTTGGAATACGGCTATTGCACCGAATTCATCATGCAGCTTCTTAACTGCAAGAACGGTTTGGAGAATTTCAACCTCGATAAGATGATCGAATACTATTCCACCTTAGGCGATTCCATCGTCGCGGTGGAGAACCAAGGCATCGTCAAGGTCCATATCCACACCAAGACCCCGGGCTTAGTCATCGAATACGCGCAGCGTTTCGGCGAATTCGTCACCTTCAAGATGGAGAACATGTCCATCCAACACCAAGAAGTCCTCTTGAAGGAGCTGGAGAAGGAGAATAAGAGGCTCGACATCGCGATTATCGCGACTTCGCCCTCTGATCCCATCTCCGAACTCTTCCAAAAGATGGGCGTCACCGAAATCGTCAAAGGTGGCCAGACGATGAATCCCTCCGCGGAGGACTTCGTCAAAGCCGTCAAGGCCTGCAACGCCGATAACGTCATCATCTTCCCCAATAACGGGAACGTCCTTCTCACCGCGAAGCAAGCTGCTTCCATGGTCGAAGGCACCAATATCGTTGTCATCCCGACCAAATCCATCATCGAGTGCTATAGCGCCCTCGGCTTAGTCGATATCGAAAATCAATCCCTGGAGGAGAACCTCAACGTCATCCATCAGCAGATTGAAGGTACCGTCAGCGCCGAAATCTCCCTTGCCGTGCGCGATTCCGTGAATAATGGCGTCAGCGTCGCCAAGGATGATTACATCGGCATCTGCCAAGGCGCGTTACGCTCCTCGAACCCCAACCTCCTCGATTGCGCGATGGAGCTTCTCCAAAGCATCGATGGGATTGAGGACTGCTCCATCATCACCGTCTTCTATGGCGAAGCGGTCACCGATGAGCAGAAGAAGGAGTTCGCCGAAAGGATTGGCGAAACCTACCCCTTGATGGACTTCATCGAGATCGAAGGCAAACAGCCAATCTACCCGTTTATCCTTGCCGTCGAGCAGTAGTGGACCTCTAGTTCTAACAACATCCGGTCATCGTTTGGTGGCCGGTTTTTTGTTGCCCTCGCATGTGGATTAAGGGCGAAAAAAAGAGCGGAAGAAGTGGTGAAAGAGAGTTGGAAAAGAAGACTTAAACGAGCAATGAACTGACAAATTGGAAAACAAGAAATACGCCGTTTCAATGACGAATATTCGTGTAGAAAATATGCCGACAATTAGAGAATTATAGAGGGCTGAAATAGGATGGAATGCACCTTAGAAAAATGGGCAAAAACTTTTAAACATGAAATATAGTCAAAAATAGGCATTTCAAAATTTTGTCAATTAAAAACAAGCCTACCATCGCAAGAAAATAAAGAAAACCCCATGTTATCCACATTTGGCAACATGGGGTAAAAACTACTAATTCTCTACTTATTTTTTCCTAGCGAACGGATTCTCGGATTCGGTGCCGTTGCGAATGCGTTCGATGTTGGAACGATGACGGAAGATTAAGATGGCAGAGACGATTGTGTTGACAATCGCGAATTCAAGACCGAGGAAGGGTGCTTCGGGGATGGTGATGAGCCAAGTGAGGATGTGCGGGTTCCAGGGAACGAGGACGGCGATCAAGGCAACGACCCAAGCGACCAAGGTGCCGACGACGGCGCCGACTAAGGAAGATAAGGAGATGAGCCTCGACTTCTTCGCGACGCCCAAGTAAGTGAAACCGCAGAGCGTGAATTCAATCCAAGAGGTCAAGACGTTGACGCCCATGAAGCAGGAGACGGCCTTGCCGCCTTTGAACTTCAGGAAGATGGACCAGCAGTGGCCGACGGCCGCGAATAAGGCCGAACCCCAATAGTAGAGTGGGGCGGCATTATAGCCATTCTCCCAAACCATGTTGTCCCTTAACGCGGGCACATAGGTTACCAACGCCCATGTAGTGTAAAAGGGAATAACGGTCTTCAGCATATCCAGGATGATGACCAAGATGCCGACTTTTTTGCCAAAGACGCGGCCAGCATTGGTCCCACCGGAGTTTTTCGACCCATATTCCCTCAGATCTTTGTGAAAAAAGACTTTGCCGATGACGACGCCCGTGGGGATTGAGCCCATTAAGTAGGAAACTAAGGCGACGCAGACGGCGACAAGGATGTTTACGCCAATTATGTTCATATTTTTTACCTCAAAATACCGTGCATATTCTATTGCCTTAGGACACAAAAAGAAACCTATATCTATTTACGCGCACATGAGGGGCAGGGTAGAGTTTAGCTGTTGGCCTTAAAAATGAGCGATGATTTCGCGGAAACAATCCCTAAATCCGCGCTTATTTTCTGACTGTAATGGACTAAGCGGTGGATATAGCGATTTTGCAAAATGCCAAGATTTTCAATCCTCATTGCGAATCCACGAAATTTGACATATGGAATATTTCCATATCAACTATATTTTTCCTAACTTTTGATGAAAAATACCCCGATTTTTGAAGCCACCTTATTTACAAAGTAAATAGGGGTAAAACCGCCTTTCCTAGAAAGCGATTTTTTGAAGAATTTCGGCCAAATGGGGTGATTTTTGGCTCTGATTTGCTTTATAATACCGACAGTCTTTAGACTGATTCCCCTATGCCAGATAACGTGAATTTAACCTCGCAATACAACGCGGATAATATCGAATTGCTCCCCGAATTGGAGGGTATTCGCAAACGTCCGGGTATGTATATCGGCGCCACTAACAGTGGCGGTCTTCACCATCTTATCTGGGAAATCGTCGATAACGGCGTCGACGAAGCCGCCAACGGCTATGGCTCGCGGATCACGGTCACCCTCCATAAAGATGGTTCCTGCTCCGTCGAAGACGACGGCCGCGGCATCCCCGTCGATATCCATAAGCAAACCGGCCTTCCCGCCATTCAAATCATCTATACCCGCCTCCATTCCGGCGGTAAATTCTCCGATAAAGCCTATCAAACCTCCGCGGGTTTGCATGGCGTCGGCGCCACAGTCGTCAACGCCCTCTCCAAATGGGTCGACATCAACGTTTTCCGCGATGGCAACATCTACCATATCCGCTTCGAAAACGGCGGCCATTTAGCCACCCCATTAGAAGTGGTCGGCACCACCAGGAAACGCGGCACTTTGGTCCGTTTTTTGCCGGATGAAAGCCTCTTTTCCACCACGGATTTCAAATGGGAAACCGTCGCGAACCACCTCCAAGAGGAGGCGTTCCTTCTTAAGAACGTAACCTTCGTCCTCATCGACGAACGCATCAAGAAAACCGAGGAATTCCATTACGAATCCGGCCTTGCCGAATATGTGGCCATCCTCGATCAAAACAAAGAGCCCATCGGCGAAATCGTCCATTTCGTCGACGACGCCAACCACGTCAAAATGGAAGTGGCCATGCAGTGGTGCGCCAAGGACTATAACGAGAATGTCTATAGCTATGCTAACGCGGTCCGCACCCACGATGGCGGCACCCATGAGACGGGTCTTCGCACCGGCATCACCAAGGCGGTCAACGACTGGGCCATCCAAAATGACGTCATCCGCGAAAAAGACAAGCTCGAGGGCAACGACATCCGCGAAGGTCTCACCGCCGTCGTCTCCGTCAAAGTCCCCGAGAATCTGGCTTTGTACGAGTCCCAGACCAAGCAAAAGCTCACTTCGCCCGATTTATTGCCCCTAATCACCGATTTCGTCTATACCAATTTGCTCCATTTCCTCGCCGAACATAAGGAATTCGCCGTGGATTTGATCCGCAAATGCCAAGCCTCGAAATCCGCTAGGGAAGCTGCGAGAAAAGCCAAGGAAGTGGCCCGCAATGGCAAAGCCAAGAAGGTGGACGCCATCATTTCGGACAAGCTCGCCTCCGCGCAGTCGAAAGACTACAAGAACAACGAACTGTTCATCGTCGAGGGCGATTCCGCAGGCGGCTCCGCCAAAACCGGCCGCGACCGTCTCCACCAAGCGATTTTGCCGCTGCGTGGCAAACCGCTCAACACCGACTCCGTCACCATGGAGAGAATGCTCCAGAACACCGAATTCGCGACTATCATCCAAACCATCGGGGCAGGGGTAGGGGCCAACTTCGACGTCGAGGACTCCCATTATGGGAAGATCATCATCATGACCGACGCCGATACCGACGGCGCCCACATCCAGATCCTGCTTTTGACGTTCTTCTACAATTACATGAAGCCGTTAATCACCCATGGCATGGTCTATATCGCCTGCCCGCCGCTATACCGCGTCTACAAAAAGTCCGATCCACAGCACAAATTCATCTATGCTTGGGATGACGAAAGCCTCGAGGAGGCCAAGAAGAAAATCGGCCCCGGATATGGCATCAACCGTTACAAAGGCTTAGGCGAAATGAACGCCGACCAGCTCGCCGCGACCACCATGAACAAGGCTACGCGCCAACTTTTGCAAGTCCGCATCGAAGATCCTCTCGTCGTCGAGAAGCGCATCTCCGTCCTCATGGGCAACGACGCTTCCTTGCGCCGCATCTGGATCGAGGAGAACATCAAATTCAACGAAACCGACCGCTTCATCAAGGAGGTGACGAAGAATGGCTAAGAAAAAACCAGCCGTCGAAGCCATCCCTGAGGTAATCAATCCCACGACCCTTGATGAACTCATGGGCGACCGCTTTGACATCTACGCCAAAGACGTCATCCAAGACCGCGCGATCCCCGATGCCCGCGATGGCATGAAGCCCGTCCAGCGCCGCATCATCTACGCCATGTACAAAACGGGCAATACCATCGATAAACCCACGAAAAAATGCGCCCACATCGTCGGTGAGGTCATGGGTAATTACCACCCTCACGGCGACTCTTCCATCTATGAGGCTTTGGTCCGCATGTCGCAGACCTGGCGCGTCCGCCAGCCGCTGATCGACTTTCAGGGAAACAATGGCTCCATGGATGGCGATGGCCCCGCGGCTTACCGTTATACCGAAGCCCGCTTGGCCGCCATCAGCCACGAACTCATCCGCGATATCGACAAGAAAACCGTCGATATGGCCTTGACTTTCGACGATAACGACTTCGAACCGACCGTCTTGCCCGCCCGTTTCCCGAACATGCTCGTCAACGGCGCTTCCGGCATCGCCGTCGGTATGGCCACGGAAATCCCGCCGCATAACCTTCGCGAGATCATCTCCGCCATCATTTACCGCATCCAGCATCCCAATTGCCCGATCGAAACGCTCATGCGCTTCGTCCCCGGCCCCGATTTCCCCACCGGCGGCATCGTCTACCAATCCCAGGGGCTGGTCGATATCTACCTCACCGGCAAAGGCCGCATCGAAGTGGCCTCCAAGACCGAAATCGTCGATCATGAGGACGGTTTCCAGCAAATCATCATCACCGAAATCCCCTATGGCGTGAACAAAAGCGCCTTAGTTTACGCCATCGATAAACTCCGCCACGACAAAACCCTGCCAGGCATCGACGAAGTCCGCGACGAGACAGATAAAACTGGCCTTCGCATCGCCATCGACATCAAAACGGGCTATAAACCCGAGCCCATTTTGGCTTATCTGAACCAAAAAACCGCCTTAAAGAGCTCTTATACGGCGAATATGGTCGCCATCGTCGATGGCCGCCCGCAGACCCTGAACCTGCTCACTTACTGCGATACCTATATCGCCCACCAAGTCGACGTCATCACCCGTAGGTCGCGCTTCGATTTGGAGAAGGACCTCGCCAGGTTATCCATCGTCGAGGGGTTACTGAAGGCCTCCAGCATCATCGACGAGGTCATCCACATCATCCGCGCCTCCAAAGACAAGGCCGATTCCAAAATCAATTTGCAAAACCGTTATGGCTTCACCCCCGAACAGGCCGAAGCCATCGTCATGATGCCGCTTTATAAGCTCAGCCATTTCGACGTCGCGGTCATTGAGAACGAACGCGATAGCCTCAACAAGGAAATCGCCGAATTAAGGACCATTCTATCGTCCTCCGACGCCCTTAACGACGTCATTATCGCGGACTTGAAGACCATCTCCAAGACTTATGGCAGCGATCGCCGCACCCTCATCCAGGAAGAAGAGGCCAACAAGGCCACCTTCGACCAGCGCGAGCTCGTCGCCAAGGAGACCGTCATGGTTTCCGTCTCCAGGGACGGTTATATCAAACGTTCCTCCATGGCTTCATGGAAAGGCTCCGGCGGACAAAATGGCGTTTTCCCGGGCTTAAAAGCAGGAGATACCCTCATTTACTGCGGTCAAGCTGATACCACGGACCATATGCTCATGTTCACGAGCAAAGGCAACTATTTATACGTGCCCATCCACCTCCTTAAGGCCAATAAGTGGCTTGAGGAAGGCATGCACGTGAACTACGCCATCTCCCTCGACCCCGATGAGAAGATCATCCGCGCCTATGCCGTCCATGATTTCCGCGAAGACCTCAATATGGTTATCGTTTCGAGGAAAGGGCAGATCAAACGCACCGCGTTATCCTCATATCCGGTCACGCGTTTCTCGCGTCCGATACGCGCGATGAAATTATTGGCCGATGACGAGGTGGTGGACGCGGAGCTTACAACTGGCAACTCCGATATTATCGTGTTCTCGGAGAACGGATTCGCCGTCCGTTACAACGAAAACCTCGTCAGTATCTCCTCGACGAACTCCGCGGGTATGAAGGCGGGCAACTTCCATGGCGCCCCGATCGCTGGACTAGTGTCCTTCGCCCCTGAGGAGCGTGGAAAAGTGCTCCTGATGACCGATTTAGGCCATTTACGCGTTTTCTCTTCGACCAATATCGAGACTACCGAGCGCATGTCTAAGACGACCGTCATCTTCCGCACGTTCAAATCTGAGCCCCATAACCTCATCTTTGTCGCGAAAGCGGATAAAGAAGCGCCGATCACCTACACCGTATGCCTGGAAAACGGTTCCACGAAAGAAGTTACCTTCACTGAGCTTAACCTCACCCCTATGGAACGCTATGCCAAAAAGGATGATAACTGGCCAAAGAAGGATATCATCGCGACCGTCTTCCGTGCGGACTGCGACTACATTGATAAGGGAATCCAGTCTTACGCGCCACCTGTAGTGGAGGCTCCTGAAGAGCAAGAAAGCGTCGAAGAACCTAAGCCGGTCGTCGAAATCCTCAAGCGCGAGGATGACAAACCGGCGGAAAAATTCGAACAGATTTCGATCTTCGGCGATGATGATTTCTAAAAACGAAACAGTCGAAATTATCTTCATGAAATAGTTTAAATCGAGTAATTAATTAGTAGATTTCAAGTTAAAATAGTTCCGTGTTTATCGGAACTATTTTATTATTGCAAGAATTGGTTGCATAAGAAATTTTCATCTGTTTTTTGGCAGTGGTTAATGGCGTTTTTCTTTCTTTTGCGAGCATGTGCACGCGAAAGCGTATAGAATTATGGCCATGAGAAAACGTTGCATCCCCTTTGCCTTGGCCGAGAACATCTTCGAACTTGAGCCATCGTTCTATAAGAGTCTCGGGATAACCCACGTCCTCGTCGACCTCGATAACACGCTGGATCCTTACACCGTGTCAGAGCCGACGCAGCGTACCCTCGACTGGAAGAAAACGATGGTTGAGGCAGGGCTGGAGATCGTGATCTTATCGAACAACTCCGGCAAACGCGTGCACCATTACGCGAACCTGCTTGGGGTCGAATGTCGCTGCTTCATGAAGAAACCATTCTCCGGGCCCTTGAAACGGTTCCTTGCCGAAGCTGGGCTTAAGCCCAATCAGGTGGTCCTCGTGGGCGATCAAATCCAAACCGACGTCAAGGCGGCCAACGGGGCGGGGGTGCGATGCATTCTGACCGAGCCATTAAACCCGGACGAACCACCGTGGACGAAATTCAACCGCATCTTCGACCGTCCGAAGCGCAAGAAAATCAAAAGTGACCATTTGGCCCCTAATTGGAGGGAGGTAAAGCCATGAGTATCCTAAATATTGTTCGCCGTTGCCATAACTGCGGCGTCATTCTGCAAGGGGACGACCCCCACGCGGAGGGCTATATCGACAAAAACGTGCTCAGCAATCCCACGGCGCGCGTCCTTTTCTGCAACAAATGCTTTGAAGAGTCGCGCTATAACTTCATGCCGCGCACCCCAAAGGTCTCGGAAGACTACCTTTCGATGCTTGAGGACGCGGAAGCCAGCGACGCGCTTATCGTCTATGTCGTAGACTTGTTCTCCTTTGAGAACTCCTTCGTTCCCGAGGTCACCGAGATCATCGAAGGCCTCAACATGCTCATCGTCGCCAACAAGCGCGACCTTCTCCCCAAGGATTATAGCGACGACGCTTTGCGCGAATACGTCGCCCACCGCGCCCGCAACGCCAGGCTCAAAGTCACCCACGACGACGTGATCCTCACCTCGTTGACCTCGTTCAGCGACTCGTCCAAGATCTTCGACGAGATCGAAAGCCGCAGAAAACGCCATGACGTCTATGTCTTAGGCGCCGTCGGCGCGGGAAAGACGCAGCTCATCTACTCGCTGTTGCATTCCTACCAGAACAATTCCAGCAAGGCCATCACCAGTTCCAATTACCCCGGAACCTCGTTGAAGGTCATGCAGATTCCCCTCGACACCTCGACCTACATGTACGAGACCCCGGGCATCCCCGTGGATAACTCCATCGTTTCCAAACTCGATATGGAAGGCGCCCGCGTCGTCATGCCGGATGAACCCGTCAAGGCGCGTGTGCACACCCTCGACAAGGGAGATTGCCTCCTCATCGGCGGCGTCGCCCGCATCGAACTTAGGGAGGGAAACAAGCAGGAGGTGAAAGCCTACTTTGCAAAAGGCGTGAGTCTTGTTAAAATCCGCGCCGGCAGGGCGGAGGAATTCATGCTCCGCAAGGCCGCCACGGGCGCGCTTACCCCCGCCAGCCCCTTCATCGTGTCCTCCAGCGACTTCGATGCCTTCGATCTTTCCGTCGAGGAATCGGGCCCCCGCGACATCGGCATCGCCGGCTTAGGCTGGCTCAAGTTCGAGGGCAACGCCCAAGTCTGGCGCATCTTCACGCCCAAAAACGTCGCCATCTACACCACCAGATCCAAAATCAGATAATCTATGCTCAACGAATACAAAACCACCCTCAACCCGCGCCAAAAGGCACAATTAAAATCCCTCGCCAACCCCATTTCCCAACGTTATCTCTTAGGCAAGGCGGAAGTGGACGAAGGCTTCCTGATGCTCATCGACAAAGCCTTGGAGGCGAAGGAACTCATCAAAGTCGGATTGCTTCAAAACGCGACCTCCACGCCGCAGGAAGTGGCCCATATCCTCGAGACGCGCCTGCGCGCCGATATCGTCCAGATCATCGGACGCGTCATCGTCTTATACCGCAGAAGCCAGAAGAACCCCGTCATCGAATTGGTACGCTAATGGAATCGCTGATCATCTACGGTGGGTCTTTTGACCCCATCCATAACGGCCACCTCCGCATCGCGAGGGCGGCTTCCATGATGCTCAACGCAGACGTCGTTTTCGTGCCGGCCCGCACGCCGCGGTGGAAGACCCCGGCGGCCACCCCCAAACAACGCCTGGAAATGCTCCAGCTGGCTTTGAAGAAAGACGGCTCGCCCGCGTTTTTCATCGACTTGTTCGAGATGCGCAGCCGCGCCGAATATTCCTATTCCATCGACTTGGTCCGCCACATGGCCAACAAACACAAAAACCGCAAGCTTTATCTCCTCATCGGCGCCGACGAAGTCAATTCCTTCCCACGCTGGAAAGACGCGGAGGAAATCGTCAAATACGTGACCCCGCTATATGTCTCTAGGCCCGACGTGGCCATCGACGACAAGGTCCTAAGCCAATTCCACATGCAGCGCCTTCCCTACGAAGGCTCTGGCCCGGTGTCCTCCACCAAGGTCCGCAACCTCGTCGACCTCGATATTCCCTTAGCCATACGCGACTATATCGAGAAAGAGGGCATCTATTACATGGCCAAACTCAAGGAAATGCTGACGCCTCACCGCCTGCAGCATAGCGTATCCGTGGCCAATTTGGCCTATAACGTGGCCATGAGGAATAAACTGCCGGATTGCCGCAAAGCTTACTCGGCGGGCTTACTCCATGATTTAGGCAAGAATACCGATTCCGACACCGCGAAGAAAATCATGAAGGAACATTTCCCCGAATATGTGGATTATCCCTCATGGACCTATCACCAGTTCGTGGGCAGTTACCTCGCGGAGACGGTGTTCGGCATCAAAGACCCCGAGATCCTCGAGGCCATCAAAAGCCACGCGACCGGCGCGGCACACATGCCTCCCTTGTCCAAAATCATCTACAGCACCGATAAAATCGATCCCTTAAGGGGATTCGACTCCCGAAAGCTCATCGATGCCTGCTTCCGGAATTACTATGTTGGCTTCATGTCCGTGCTCTCGGCCAACCGGGATTACCTCTTCTCGAAGGGCTATTCCGTGGACAACCCCCTCACCAAAGCCTGTTTCGACTTATATTTAGGAGAAGACCAATGATCGATCAAGACACCATCAAAGAACTTAACGTCGTCCGGCATTTCCTCGACGAGAAGAAAGCGGAAGACGTGGCCGTAATCGATGTCGCTGAGACGTCCCCGTTCGCGTCCTATATCGTGATTGCGACCTGTTCCAACCCCCGTTCCTTAGGGGCCTATATGGACCAATTAGAAGACGAATTATACAAGAACAAGATCGAAGTCAGCGTCAAAGAAGGCGAGCCAGATTCCGGCTGGGTCATCGTCCAAGGACAAGACGTCCTCGTGCACCTGATGCTGCCCGGAAACCGCAGAATGATCAACCTTGAGGAACTCCTCGAACGCATCAAAAACAAGCATCACAAAGCCGAATTGGAATAGGGGTTAAGCCCCTTTTCTTTTTGCCCCTAAAACTTTGTCAAAGGCAAAATGAGCGTGATTTTGGGGCAGGGCGAGTATTTGCCCGTGAAACAGAAAAGAAGGAGCGGTAGGGGTGAAAGGAGTGGTTCGAATAAAAGTAGAATCCATCGAGTATTCGTAATTGAGGAAAAGGCAGTTCAGAAGGGGTGACATGGACGATTAATAGGGGCATTAAAGCGCATAGCATGTCAGAATTTATGACATTAAATTGTCAATTTATTCGCCTAGAAATGCCCTTGTTAGGAGATTGAAGAGGCGCAGAATCCCGGTCCAAAGAAAACCAAAGGGATCGTCGTAAACGGTTCTTAACGTCTAGCTGGATGACCATAGAACGTCATAGGGCAAACATGGTCATCGGCCCACAAGTGAGACTAAGGGGACATATAAATATGGTTTTTGTAGTTGTAGGGTACGGGTATACCCATTTTTTATTGACGGAACAAAACTATTTTCATTTAGTAGTTGGAAACTAAGGAATTGAGCATAAATACATAACTTCGCATAATGTCCATTATGTTAAGTAAATGAGTAGAAAACGGCTTATTATCGTATGTTTTAGAACGTATTCATAATCGTGGATTCAACCAAATTCACAAAGATATGCCCGAGTTATTCACAGGGTGTGAATACGAAAAAACTACTAAAACGACAATATTCTATATAAATTGACTTTGAGGTTTCATTTGCTCTTTGCTATTTAGCCTTGGTCAAAAGGAAAACCATTCAAAGCGCATTGATCGTATTCCATCGCGAGTCATGGGCTGCCGCTTGGACATCATGCCTTGGCTTCATCGCTCTATGCTGTCCTCGCGCGCGTACCTTATTTATATTATTTATAAGGATTAGCTTACTGCTTTTATTTGAGACATTATTCGTCATTTAAAAAAGCCATCGACGTATCGATGGCTTATGCTTCTGTTTATTGCGAGCTTGATTATAAGTCCATGACCGAACCAATGTATAATGGCAAACCGTTTGGATCATGGATTACGTAGACAAACGGCTGATTGAGGACGACATGTAACCCATCCCCATAGTACGGCGCGGCGGCGCCCGCACCTCCAGCGTGGATTTGGATGGTTTGAGCCACGGTTCCCTGCTCATCGAATTCAATCGAGGATATTTGTTTCGCGCTCTCCAAATAGGATCCGTAGACTTCCTCTCCGTTAATCGCCTTGCCTAGGACATGGTTATCGGTCGTCTTTTCAAATAGACGGCCCAAACCGATATCCTCATAACTTTGCACCAAATCCAAGGTCTTTTGGATCTTGAACGTCGGTACGTCGATTCGGACGATTGGGTTATACCCGGTGAAAACCTCTTTACGGCTATCATCGGCTTCGGCGACGAAATAATAGTTATCCGGATTCTCCTCGAGGAAATTGACGTCACTTAGGACATCGAGGATGAAATCGTCTTCGGACTTCGGCACGAGGTATTGGACGCTGTAACCATTATGGTAACGATCATAGACGGAGAAATATTTCTCGTATTCGTAAGCCCCTTTGCACAGAGGGATATTCTCTTGGAATGGACGTTCCGATGAATTGTATACAACATATCCGCTATAGATATGGTTCATGAAATTGACCGAGTTGGTTTTGTTCTTTCCATAGAACGTCCGGATGCCGGAATTCTCTTTCTTAAACGGGGTCTGCCACTTGGCTTTGAAATTGGCCAAGGTCAATTGGAACAACGCGGTTTCCTCGCTCACGTCGAAGGAATCTGGATCAAGCATCCGCTCACCCATGAGGTCATTGGCCCAAGCCGCCATCCTCCCTAAGTCATTTTTGAAGGATGCTTGATAGGCTTCGGTTTTCCTCGAGGTCAGGAAATTGACATATTCCTGTTTCGGGGTGATGCTTGGACGGTCGACGTTAAAGAACACGCCGTTATAGATCTGCGTGGAGCCATTCTCTGTTACAAAGAAATTTGTCCGCAGCATGTTCGCGTAGTTTTCGTCGCGGATTGTCTCATCGCCAAGGACGGATTCATAAATCGCGCTGGAAGCATCGTCCCCGGCATGAGAAAGCAAATCTAAGCCGATATAAGACGCCAAGGGAGAGAATATGGCGTTCTCGTTTAAATTCACCGCGCCAGAAAGCTTGTAGGCGAATTCGTTGACCGCGTGGGTATATTCCACAGCGACTTCTTTCCGTTCAAAGCCTTGGGAGACGTATTCGATGCGGTTTAACGGGCGATAGGTCGATTCTTCGAGTTCGTGACGCTGAGCCAAGGTATAAGTCACTTGGTTGGAGATACTATTGGTTTTGAAGCGGACCATTGTGGCGAAAACGGCGCCGGCGAAGACCAAAACCGCCCCAGACATAGCCCCTACCGGCACCCAAATGGCCACGCGGCGGGCAATATTCTTGTACTTGCGCACTTTCTTGTCGCTTTTGGTGGGTATTCCCATCCTATCCAAAAAACCACGGGTATCGGTTCTGACGCTGGTGCGGGTGACGTATTGTTTCTTAATCGCGTTTGCTAAGTTCATCGGTAATCCTCCTTGGCGATGTTGCCTTTGAGCTTCTTCATGGCCCGGAAATAACGTCCGCGGCAGCTTGAGGCCGTCCCGCCTTGGATCAGGGCGATGGCCCTAAAGCCCAAGTCGTTACATAGGTGAAGAGTGACGAGTTCATAGTCCTCGGGGCTAAGCAAGGACTCTACCTTACCCAGGATCCCCGACTCGAAGGGAACATCGGCCTCCCCGACTTCATCTTCTTTGATGGAATCGATGTTTTTGCGGGCTTTAAGAAGATTGAGGGATGTGTTTTTCGCGCTGACGCAAAGATAGGAAAGAAAGACTTTATCGCTGGAAAAGGAGGTACCTGAGGAAAGCACGGCGGCGTAGGTGTCGAGCATCGCGTCTTCGGCGTCTTGGTCCTGATGGAGGACGTCGAAGCAAATGCTTTTTACGAGGCGATTGGTCTTCTCGTAGACGTAGGCGGCGCCGCTTTCTTCCCTGTTCATGAATTTTCGAATCGCGGATAAGTCTAGGTTCATCGTTTCATCCCTTCAACCACTAATACAACGCAGCATCCTAAAACGTTCGCTTTTTCTCACAAAAGTTTCACTTTGTGCGGCGTTAAGAGAATGATTCCTTCTTTTTGTAGGCCATGGAGGAGGCGCGACAAGGTTTCGCGCTTTAAGAAAAGCTCCTCGGCCAAGGCGGTTATGGAGGCAAACGCTTTCTCCCCATGATGGACACTAAGGTAGTAAAGCAAGCGCTCCTTCGCGTTATCCAAGCCCAAGATCTTGATTTTCTCATTAAGACCCCTACCGAAATCGCTTTGGTAGGAAAGGTAGCCGACGAGAAAGTCTCGGTCATTCTGCAACAGGTAAAGCAAATCCTCTTTCCTTATATATATAAGATTCCCGTCTTCGACCCCGATGACGTGGCCGCGGAAAAGCCTGTCGGAGGAAAAGACCAGGTTATTCCCAAACATCATCCCGGCTTTGAGGCTATTGTAGATGATTTCCCTGCCCCCTAACGAATAGGAAGAGATCTTCACTTCTCCTTTGATGACGAAGTAGATGCCTTTGCATTCGTTTCCTTCCTCAATGAGGAGTTGCTCTTTGGAGAAAGGGATGGGCAGGCGTTTGATTTCGGGGTGGCGGTCTAATAAGGGAATAATGTTCATAAACGTGATTTTAATCACGAATAATCATAGCAAATCCGCCTATGATATCCACTGCAAAGATAAAGGAACACGTAGACATGAATAAATTATCCCTCTTACCCCTAGCGTTGCTATTAGCCTCCTGCGGCGGCGCGCCTTCTTCCCAAGATAGCAAAGCCACCGGACTTTCCACCGAGGAAAGCAAAGCGACCGGGCTTTCTAGCGAAGTCACCGGACTTTCTAGCGAAGTCACCCCCTATTCCCTCGACGTCAAAGTCGCCACCCCCGCCGGCGCCCCCGCGGTTGGCTTATTCCGCCACCTCGCCTCCGAGAACCTCGAAGTCAACGCCGACCCTGCTTCCGTCGCGGCCTATATGAGCGAATCCTCGGGCAAAGACGTCGTCATTTTGCCCACCAACGCGGGCCTTACCTCCATCGTCAAGAAAGCCGCGCCTTATAAGCTCGCCGCAACCCTCACTTTCGGCAACTTCTACCTCGCCGCGACCGGCCATGATGACGATGACCAACTCGACGCGGATGATTACGTCGTCCTCTTCCAGCAGAATAACGTCCCCGATAAGCTCTTCCAATATTGCTATGGGGATCTTAACCTCACCAATACCCACTATGTGACCGCGGCCACCGACGCCCAACGCGTC
>JAGAHY010000164.1 GCA_017626815.1 Bacilli bacterium | reverse complement strand
GTAAGGCTACGATTTTGCTATCCCTTCCTCTCGCCTACGCCTCACGACGTAAACCTTGGGAATCGCTTTGGGGTTCGTCGGCAACTACGCCCCTTGTGGACTTTCACCACAGACCGACGGCATGCCCGTCGTACAAAGAAAGACCGTCGACATTTGCACATCGACGGCCATTTCAATTAAGCAATTAAGTTCTCGTAATGGTAGACAACCGAATCGCCGAAGGTTGAAGCGATATAGTTCTTCACGCTGTCGGAGGCGAAGGCCTCAACCAAGGCTTTTGACTTATCCGACTTAGCGTCTTTCTTGCGCACCGCCACACCATTCGCACGAAGAGAGAGAATATCCTCATCGACCTTCTCGCCGAAGACGATGCGGGAGGCATAATCGTTTCCTAACCCCGTCAACGCGGCATTGCCCGGGATGACACCGAAGTCATAATCTTGGAGGGAGACGGCGAGATTGCTCTCTTGGATGCAGGTGATGCGGCAATCGCGGTATTCCTCTGCAAATGTCACTTGGCCATTGGGGTTGGTCGTGTTGAAGGTGAACGCGCCATCCGCGCCATAGCAAGAGGGACTAATCGCGGTGATGACGCCATTATCTTTTAATAGAAGCAAGGCGCGTTCAATGTTGGAGACATCATTGACGATTTCGATGGAATCCCCGTTTTGTAAGGTCTTGTGGTTTAAGTCCGACGCATAAAGGCAAAGCTTTTCGAAATGGACCTTAACCACTAATTGAAGCTGGTTATCTTCGCTAGCTTCGGCGTTATACGTATTTAAATAAGGAAGGTGTTGGAAATAGTTCGCGTCATATTCGCCACGGGCTACGGCAGGGTTTTGCTGCGTCCATTCTAAGACGGTGACCTTGAGGTCATAGCCTTTCTCTTTTAAGACGGGTTTGACAGCCTCATTTAAGATTTTGGCATGGGGCAATTCGGAGGCGGCGATGGTGATGGTGTTATCCTTGTTTCCGCCGCAGGCAAACAAAGCGGCGCAAGAGGCGAATAAAGGTAAGACGAAGAGTAGTTTTTTCATTGGGCAATTCTCCTTTTATCTAGTTTTTTGGATAGGCGTAGACCGACTTCTTGGATGATCTGCACGACCACGACGATGAGCACGAGGATGATCCAGAGTTCTGGATTATCGAAGTAATTCATCGGGTGATTGTGGTAGATGCTATAGGCCCTGGCGATGAGCCCGCCCGCGCCGAAGTCATAAGCGAAGGCCGTATATCCTAGAATCGAGATGCCCGCTAAGCTGACCCCGAGGATCAACGAAGGCCGAGCTTCCCGAAATAGAACCTTAAGGATGATTTGCAATGGGCTTGCGCCCATGCTTTTGGCCGCCTCGATGACGCCTTGGTCGACTTCATTAAACGAGGTCTCGACGATGCGGGCGACATAGGCAAACGAGGCGAAGAACAAGGGGATGATCATCGCATACCAGGCCCCCGTCGCCCGGCCAAACATGCCTTTGGTCAAGGGGATGAGGACGATGATGAGCAATAAACAGGGTATGGAACGGAGGATGTTCACTAAGATACCTAAGATGAAGTTCACTACCTTGTTGGGGTGTAAGCCCTTCTTTCCGGTATCGTAGAGCAAGACTCCTAGGGGTAGCCCCACCACATAGGCGAGGATCGTCGCGATCACCGTCATGCCGACGGTTTCCCCGAACGCGAGAAAGAATTCATTCCAATCCAAGGGACTTCACCTCCTCGTAAGAAACGTTATGCAAACGTAGATATTTGAATAGTTTTTCCCGTTCTGCAGGGTTTTTCGGTCTTTTGATCACGGTTTGACCATAGACTTTGCCATCGATGACTTTCGTGGAAGCGTATACGATGGACACCAAGATGGAACACTGCTGCACGATGTTGGCGATGATGGGTTCATCCGCGTTGCCATCAAAAAGCAGGCGGATGAAATGATGCTCGTTTAATTCCGTATGGACTTGGTCCGCGTAGATGAGGTTACGGGCGATGTCGGTCTTGGGATTAAGGAAGACATCGGATAAGTCGCCACATTCCACCAGCTTGGCTTTATCGAGAATCGCCACCTTGTTGCAAATGGATTCGATGACGCCGAGTTGATGCGAGATCATGATGATGGTCAAGCCTAGCTCTTTGTTGAGCTGCTTGAGCAAGGCTAAGATCGACTGCGTGGTCTCGGGGTCAAGTGCGCTGGTGGCTTCATCGCTAAGTAGGACCTGTGGTTCTAAGGCCAAGGAACGGGCAATGGCCACGCGTTGCTTCTGGCCACCGCTTAAGGATGAAGGGTAACTTTTGGCCTTATCCTCTAAGCCGACGCGGCGAAGACATTCTAAAGCTTTTTCATGACGGACTTTCTTGTCTTTTACTTTGCTGATTTCTAAGGCTAATTCCACATTCTGGAGAACGGTCCGCTGCTCCAAAAGATTAAATTGCTGGAAAATCATCGCGATTTTGCGCCGATATTGGGGTTCGATCCGTTTGGAAGCACTGCAGATCAGTTGCCCCTGAAAATAGATTTCGCCGCCATCAGGAATCTCTAATCCATTGATGCAACGTACTAAGGTAGACTTCCCCGCGCCACTAAGCCCAAGCACACCGAAAACATCACCTTTTTCAACACTTAAGTCCACGCCATGGAGCACCGTTTTACCCGCGAACGATTTCTGGAGATTTCGGATTTCGATTTCAGGCATGTTCCCTCCTTTCCGCAGGAGAGATAAATAAAACGCCTCTCCCTGCACTTACAAGGACGAGACGTAACTCGTGATACCACCTTGCTTCGCCATTACGTCACCATAATGGCCTCATCAAGTACTCCCGTGGGACATACCCTTGCGCGATAACGGGCGCGCCCGGCCTAAGCTACCTATCGCCTAGACGGCTCCAGGGCCATGTTCGGCTCGTCTTTGCCTATCCCCTTCCAGCCAATGGGGGACTCTCTCTTAGGCCAGTGTCGGGCTTACTCTTCCCTTTCGTTGCCGATGCGAGAATCTTAAGCGCTTAATAATTCTTGTCAATGGGGTTTGCAATCGAGTAGAGACTAATAGATAGCCCCTCTCACACCACCGTACGTGCCGTACGGCATACGGCGGTTCAACTCAAGTAATAGTCCAAACAACTTAGAAGTCCTCGTTTTGCGAGGATTTCTTTGTTGATGAGGTGCAATCC
>JAGAHY010000163.1 GCA_017626815.1 Bacilli bacterium | reverse complement strand
GTTCCGCGTGCTGTGGGACGGAGGATTGGGTGAAAATGGTGGCCTTTTCCGGATCGAGTCCCGAAGCCAAATAAAACGCGGCCAAGTCGCGGGTGTTATTACGAAGGAATTCAGGATCGATAGGTAAAGTCAACGCGTGAAGGTCCGCGATGAAAATAAAGACCTCGCCGGAGTCTTGGAAGTCCTTGAAATGCTTTAAGGCGCCGATGTAGTTGCCTAATGTGAGATTACCAGTTGGCTTAATGCCAGAGAGAATACGTGCCATGTGTGTACCTGCCTCGCGCACAATGATAACACTCGCGCGCAAAAGGTGGAAAGCGCATTTCGCAACGTGTTAAGATATTGCTATGATTAAAATCTTAGTTTCTCCAAGCTGTGCCAGCTGCCGCAAAGTCCGCAAATGGTTTGACGACAATAAGATTCCGTACGAGATGGTCAACATTTTTTCCGATGCCTTGAAACGCGAGGACATCAAAGAAGCCATTACCAAAAGCGAAAATGGCACCGATGACATCATCTCCACCCGTTCGAAAGTTTTCCAAGATAGCGGTAAGAATTTCGATGACATGACGGTATCCGAACTCATCGATTTCGTCTTGGCTAATCCCTCTGTCTTAAAACGTCCGATCATCATCGATGACCACCGCCTTCAGGTTGGCTATAACTCTGAAGAAATCCGTACTTTCATCCCACGTAGTTTACGTATGGCGCATCAATCCTGCGACCCCGCGAATTGCCCAAAATGGGAAACGTGTGGACGGGAAGAAAAGCTGAACCACTAAGTCGTAAAACATGAAATAACGCTTCTCAACGGAAGCGTTTTTTCATGTTTCTTCAGCAAAAAGCCGATTATTTTTCGATGGAAGTCATCGCGCGGTGAGCCTTCGATGCCCTGGAGAAGACACAGGGAACATCGTTTTCTTTGAGGAAATCGCCGAGGATTCGTTCGGCGTCTTCCATGTTGTTGAATTCAAATTCCACCTCGTAATCAATCTTACCCGAATAGGAGTTACGGTCGATGGAAAGGAGTCCCTTCTTATAGTCGACATCCATGCGTTCCGTGGTCAAGGAAGTCAGAATCTTCAATTCGTCCACGTTGAAGTCAAGCATGGTGAGGAAGCGGCGGAGATCATTCTTGGGGAATTCATCGAAATCGCGAAGGGCGCAGAATTCATTCATCGTGATGGGGGCGTTCTTTTCCAAAAGCCCTTGGCTAAGAGGCGTCTTCAGCGTTAACTCGAATTGTCCGTTCTTTTCGCGGATGCGTAAAGCGATGCCGGATCTGGCTAAGGCGCGGTCTTCGGAATCAATGTAGTAGTTGACTTGTTTATAACGTTGCGCGTTCGGGAATAACTTGGTTAATTTACGGTAATCGTCTTCTTGGACGAGGACCTTGGCTTCAATTTCAATTGCGTTGGACATTTTAAATACCCTCTTTTGAGAGTATTATACCTGCGTATGCCCACCACGAACCAAAAAGATTTTAATGATTTCCTCCGCGACAATGCCCTTTGGATGTGCCTGATCATCGTCGGCGTCATTTTGGTCGTCCTCTTCATCGTGTTTTTAATCGCGATGCACCGCAGGAAAAAGAAGACGAAACAGGTCACCAAACGCGCGATTAATGCCACCGCCTACATGAAAGCCTTAGGCGGGGCGGAGAACATCATTTCCCATTCATTAGTGCGTTCGCGCATCATCCTCGAGCTCAAAGATTATGACCTTGTCAATAAAGAGGAATTAAAAAAAGCCGGTGTCGACGGCTTTATCATGATGTCGAATAAACTGACCCTCGTCATCCAAGGCGATGCGGAATTGGTGAATAAGGCTATTTTCGGCGAGTGAAGACGTGTAAGGCGATGTCTTCCGTCGGAAGGCCCATCACGTTGTCGAAACTTCCATCGATATGATGGATCAACCCATAACCATCCTGAATCCCGTAGGCTCCAGCTTTGTCGAGGGGCCTTTTTTCTTTGATGTAGGTGTCGATGAGCTCGTCGCTAAGTTCATTGAAATAGACGTCGGTAGCGACGGTGCGGGTGATCTCTCTGCCTTGCCCAATATAGGTGTAGCCGGACAACACGACTTGCTTTTTTCCCGATTGCTCCCGTAGCATGGCTTTAGCCTCTTCTTCGTTTTGGGGCTTGCCTAAGGCGCGGCCATTTAAGACGACGATAGTGTCGCAAGCCAGCACCTCATCATCAGGAAAAGAAGCGGAAATTGCGTAGGCTTTTGCCTTAGATTCCTCTGCGGGCAGATCTTTAGCCTCGACGTGTAAAAGCGATTCATCCACGTTAGGGACGACGATTTTGAAGTCTTGAATGAGCTTGGACAAAAGTTCCTTCCGTCGTGGGGAAGAAGAAGCGAGGATGAACATATTAATAGGCTTTGTCGGCGTAGAGCATGAACAAGACGAGCATCGGTTTCCTGCCGGTGCGGCGTTCGATGTATTTGCCTACTGCGCTGCGAATGTGGCCGCGGATATCGGCGGGGTTCTTCTTGCCTTCATCGAAGCATTGCTGGATGGCTTCATTGACACGCATCAGCGAGTGGCGGACGACGTGGGCTTGTTCGGAAGAGGAGAAACCGCGGGTATAGACAATCGGCTGCGAGATTAGCTTATTGCCTTTGTTATCAAAGGTGACGACGATACTCACCAAACCATCCGATTTGAGAATCGAACGATCGTTCATGGCCATGGAGGAAAGACCATCGAGGTCATTGCCGTCGATGTAGACGTCTTCCGCCGGCACTTGGCCAATGCGGGTGACTTGGTGGTTATAGAGCTGCAGGATGTCGCCGTTATCGCAGATGAAGACGTTCTCGGGCTTCATGCCTAACTGGACGGCGATTTCGCCATGAAGCTTCAACATACGGTATTCGCCATGGACGGGCATGAAATACTTCGGGCAGACGAGACGTTGCATTAAGCGAAGCTCTTGCCTGGAGGGGTGACCGGAGGAGTGAAGCGAGAAAGCGAGGGAGTTCTGTTTGACGTCCGCGCCCATCTTGACCAGTTTGTTGACGAGACGGTCGACCAAAGCGCCATTTCCTGGAATGGGATTGGAGGAGAAGATGACGGTATCGCCCGGATAGATGGTGGTGTTCTTGTTGTCTCCAGAGACGATGCGGGACAAAGCGGCCATGGGTTCGCCTTGGCTACCGGTGCAGATGATGCAGATTTCCGACATGCGGTAGTTGCGCAAAGAACCTTCTTCGATGACGGCTTGATCGTCTATCTTGATGTAGCCGTATTCCCTGGCGATGCCGATGACGTTTTTCATCGAGCGGCCCATGATGCAAATCTTACGCTTATGCTTTAAAGCGACTTCGACGACTTGTTGAATACGGTTGATGTTGCTGGAGAAGGTGGAGACGATGATGCGGCCAGGGGCTTTCTCGAACGTTTCCTCGACACCGGCACGGACATTGGTTTCCGAAGGGGTGTAGCCTTCGATTTCCGCGTTGGTGGAATCGGCCATCAATAAGTCGACGCCATCGGTGCCAAGTTTGGCTAACTTGTCGATTTCAAACTGGGGTCCAACCGGAGTAAGGTCAATCTTAAAGTCACCCGATTCGATAATGCGTCCTTGGTTTGTGTCAATGCAAATACCGAAAGCATCGGGGATGGAGTGGGTCACGCGGAAGAAAGACACGACGAAATCATCCGCGATTTTCACGACGGTATTGGCATCATATTCAACGATATTGACGGGCTCTTTGAAGCGGGCATCCTCCAATTTGTGGCGGATGAGCGCGGCGGCGAGCCTTGGCGCATAGATGACGGGAACGTGGATGGAGCGGAGTAAGAAGGGGATGCCACCGATGTGGTCCTCGTGACCGTGGGTGATGAAAAGCGCCTTCAATTTGGAACGGTTGTTTTTTAAATAAGTGTAATCGGGGATGACGTAGTCCACGCCGGGAAGGGTGGCCTCAGGAAAACGGACACCCGCGTCAACGATGATGAGCGAGCGGTCGTTTTCGAAACAGTAGGTGTTCTTGCCTACTTCGCCTAGTCCGCCTAGGGCATAAATTTTCACTGGTGCGTCGCGTAGCATAAAATCAATAAAGAGGTCGTAATATGCCTGAAGCTATTTACTTCCTTGTGATATAAATATACCGAAGAAGGACGGCGAAAGACAAGGCCTCAATTATAAATTGACATATGATAGCGCTTTAACGGCACAAGTTTTTAAATCTCGACAGCCCCGGGGATATCTTTATTGGGATTGATTTTGTCAATGTGATCGTAGAAGAGGATGCCGTTAAGATGGTCGATTTCGTGCTGCAAAACAATGGCGTCATAGCCGCGGGCGGTGATTTTCACGTTGGATTTCAACTTGGCCTCATAGGCTTCGACGACGATCTTGAAGTCGCGGTAGACACGGCCATGGTGCTCGGCGTCGACGCTGAGGCAGCCTTCGCCACCGGAAAGATAGCATTTTTTAACGGAGTTGACGATGATGCGGGGGTTGGCCAACTGATATTGGACCAACGGGTGCTTCTCGTCTCCGGTCGCATAGGAAATGACGAGCATGCGGACGTTATGACCAACCTGCGGGGCGGCGAGGCCGACGCCTTCACGGACGTTGGGGTGTTTCTCGCGGTACTTCGCGTCCTGGCTTAATAAAAGGTATTGGAGCATCTCATCGATCAGGACCTGATTCTCTTCGGAAAGAGGGACTTCGACGGGGGCGCATTTGGCGCGCAGGGAGGGTTCAGAATCTTTAACAATACGTAGCATATGCGTATTCTAGCATTCTAGGCGTGTTTTGGCTAAAATTTGCAATAAAGATGAACGCCATTACTCTCAAAAGACTTCAAGACCTGCGCAACGCCATGGAATCCGACCCTCGGGTCAAACGCCTTGAGGAAGCGGAGGCGGTTTTGAAAGCGGATCCTTCGCTTTCCCTTTTGCTTGAGAAAAAGAACGAAGCTTTGGGGAGATATTTGACCATTCGTCTGGAATGTGGCGAAGATAGTGAGGAAGCTAAGGAGGCCCTGAAAACGCTCCATCAAGCTAAACTCGCCCTCGACGAGCAACCAAGCGCAAGAGAATATAGCTTGCGTTTTAGTGAACTCAATCTGCTCTATCTTCAAGTCGACGATATTCTCTTTGGGCCTTATCGCGAGAAGGTCCGCTGTGCGGTGAAACATGATTAAGATCAGTTCGGGCATCTATCGCAGCCGTGTCATTCAGACCCCGGAAGAGGGCACTTTACCCACCAAGAACCGCGTCCGCGAAGCCATGATGTCCGCCATTTATTCCTATATTAAAGGCGCCTGTGTCCTTGATTTATTCGCGGGCAGTGGGGCGCTAGGTATCGAGGCGCTTTCCCGCGGGGCGGAGAAAGCCTATTTCGTTGATGCGAACCGCCGCGCTTACGATATTGTCGTGGGTAATTTGAAAACCCTTAAAGAGAACCGCGCGGTCACCTATCAAGGCGATTATCTAGAGGCCATCGCCCGTTTCAAGGAGCCATTTGATATCGTCTTCCTCGATCCCCCTTACGCGATGAAGGAAAGCTATCAAAAGGCCATAGATGCCCTGCTACAAAAGGAGTTGCTGAAACCTCAATGTGTCATCGTCGTGGAGTATGAAGGCGAGTTGCAACTAAACCATGAAGCCTTTGCCGAACGTCGCGATTATACTTATGGAAAGAGCAAAGTGATTTTGCTGAAACGATAATTATGAACAAAGCCATCTACCCTGGATCCTTCGATCCCTTCACCAACGGCCACTTGGATATTCTTAACAGGGCCTGCAAAGTCTTCGATGAGGTCATCGTCCTTGTCGCCATCAACCCTGCGAAGAAGACAGTCTTCACCGTGCAGGAGCGCGTGGATATCTTGAAGAAAATATTAAAGGATAAGCCGAACGTCCGCGTGGACTCCTATGAGGGCCTGACCGTGGATTACGCCAAGCAAGAAGGGGTGAAGCACATCATCCGTGGCTTGCGCGCCGTGACGGATTTCGAATATGAGTTCCAATTGGCGTCCGCGAACCGCTTTGCCAATCCAGAGATCGATATGGTCTTCTTCATGGCTAGCGTGGAAAACTCCTTTGTCTCGAGTTCGGTGGTCAACGAGTTGCGGAAGAACGGGGCGGATGTCTCCCCACTCGTGCCAAAGCCCGTCGTCGAGGCGTTTGAAGCCAAAGGCATCTAATTCATCAAAAGAAAAATCCATCGCGGAGATTCGGCGATGGATTTTTGTTTGCTTGTTATTTCTGGTATTCGACGCGGAAGGGATTCTTGATATCCTTGGCGGCTTCGCTGTCATCGGAGGGGATGTGGTTCCACATATTCTGAAGCAAGGTGGCGCGGTCGTAGGTGGAAGTGCCAGTGGTGAACCCAAAGACGACTTCGCTGATGCCGAAGCGTCCGGCATCGAAGGCTTCCTCAGTCCAGTCAACGAGGAAGATGGTGGGGGTCTCCATGTTCTCGGCTTCAGCGTTTTCTAGGGTCTCGTACTTGCTGTCCGCGACGCCAGCGTTCTGTTTGTAGGGGGCGTCATAGAGCTTGCCAGCGGCGAGGGTCCAGAAGTCTTCCACATCGGAGAACTTCTTGACGTAGCGGTAGAAGGCTTTCTTATCTTCGTCGAGTTCGAAGTCGTTATCGTTGGTGGAGATGTCGTCCGCGAAGATGGCGTGGAGGGCGAAGGTGCCACCGTCATCGATCTTGAAGGATTGGGTGTTCCAGTTGCTTTGGAGGGTCTGGAAGGCTTGCTCGGCGTTGGTGCAGCCGGTGCAATCCTGCTCGACGATCATGAAGTAATACTTGATGCCATATTCTTTGATGACGCCATCCTTTTCAAGAGCAGCTTTGGCTTCTTCGTAGGTCTGGAATTCGTCGAAGCTGAATTTGTTGATGCTGGAAGTAATCTTGTCCGCGGGGGTTTCGTAGTCCTTGCGGCCTTCGTTTTCCAACGACATGCGGTAGGAAGTGAAGTAGCCGCTGCTGGTGCCGACGGCCATGGTCGAGAACCACTTATTGAATTTGGAGATGGAGAAGATGATCGCGAAGATGCCTCCGACAATGAGCAAGGGCTGTACCCAAGCGGTCTCTTTAATCCAGCGCCAGAACTTAGTGAATAATCCGTTAATGCGTTTGAGGGTGTTCATTTGATAGCCTCCAATGTCCCTGTTTATAATAAACAGCGTGGTAATCATACCACCCACCTTTAGGGGTCGCAACAAGGTTTTCGCGCGCTGGCGTAAAATTCATGAAAAATATCGACGGCGCCTATGTTTTACTTGTTTTGATGCAGATTTGGCCGTCTTATTGTCAGCCATCCATTCCTAAAATAACAAAAAGCCTTTGATTTTCATTGCAAAAGTAGGGTTATTTATGAAATGAGTCTCGACTATTTTGTAGCTTTAACGGGTTCCTTTTCGTAACGGTCGATTTGTTCGCCGACGCTAAGCTGTTGGAACTGCGTCATGTAAAGCGCGTGGTATTTTCCTTTTTTGGCCATCAACTGCTGATGGTTGCCGTCCTCGACGATGACGCCATGTTCCAAGAAGAGGATGCGGTCGCTGTTGACGATGGTGGACAAGCGGTGGGCGATGACGATGCTGGTACGCCCTTTAAGTAAGACATTCAGGGCTTTCTGAACCTCGGCTTCCGTCTCCGTGTCGATGGAGGAAGTGGCCTCATCGAGGATTAGGACGCGGGGGTCGCGCAAGATGGCGCGGGCAAAGGAAATGAGTTGCTTCTGGCCTTGGGAAAGCATGCCGCCGCCATCGCGGAGATAGGTATCATAACCATCTTTGGAGTCCATGATGAAATCGTCGATGCCGACGAGCTTTGCCGCCGCGCGGACTTCCTCTAGCGTGGCGCCAGGCTTGCCATAGGCGATGTTTTCAAAATAAGTTCCGTTCCAGACAAAGGGCGATTGCTGGACGTAGCCAATGTTGCTGCGCAGCCAACCTAATGAACGTTCTTTATAGTCTTTGCCATCGATGAGGATGCGCCCTCCAGTAGGCTCATAGAAACGACAGAGGAGGTTCACCAGGGTCGTTTTTCCAGATCCGGTTTCCCCGACGAGAGCGACCGATGTCCCTTCCTTAATGGTGAGACTTAAGGGGAAAATGACTTCGGGTCCAGTCTGGTAATGGAAAGAAACGTTCTCATAGGTAATATCGCCTTTGAAAGGTTCGTATGCCTCTAATTTCGGCTGCAAAACCGTCCCGTATTTGGCAATGACTTCCTCGGTATCGGCGATTTCGATCTTCTCTTTGAGCAAGCCCATGACTTTCTCCGCGCCGGCTTGGGCGGCCATGAATTCGGTCATCACTTCGGCGATGGAGGAGATGGGGTCATAGATGGAACCGACGAAGCTTAGGAACAAGACGACGAGGGCCGCGTTGACGGCGAAACTGGGATCGCCAATCCAGGCTAAACCCACAAACATGACGACCGCGGTCATCACTTGGCTAGTTAAGGAAAGCAATGGAATATACCCGGCGTTTAGTTTGCCGGCATAAAGCCTTTTGGCGCGGACGTCTTCGGTGATCTCCTCAGCTTCTTCGTAGACATTGTCCTCGATGCCAAGGGTCTTCACCGTCTTTGCCCCGTCGATGCTTTCCGCGAGGTAGCCGACATAATGGGAGTAGGCGTTGCGCGCGCTGCGGTGGGCTTTAAGAATGGCTTTTTCAAATAATGGGGTGATGAAGGCGACGAATGGCAAGGAGGCCAACACGACAAGCGACATCCAAACATGGATCGAGAACATGGTTAACAAAGCGAAGATGATTTGGAAGACGGACCAAAGGACGTTGTTTAATGACCACGAGAGAATGTCGCCGATGGAAGAGGTGTCGCTTTGTAGACGTGAAATCAACCAGCCCGAGGAGTTGCGGTCGAAATAAGAGAAGGAAAGGTTTTGTATCTTACTGAAGCAATCTCTTCTTAAGTCGGTCATGATGTGCATGGAGAGAAGATTTGTCGTATAGAAGGTCAAGAAGATGAACAAGGACCGAAGTAAAATCATCGCGCCCAAGGTTATGGCGTAGGATGTGAAGCCAAAATCGACATGTATGCCGAAGATGAAAGTTACGGGTACGACAAGTTCATCAATGGAAGAAATCGGCGTAGAACTCAAGCCATTTGCCGCTGCAATGGCGCCAGCGTTCATGACGGGGACGAAGGAAGAATCATAGAAAGTGACGAAGACCGTGCACAAGACGCCCGCGAGCAAAATGGCCCAATGCCGGAACGCGTAGCGGCCGATATCGACCCATACGGAAAAGTTCAGTTTCTCGGGAAGTGGTTCTTCTTCAAAATGACCTTTGCCTCTTGCCATGTCTCCTCCTTTCTATCGCATCGCGGATTGGATCTCAGCCACGCGGGCATAGAGCCCTTTCCCCTTTAGCAATTCTTCGTTGGTGCCCATTTCGGCGATTTTGCCTTTCTCCAACACGTAGATATAGTCCGCGTCTTTAGCGGTGGAGACGCGGTGGGTGATGATTAATGTAGTGCAGCGGGAGCCTAACGCTTTTAACTCGCGGCGGATGGCGAGGTCGGTTTGGGCGTCGACGGCGGACAAAGAGTCATCGAAAAGTAAAACCGGTGCGCCGGAATGGACGGTGCGGGCGATGGCCAATCGCTGCTTCTGACCACCGGATAAAGTCACGCCTTTTTCGCCAACCGCGGTATCGTATCCCTCGCTGAAGGATTCGATGGCCTGGTCTAATGAGGCGATGCGGGCGGCGTTACGGATGTCGTCGTCACTGGCGTCTTTGTTCGCGATTTTGATGTTCTCCGAAATGGATTTGGAGAAGAGAAAGGGGTCTTGGAGGACCGGGACGACGTTATGGCGAAGGCTTCGCAAGGAAATCGTGGAGATGTCTTTATCATCGAGGAGGATGGAGCCTTTCGTGGGTTGGTATAGGCCAGTGAGCAGTTGAAACAAGGTGGATTTGCCTGATCCCGTCTTTCCCATGATGGCCACGGTGGAACCTTTGGGAACGCGGAAGGAGACGTCGTTGATGACGATTTTCTCGGGCTCGTCGGGATAGGCGAAGGAGACATTGCGGAATTCGATGTTGCCTTGGGCTTGAATGGATTCACCCTCTTCCAAATCCTCGGGCACGATATCGAGAAGACGCTGGATGCGGTCGGTCGCGGCGAGGGTTTGCCCTAGGCGCGAGAGATTGGTCGCGGTGTTTCGAAGGGGCCATACCATCATGTTGACGAAGGTGTAGGAGACGAAGACGGAGCCAGAAGTGATCTCGCCTTTAAAGACTAGGTAAATCGCATAGACGATGGCTACGGATCGGCTGGCGAAAATGAAGATGTCCGAAGAGGAGAAAAAGAATGCGGAAAGGCGTTTTTCTCTGCGAAACGCGGACGAATAATGATTTAACCTTCGCTCGAAGCGATCGATTTCGCGGGTCTCGGCATTGAACGCTTTGACCAAGCGCACGCCGTTTAGATTCTGGGTGATGGCATCGACTAATTCGGCTTCGGAATCGTCTGTTTTGCGGAACCGGTTGCGGACTTCTTTAATTAAGAAGAAAGAGTAGACGAACATGATAGGGAACATCGCTAACGATACCAACGTCAGCTTCCAAGAGATTTCGAACAGAATGCTGAAACACAAGACCACGATAAAAATGGTGTAGGTGATCTGCGACAAGAACATCACCAAGAACTGGCGTAACACGTCGACGTCGCGGGTGCAGGTTTGGATGAGGTCGCCGCTTTTTTCGGTCTTGAAGACGGAGAAGGGGAGTTTCTCTAAGTGACGGAACAAGACCAACTGCATTTGCTTGTTGATGCGGCTGGAAGCGTTGGCCCTAAGGGAGAAGCGGAAGTAGCTAATCGCGACCGTGACTAATGCGGAAATCAGCACGCTTACCGGCAAGATGGCCATGTGCTGATAAATGTATTCCGCGCCCTGTCCGCGGGAGAGGAACTGGATGACCCAGGACTCTAAAAATTCCGCGCGTTCCAATTCGTGGCTAAGCGCATCGACGAGAACCTTGGCCAAAAAGGAAGTGAAGACGGTCAGTACCGTCATCAAGAATTGGAAAACGAAAGAGGCGATGTAGATGCCCCAGCATCCTTTTAACATAAATTTTGTCGTTTTGCTTAAGGAACTCATCGCCACATTTTATTCCCTTGCAGCAACTAAGGAAGCCCTGATTTATGGAAATATCTTGTTGATACACAATAATCGTTCATCATGTCCGAACGATAGGAGAGAAAGATTCTTTATCGTGCGAAAAACAAGGACAGAAGAGGCCATGATGAATATGGCTTTCGCTTGGTTGAAATTCCTCATCTTGCTTATAGCAATTGCCTATGGTGTTGCTATAATCATGCCGCATATGAACAAACGTCGCGCCCTGAAAAAGAAATTCGAAGACCATTTCTACGATCACCCTTATCAAAAGGCCTTCTTTAAAAACACCTGGGCCTTTTTGGTCTGCGCCTTCTCAGCCTTTTTATTCGCCTTTGGCTTCCGTGCCTTTTTGGCTCCAAGCAACCTTGAGGAACTCGATACCGTCCGCCTCATCTCCGGAGGCATGTCGGGTATTTCCCAGACCTTGATTTCCTTCATTGAACTTTGCTTTGGCCATCCCATTCAAGCCAACGGCCTATATGACATCATTTATTCGATCTTCTATTTCGGGTTGAACATCCCTGTCTTCATCGTCGCTTGGCGCGGTGTCGGCAAGCGTTTTGCCATCTTCACCATTATTAACGTCGGTCTGGCTTCTTTGTTCACTTCCTTGCTCCGTTATTCGGACGAATCTCTCTTCCACGTCATTTCCCGCTTCATCAATAACAATGGCGGTTTGGTTTCCCGTGCGCTGCTTGGTGGCGTGTTCACCGGGCTTTCTTCCGCTTTGGCGTATCGCGTCGATGCTTCCGGTGGCGGCGTGGATGTCATCGCCTATTACATTGGCTTAAAGAAATCCAAACTCGTCGGCCGTTATTCGGTGGCCATCAACATCATCACGATCACCATCTATACCTTACTTAATATCACGGATGTCGGCTGGGGGACGGAAATCGCGGGCAGAGTATTCGTGGCCACGTTATTCTCCGTTCTCTATCTCTTCGTCACGATGGTGGTCATTGACTCGATTAACATCCGAAACAAAAAAGTGAAGATCGAGGCCGTCAGTGAAATGCCGGAGCTAGGCAAAATCCTCATCGGAAACTTGCCTCATGGCGCGACGATGCACCGCGGTGAGGGCGCCTTCACCGGACATGAGAAATATGTGTTCTCGATGATTGTCTCCTCTTATGAGGTCAAGCATACCGTTCAAGTCATCCGTGAGGCGGACCCTAATGCCTTCATCGACGTCTTCGAACTCAAACACGTTTACGGCAGGTTCTTCCTACCGCCCATCCGTTAAAAGCAAAACAGCGCCGAGTGAGGCGTTGTTTTTGATTGTAATACGATGGCGGAGAAACAGGGATTCGAACCCTGGCTGGAGCATGACCCCACTAACGGTTTTCGAAACCGTCCCCTTCAACCGCTTGGGTATTTCTCCGCACGGACGGAATCATACCATCCTAATTTACAGGAAACAACGAAAAACGATATGACCTGCCTTGGGACAACGCGATGCTCAACGATGAAGAGAATTATCTTTTTGGTCGAAAAAGGGCCGCAATTTCAAGGTCTTTTTCGACATGAATGCCCTCGGAATAGAAGTGGTGGAGTGCCTCTCTGGCTTCATAATTCCCTCTCAAGGCCGCGTTTTCGAATAGCTCAATCCCTTTGGCTTCGTCTGCTTCGACCCCGATTCCGCCAAGATAACAGGCGCCAAGGCGATACGCCGCGGCGGGAAGATCTTTCTGCCAAGCCTTCTGGTAGAGGGAAAAAGCCTTAGCGGGGTCCTTCTCGACATAATACCCACTTTCATAGATGGTTCCTAAGGCGATCATCGCGTTAGGGTCATCCATCATCGCCGCGTATTCGAGCATCGTCATCGCCTGTTTATAAGCGCCGCCGCAAAGGTATTTGTAAACGTTGCTTAGAATGTCTTTGTTGGCTTCTTCGATCATGACTTCGGCTTCGGTCTTTTTCTTGGACTTGAGGGCCTTAATCTGGTCTTCTTTTTGGAGCCGCTTTTGCTCTTGCCGATAGTAGGCGATATCGTGGTTTTTGCTCATGGGTTAAGTGTAACAAAAAAGGAAGAAAAGAATACCGATAATCGAAAACTTTATCACATTGTGATATTGTTTTACCTGATGGTTCACATCGCGTTGCTTAATTTTCTGAAAAATTGGGGGATTTACACCTCCCTCATCCTGCTGGCTACCTTAGCCATCGTGATTTTGGTCACCTTTATCGTGACCGAGCAGAAGAACAAGCGCTACCGCATGATTTTGGACGAACAATCCAACTCGGTCCGCGTTTTTATTCTGGACATGAAGAACAACTCGGTCTCCTACTTTAACGTCACCTCGTTGCAGAATATCCATCACTGTACCGTCTCGGAGTTCTACCAGAAGTTCCCCATCTCCTCGCAGAAGAAAGTCATCAACTGGATCAATGCCATCGCGGACCGTTCGACCCAAGCCCCGGAATATTTGGAAACCGATATTCAGGAGAACCATTCGAGGAAGCAATATTTCTCGATGCTGCAAATCGAGGCCGTCGACCACGAGAAGCAAATCATCCATCTGCAATCTTATTTGCTGAAATATATGGGCGCCTCCAAAAGCGATCTTTCTTCCAACCATGGCTTATCCACGATGAAAGAGGTGGAGGAAGCCATCAAACTCGGCGGAACGCGTCGTGGCCTCACGGTGGTCTTCCGTTTCATCTACAAGAAAATAACCGAGAAAGACAAAGAAATCGAGCCATTAGCCTTCAACCAGTTTAAGAATGCCCTCTCGCCATTCTTGCAGGGCAAGCGTTACTTGATGCAAGCCTCCGGAAACGAATTGGTGTTCGTGGACTTGCGCATCGACGAGAAAGCTAAGGGCATCTATTTGGTCCGCTCTTGCCTCAACGCGATCAACCGTTACCTCTCTTTGAATGGCTTGACCTCTTCCATCGAAGTCCGCGCTGGCGTGGCGGAGCACCGTTACTTCCAAAAAGAACCCGATGGCATCATCGACGCGGCCAGGAGGCTCGCGGTCGAAGCCTTCGCCGATAAGGGCTTGACCTTATGGTACGAACGTGGTCGCAAGCAATTTAAAGCCAACGATGATAATTCTTACCGTACTGAGGTCGAACGCATCATCAACGAAAAGAAGCTGCGTTATAAGTTCCGCCCGGTCTTCAACGTCAACGAAGGCAAGGTTATGGGCTACCTCACCAAAGCCGAGCCGGTGGAAACCTACTTCGATTCCATGGAAGATCTCAAGGATTACGCGATGAGGACCGAGGACGACCGCAGCCTCTTCCACACCGTGGCGAAGGAAACCATCCAGCGGTTCCTCTCCGAACGACCTAGCGAGGACCAGTGCTTGTTCTATTCCGTCCGTCTTGCCGAACGCGCGTACATGCTGATCACCTTCGCAAGGCTTCCGGGCGCGAGGAACTCCCACTTGGTCTTAATGTTCAATGAGGCGGATATTTCTTCCCACCTCGACCGCATGGATGACGACGGCATTATCTCCGACATGAGGGCCATTAAGGCAAAAGGCTATGAAGTTGCCCTTTGTCTCAATTCGAGCCAGCTGCAGTTGCCCAGCAAAGTCTACGGGGCGTTTGATTACTTTGTCTGCTCGTTCGCGTTTGAAAACGCGAGCGTCGAAGGCTCCTCGACCCGACTTCGTTCCCACCTCCACACGTTGGTGGAAAAACTGCTCAAATACCAAAAGCCAATCATCGCTTCGGATTTCGATGGTTGGCCCGCCGTGGAGCTCATGGTCCGTTCTGGCTTAGGCTACATCTCCTCCGAAGCCTTTGCCCCATATGACGTGATGATGAACCCCGTTAACCCCAAATTAATCAAACGTGTTAAAGACATGAAAAACTAATGCGCGTATAGTAAACCCGCAAAGAAAGAAGAATCACTATGGCAAAAATTCAAAACAAGAACGATGCGATCACTTCCCGCGACGTGGATTTCGCGAAATGGTACACCGATGTGTGCCGCAAAGCGGAGTTGATGGACTATTCCTCCGTCAAGGGTTTCATCGACTATCTTCCCTATGGCTATGCGATTTGGGAACAAATCCAAGCCCAGTTAGACCGCCGCTTCAAAGAAAACGGCGCGGAGAACGTCTACCTTCCGATGATTATCCCTTCCTCCTTATTTAATAAGGAAAAGGAACACATCGATGGCTTTGCCCCGGAGACCCTCGTGGCGACTCTTGGTGGCGGCGAGACTCTCGCGGACCCCTTAATCATCCGCCCGACCTCCGAGGTTTTGTTCTGCGACTTATATAAGAAGTTGATTTCCTCCTATCGCGACCTCCCGAAGGTTTATAACCAGTGGTGCTCGGTCGTCCGTTGGGAGAAAACGACCCGTCCTTTCCTCCGCGGCTCGGAGTTCCTATGGCAAGAAGGACACTGCCTCTTTGAAACCGAAGAGGAAGCCCGTAACAACGCGATGACCATGCTTGGCGTCTATGACGAAGTCGGCCGCGACGTGCTCGCGATTCCGTTTGTCAAAGGCCGTAAGACCGAACATGAGAAATTCGCTGGCGCGGTCGCCACTTACACAATCGAAGCCCTCATGCACGATGGCAAGGCTTTGCAAGCGGGCACAACACATTATTTTGGCCAGGGTTTTGCGGAGAAATTTGGCATCCGCTACCTCGGTAGAAGCAACAAACTCGAAGTCCCTCACCAGACCTCCTGGGGCGTCTCAACCCGTCTCATCGGCGCGGTCATCATGGTACATGGCGATGACAACGGCCTCGTCTTGCCGCCGGCTGTCGCCCCGATTCAAATCGTCATTGTCCCAGTCCGTCAAGAAGCGGAAGGCGTATTGGATAAGTGCCAGGAGATGGGCGCTGCTTTAAAGAAACTTGGCTATCGCGTCAAAGTGGACGATTCCGACCATACGCCGGGCTGGAAGTTCGCCCAATGGGAAATGAAGGGCGTCCCTTTACGTATCGAAGTCGGCCCCCGCGATCTTGCGGAAGGGAAAGCCGTCTTAACCAAGCGTGTCAACGGCGAGAAACTCTTCGTCAAGATCGACGAACTCCCTGCCTTGATCCCCGATATCCTCAAGCGGATTCACGAAGATATGTACGCCAAGGCCAAGGACCAGTTGGACCATTCCGTCGTCGATGTCGATAACCTCGAAGATCTCAACGAGGCCCTTAATAAAGGCGGCTATGCCCGCATGGCGTTCTGCGGCGAAGAAGAGTGCGAATTGAAGATCAAAGAATACACCAAAGGCGGCACGGCGCGCGCCATTTATAAAGAGGAAGTCCCCGAAGGAACCTTATGCCCCGTATGCGGCAAAAAAGCTACGATGGTCGTCTACTTTGCAAAAGCTTATTAAAAGCATTGGAATAGTTCGAAGCATTGTAGTATATTACTAAGGCCGACGGAGGCATACCCAAGAGGCCGAAGGGGACGGTTTGCTAAACCGTTAGTGGTCGTAAGGCCAGCGAGAGTTCAAATCTCTCTGCCTCCGCCAACATGCAAACAAATGAGACCGAGCGTTTGGTTCAGTCTCATTTTTTGTATTGCTGACGGACATAATCCATCAAAATATCGTGATCGTTAGGTAATTGATCGGCCATCACTAATTCAAGCAACTGATTCAACGCGCTGCCAATATCCGGTCCACGCAATCCCAAGCGCCGCATATCGTGCCCATTAACTTTAAGGTCTTTGAGGGAGAAGGCTTCCTGATTGCGGACGATTTCCTCGGCGATAGCCATGATGTGATCTTCCTCGATGGGGACGAACTTAGTATGGTCGGCGTGGTCAGCGGCTTGAAGATAAAGCAGCTTTCGCAGAATCTCGAGCGGGGCGATGCCATCGGCTTCTAGACAATGCTGAAGCATTTTGCGGACGCTGTGCTTGCTGGTGCCGATATGAATATCGTGGTAACGAATGAGAAAGAGAGTCTGGGATGTCTCTAATAGCGGCAAATGGTGACGGATGAATTCCGTCTCAGCCATGGCTGCGCTGACGGCGGGATGGCCATAAAAATGATAGCAATAGCCACCATCGGGCAAGTCTTCTCTAGTGACCGTTTTGATCTTTCCGTTATCATGGAGCAAGGCGGCCAAACGTAACGTGAAATCCGGGGGCACGTTAGCGACGACATGGCTAATATGAACATAGAGCGTATGGGCGTGCCAACGCGTATGTTGGTCAAAGCCAACCGTGGGTTTTAAGTCTGGGAACAAAACAGTGAAAATGTCCTGATATTCCTGCAAAACTACGTCTATTTTTGGATGAAGCAAAATGATTCTTAATTCGGCGAGGATTCGTTCTGTAGCGACTTCTCGCAGGAGGCTTGCGTGACGGATCATGGCCTCTTTGGTGGCATCATCAATTTGAAAACCTAGCTTCGTTTGGAAACGCAATGCCCGCAGAATCCGCAGAGGATCTTCCTTGATGACGGCCTCGGGATCCACCATGCGCAGAATTCTGTTTTGCAGGTTGTTAATACCGCCGTAAGGGTCAATGAATTCTCCATCATAGGCGATGGAGTTGATCGTCAGGTCGCGGTGCCTTAGGTCGGTTTCTAGGCTAGGCTCTTCGCCTGGATTATGACGGAAGGAGGTGATTTCGACGTTTTGATGCGCGATGCGGATGGTGATGGTGCCGTGTTTGACACCATTAGGATTAATTTTCTTTTTGTCGCTGAAAAGCTGGTCGACGACATTTTCCCTCGCGGAAGTGCAGATATCGAAGTCGTGTGTTTCTTCCCCTAAAAGAAAATCCCTGACGGCACCGCCGACCACATAGGCCTGATAACCATTTTGACGCAGGCGGCTAAGGACTTCTTCGACGTAAGAGGGCAAGATATATTCGCGCATAAGGACCCTTATTGATTATGAAGCAGTCCCTTAATTTTTGCCACTGCTTGAAGATGATGCTTCTTTTTCCGGCGTGGGGAGTATAATTTGCCCCATGAAGAACGATAGACGACCACGCAAAGAACTAATGGTAAACGAAAGAGCCTTTCTCGGGTTCACGATTTTTGATATCGTGCACATCCTTTGCGCGGTGGCGTTATTGATTTTTGCCTTTGTTTACAAACCGGTCGACGCGGTCAAGGTCGCCGAATCCTGCACGGAGATTGTCATGTCGTTGCTGCTAATCGCCTTTATCGACGCTTTGGCCAAACACGACGAATATAGCAAAGGCTTCAAAAGAATCTATACGTTCGCGTGGCTTGTCCTCGTCGCGAGTTTATTGATTCCCGCGACATTTATGATCCCGGAGTTCTTTGAAGGGCAATGGCCCGAGCCGGAGGTCGCGCGTTATTTGACGTTACTGATCATCCGCCTTGTGCTGATTCTTTCCGTCTTTGTTGTCTTAATGCTGACTATTTTTGACCATATGCATAAAATCGGTTGGCTCCGGATTATGCATATCGCCATGGTGCTCACGATTCTATATTCCGCGTTCTCGTTGACCATCGCTTTCTTCACGATTGAAAATGTGGCTGAGGGCATTGTGGAATTCATCAAGGAAACTGCGCCTTTAGTGCCGTCGATTATCGGCTTGACGTTATGGAGAAACCGCAGCGCCAAAAGAATAAAGGCTCCAGCCAAAGCCGAAGCCCAAATGGATGAACAGGAAAACAAAGTAGAGTAAGAAAATTATTCGTTCGAGTCCGTTTGTTGAATAGCTGCGACTGCTGCGGCTATTTTTTCTTGTAGGCCAAGTTTGGAAAGCCTGCTGGCCTCGAGGATGGTGGCCTCAAAGGTTTCGGCTTCGGACTTGCCATGGCACTTTAAGACGAGTTTCTTCGCGCCAAGTAAGGGGGCGCAGGCTTTGTTCGCGTGGTTGAAAGGTTCTTTGACTTTCTTCAAGCCTTTGAGTTGTAAAAGGGCGCCGAGCTTGGTGAAGATGTTTTTATATAATGCGGCTTTGAATAAGTCGGAAATGAAGTACGCGCCTTCCTCTAAGGATTTTAGGAAGACATTTCCGGCGAAGCCATCGCAGACGACGATATCGGCTTCATCTTTGAGAACGTGGTCGCCTTCGACGTTGCCGACGAAGTTAAGGCCCGAGTTTTTAAGAATGGAATAAGTCTCTTTGACAACCTCGTTTCCTTTGCCTTCTTCCTGACCGACGGAGAGGGTGGCGACGCGTGGGGAATCGTTCCCAAGGAGTTTCAAATAGCAATCTGCCATGAACGCGAATTGGACGAGGTAGTCACTTTTGCAATCCATGTTGGCGCCGGCGTCGACGAGGCGGACGAACTTGCCGCCGCGGGTAGGTAAGGTGGCGATTAGCGCGGGACGAGATACACCAGGAAGGCGGCCGATGCGGAGCACGGTGCCGGTGAGCAGCGCGCCGGTAGGGCCGGCCGAAATCATCGCGTCGATATCCTCTCTTTTACGGAGGACTTCAAAGCAAAGGGCCATGGAACAATTGGGCTTCTGTTTGATGAAAAGCGAGGGATGATCCGTATTCAAAACAGCTTCTTCCGAATGGATGATTTCATAACGAGATTCACTGATTGAGGAACGATTCATTATTTCTTTAATCTTTTCTGTAGGTCCAACGAGGATCAAGTGAAGGTCACTCTCTTTGAGTAATGCAGAGGCGGCTCCTTCCAGTACTGCCTGAGGCGCTTTATCCCCACCGAGGACATCGACTAATACGTTCATGGTTATCTCCTACCAAAATCGATTGCAATATAGAGCAATCATGTTTTAACTATGTTAAGATTAACGCCGTGATTTTAAAAGACTTAGACGAAAAATATACTGAGTATATTGCCCATACTCAGGACAACGAATTCGAGATTATCGTCTCGAAGCAATGCGGCTGCCTATCTTGCGGCCAAGTTTTTTCGGCCCGTCTGGTGCAAGGATGGGAGAAAAGTGAGGGCAAAAACTGTGCGGTCTGCCCTTTTTGTGGCGCCCCACGCGTCGTTGGCGATGGCTCTGGGCTAGCGGTCGATACGGAAACCATCAACAAGATCGCCGAGGGAATACGTAATCCCGATAGCGAAGCTTCGAATGCCCGCCAAGATAAAGAAACCTATTGTCTTAATTTCTTTCAGCGGAACATTCAAGACAATTTGGCCAATGAAGAAATGTATATTAGGTTCCTCGGGGAACTGTTCGAGGAATCGAACGATCCTATTGTCTGTTTGGCTCTTGCCCGTGCCTATGGTGAAGGAATGACCTATATTCCCAAAGATTTGGATAAGGCTATTTCCTATTACAAGAACCGCTGCCTTAAAGGCGATGCCCAGGCCACATACGAATTGGGACTAGCTTATGATGCGCGAAATCGCGAAGGCGATGACCGACTCGCTTTCGAGGCTTTCTCCCGGTCTGCCGCTTTAGGCTCGCTTTCGGCGTCGGCATCTATCGCGAATGCCTACATCCGCGGACGCTATGTCGAAAAGGATGAGGAGTTTGGCGTCTGCGCCCTTATCAATATTTTCGACGAGATGTACCCACGGTTATTCACGAATGGTTCATTGACAGAATTAGCCGCCAATTCCTATAACATTGGATTATGCTTTTTACACGGTATGGGCGCCGAGGAAAACCATTACCGTGCATTACGTTATTTCCTCATCGCTCAGTTTGCCGCCGAATATGGTGAGCGGCAGGGTGAAGCCTGCTATTTTAAGAAAGATATCGATGATGCCGTCAACCGCCTGGGTGATTCCGAATACCCACGCGTCAGCGACATGATGGTTTTTGACACGGACACCTTCTTTGATTCGTTTTATGAGCAGCAAGATGATGACTCCACCAAAACCATTATCGATCTCGTGGAGAATCCGAGTAGCCGCAGCGTGGACATTCATTTTTCCTCTCCTCGTCCGATGCTGCTGGTCGATGTCGCGAATCGCTTCATCGAAGCATACAGCGAAGTGAATTTCCATTTCGAGGAAGCCTCTTTGGAAGAGCGTGCGGATATCGATACATTTGAACGCGTCGAGTTTGACAATGAGAGCGTGATTCGTCTCATGCACAAGAATCCGAACAACGAGTCTGTCTGCGTCGCCAAAATCGTTCTACGCGCAATGCCGGAGCAACAATGATGACGACACTTCAACCGTTAAAGAAAAACGCAGCCAAAGTTATTTTTGCGCCGATGTTAAAAGCCATCGAGTGCACGTGCGAATTAATCATCCCTTTTTTGGTCCGTTCGATCATCGATGACGGACTGACGACGGGAGGATCCCATGAAGGCGATGGCGGTTATGTCTTAGGCTTATGTGGCATCGTTTTTGGGCTTTCCGTCCTGGGATTCCTTTGCACGATGATCACCCAATATATGGCGTCAAAAGTGGCGACGGAATTCTCCTTTGATTTGAAGCGAAACCTTTATTCCCATATTGGAAAACTGAGTCCTTCTCAGTTGGACCGTTATGGCAAATCTAAGGCTCTCAATTTAGTCAATACTGCCAGTTTTTCCCTGCAAACCGGCGTCCAAATGTTTATGAGACTTCTCATCCGTGCGCCGTTTTTGGTCATCGGATCCATCATCGCCGCCTTCGTGGTTAATGTCTATGCGGGCCTAGTTATTTTAGGGGCGTTGGCCCTCTGCGCTGGGGTTATTGGGACGATTGTTCGTTTCACGCCTAGGGAGTATACAGCGTTGATGAATGAACTCGACGCGATCTCCGTTCTTGGCGATGATTTGATCGTCGGCTCCCGCGTCGTTCGGGCATTCAACAAACAAGAGGAGTCGCGTAAAGAGTTCCGCGAGGAGTCTGAACGTTACCGCAAACAAGCGCTCCGCCTTTCGAGGATCAATGCTTTTATCAATCCTCTGACATTTGGCTTCGTCAATTTGGCCATCGTGCTCGTCCTTTATTTGGGGTCCTTCCAATATCAAAGCACAGGTATCAGCGTCGGCTCTATCGTGGCTTTGATTTCCTTTTTGACCCAATCGTTGAATGCGCTCATCCAGTTCACGCGTTTGATTACTTCTTTTTCCAAAGCTTTCGCCGACCGCAAACGTTGCGATGCCTTCTTTGCCATTGAACCGGATATCGTCGATGGCCCATTAGCGGAAGAGCCTGTGATTCAAGATGGCGAGACGCTTTATGAGCTAAAAAATGTTTCGGTCTCTTTCGGTGGCGAGTCCACGGCATTAGATAAAGTCAATGTGCGCATTCCTAAAGGTAGCAGCATTGGCGTCATAGGCGGAACGGGCTCAGGAAAGTCCACTCTAGTTTCACTTTTCTCTCGGTTCATGGACCCTGTCGAAGGGGAAGTACGTTTCCGTGGCCATAATATTAAAGATAGTAAGGTCGGCGCCGTAAGAAAGGAAATCGCCCTCGTTAGCCAAAAACCGCAGTTGTTCAAAGGCACGATCCGCGAGAACCTGACCTTAGGAGAAGCGTATTCCGAGCAAGAAATTGAAAAAGCATTAAAGGATGCCTTGGCCTATGACTTCGTATATGCGAAAGAAGCGGGGCTAGAGAGCAAAGTCGAAGAAGGGGGCTCAAACTTCAGCGGCGGTCAAAAGCAACGTTTGCTTATCGCCCGAGCGTTATTGAGTAACCGCGAAGTGTTAATTCTTGATGACGCGACTTCGGCTTTGGACTATAAGAGCGATCTTCTCGTACGCCAACAAATCAAAAAACGGACGGGAATGACGACGATATTGGTGTCTCAACGCGCAACCTCAATAAAAGATTGCGACTATATTTACGTGTTGGATGCAGGCAAAATCGTAGGGGAAGGGAAGCACGAACAGCTTCTGGAAAATTGTCTGATCTACCGCGAGATCTTCCAAGCGCAGGTGAAACAACAATGAAGTCCTTCAAGAAACTTTGGCCCTATCTCTCCCCCGATAAATGGTTGATTGTCGTCGCCTTCATTTTTGCTGTGGCATCGGTGTTCTTTAAAATGGCGATTCCTTTCCTTACCGGCCGTGCGATTGACCAGATTCGGACGGGTGACCTTGACATCGCGAAATACTTGTTCTTGATGGGCGGCTGCTTGGTTTTCGGCGTGGTGTTCCGTTACCTGTTCGACTTAATGACCGCGACGGTTGCTCAACGTGCAGTGAAGCGTATGCGCGACAATCTATTCGACGCGCTGAACGAGGTTCCTATTTCTTATATCGATGCCCATTACCACGGTGACTTATTGGTCCGTCTTGTCGGTGATATCGAGAACGTTCAAAACGGATTAATCACCGGTGCGGGTGCCTTATTTGAAGGCATCGTTCAGGTTCTGGTCACGTTGGCCTTCATGTTTAGTCTAAGCTGGATTTTGGCTTTGACGGTCGTGGTCCTGACTCCTATTTCGGTATTCGTTTCGAAGGCGATTTCTTCGCGGAACTCACGCTATTTTAAAAAACAAAGCGCCAACCTTGGCCAATTGTCTAATCAGGCTTTGGAGACCTTGAACAATATCGAGGCAATCCATTCATATGGTTTGATGGAGAAACAAGAGCAACGTTTTGAGGAATTAAATCAGGAGTACCGCGCTTCGTCGTTTAAGGCGATGTTTGCGGCGAGTTGGATCAACCCCGCGACACGTCTAGTGAACAATACGATTTATGGCGCGGTCATCATCTTGGGCGCTAGCTTGCTTCTATTCCCTGATGCGTTCTCCTTCACCGGTATCCCCTTCACCGTGGGCATGCTATCCTCTTTCCTCACTTATTCCTATCAGTACATGACTCCGTTTAATGAAATCGCGGACGCCATGACGGAAGTGCTCTATGCCCTAACCGCTTTAAACCGTGTCGACGAAGTCATCCATGAAACCAAAGATGTCGATGAAGGAAGCACGCCGGTTGGGGAAGTGGTGGAGCGCCTCGAAGCCAAAGATATCCATTTCTCTTACGACGGGAAACGTCCGATCATCGATGGCTTCTCTTTGGACATTTACAAAGGCCACAAGATTGCTTTGGTCGGTACGACGGGCTGTGGGAAGACCACCATCATCAATCTGCTCATGAGGTTCTATGATTCTCAAAAAGGTGGCTTTTATGCCAACGATATCTCTACGAAAGAGATTCAAAAGAAAGAACTCCGTTCGCATGTTGGCATGGTCCTGCAGGATACCTGGTTACGTCATGGTAGCATCCGCGATAACATCGCCTATGGGAAACCCGATGCGACGATGGACGAGATTGTGTTGGCGGCCAAGAAAGCCCATGCGGACGATTTCATCCGCCGCTTGGAAAACGGTTATGACACCGTCGTTTCCTCGAGTTCAGGTTTGTCCACGGGTGAGAAGCAACTTATCTGTGTCGCCCGTATCATGCTGCTTCAACCGGAGATTATCTTGCTCGATGAAGCCACCTCAAACATCGACTTGCGTACCGAGCTTCAACTTGCCGATGCGTTTGATGAACTGATGAAAGGCAAAACTTCTTTGGTCGTCGCCCATCGCCTTTCCACGATTCGTAACGCGGACCACATCATCGTTCTCGACAAAGGAAAAATCATCGAGCAGGGCAACTTCCGTCAATTGATGGAGCGCGGAGGTTTCTTTGCTGAACTCTATAACGCTCAGTTAGCGTAATTACCAGAACGCCTCGCGGCATAAGCCGGAGGGGCGATATTTCTTTCCATAGACGATGCAAGGGCACTTGCTGGCTTCGATGGAGCCGTCTAAGCCAAGCGAGAGGAACCCGTTGGCCTTTAAAAACTTGGCCGCGGCTTTGTTTTCCTGCGAGGCAAAGCAGAGCCAAGTCGACTTTGGATAGCGCCCGAATAGACTCTTGATAATCTCGGTGCCATTGCCTTTACGTTGATGCATAGAATTGACGAATATCGCGCGCAAAACCATGACATTTTCTCCTTTGTAGTCGATGGAATCCAAGATGTTGGTGGCTTTGGTAAAACTATGAGTTTGAGGAAAGAAACTGTCTTCGACGCTATGGGAGATTAAGGCAAAGCCAAGTCCCTTATTCCGCATCTTGGCGATATAGACGTGGCCTTCGTTGATTTCTGAGAGCAGCTCGGGTAGAAGAGTTTCGGACACTTCGGCCCTTTCTTTTTCATCCTCGATGGTCTCCACAGCAGTAGAAAAACAAGAAACGATTTCGCGGTAATCATCCGGCGTAGCTTTGTTGATCGTCATGGAGAACATGCGACAATTATGAAACTGAAATAGCAAAAGATGAAGCCGTTCTATATTTTTGATTGTTCATCCTATACAATTTCCCAATAGGGAAAAGTTATGGAAAGCTGCTTCACGTATCAAAAGCCTTCTTCCTCGGCCATGCTGGTCACTTTTTCCATAGAAGACATCGATTTGGATGATGTTAAAGAACTAATTACCGAATTAGAAGCCTTTAATACCTTATATATCTCGCGTAATCACCATCCTCATCCTTTCGGCCATAAAGAAACCCGTGAGGAAATGGAGGCGCGACTTCATTTTAATATCCATGATTGGCATATTGTGGCCGGCGTGTTTGATAACACCACGAAGACGGGATTCTCCAGTGTCCTTATCGTAAACAAGAAGAATTATCATTTTGCCTACGTCCTGGAAATGAAGGGCTATCAGCTCACCGATTCTATTTATGGTCCCTGGGCTATCAATACCGATGAAGGCTTATTTTCCGATGAAGAAATTCTGGATATCTTTGGTATCCGCCAGGCAGCTAAGCCCGTCCCTCAGCCTCAGCCAAAGGTAGAGCCTGTTCCCGTCTTTTCCTTCCAACCCAATAAAAAACGAGATATTCCAAACTTAGACAAAAAGGCTGTCGCGCCTTCGCCAAAGCCCCATCCAAGCCAACCGAGCGAACTCGATTCTTATGAACCGGAATTCGCGGCTAAGGAAGAACCTGAAGAGGAAGACGACACCTATGTGGCACCAAAGCTCGATATTCCCAAATTCGTGGCCTCTTCATCAAAGAAGCCAAAGAACTTGGATGGATTTTTCGGCGCAAAACCGAAACCAATTCAAAAAGAAACACCGAAAGTTGAAAAGCATGAGATGGGGGAAACGCCACCCTCTTTTGCGCCGACAAACAACAAGAAGCCGAAGAACCTTAACGATACGAGAAACGTTTGGCAAAGCCGTCCTCGGCTCACGCTAGGTCAAGACCGCGATAGCCCTAATTCCCGTCAGTTACTTTTTTCCTGGACGGATGAATATGTCTTATCACTATTTGAAGGCGCGAAGAAATATCTCTCCCGCTTTGACTCTCTCCAGATTTTGGATCAATGTTGCTTCACTCCAGAAGTCCCGGAAAACGGAGGCCAGTGGAAGAAACGCTTCAAGAATTTTGATATCGAAGAATGGTATCTTCTCGCCATCAACGTCAATGCCTATAACCATGTGACTTCGGCGTTGCTGTCGTTAAAAGAAGTGCCGACGCTTTGTTGCATCCTCACGTCTAAGGGCCTCGTGCCTGCGATTAGTTTTATCGGCGGGGCCGCTGGGAGACCTTGGGTCGGATTTGAAGAACTGTTGGAACGGCAAACTCCTCCGGCTGAGCCTGAGCCTGTCATTGATGAAGAACCCAAACTCGCCGCTCCCTTAGAAGTTGTCGAAGAAGAACCAGACGAAGAGGAAGAAACCCCTGAAGAGATTGTTTTAAAGCCGGTTCGTCGAGTCTTTGTCAGCCAGCAATTCTTGAAGGATGAGGAGCGTTTCATTGACAAATATCATTCTCAAGCTGTTGAGGATTTTCAAAAGACCATTATGGGTCTGATCACAATGACCGACGAGGAACTTGAAGCCTATCTAAAGGGACATGATTCCAAATCGATCAGTGTCTCGCATGGAGTGACCATTTTGAAAATGCAATTTGGCACCTCAAGAGAATACACCGCCTCTAGACTCTTCTATTGCCGTGGATATGACGTCAAGCGACGCATGAATTCTTCTGACTTCTTATTGCTTGGATTGTCTGACCAAGGCGAACATGAAGAACAAACAAAGGTCGCCGTTTTGGTAGGGAGGATGTTCTCCGAGAGCGATCTCGTTCTTTACCAACGTCTTCTCCCCGAGACCAAAAACGCGGACCTCGACCAGCTGGCCTACATGTCCTCGGCTCAGTTTGGATATCTCGACCAAGCCCGTTCCTCGATGCCGATGGCATTTCTTGGTAGCGCCGGCACAGGCAAAACATTGCTATCGTTACAACACTATTTGTCCTTGCTAAATGAGGATAATAGGGTCCTTTATCTAACATATCAGAAAGCCTTATGCGATGAAGTCCGGAAGACTTTGCGTGAACTTTCCGCGGACCATGTCGACGCGATGACGTATCGCGATTTATGCTTCTCCCTCTTTGGTGATGATGCGAAAGCGATGCGTACGAAGAAGCGTTACCGCAAATGGTTTCTCGAATATGTCAACAAAACCGGTGCTGTCCAAAGCAAACTCCGTTTGGTTGGCCCCACCGTCGAAGATCAATTTATGATCTGCTATGTCTTCTATCGCGGTATCATTGATGGTAGTCGCCACGATTGGAAGAAGCGCCGTGGCCGTATCATTTCCAAGGAACGTTTCCTTCAAGAAGTCAGCGACGAGGAAGGGCTTTCCCAAGAAGCTAAAGAAGTGGTCTACGATGTTGCACTCGCTTATGAGAAGCATCTACAACGCCGCGAAGGAACCACCGATAACAAACTTGCATACCGCATCTTGTCCCTAGGAAAATCGGCCCAACATTATGACGCGATTGTCATCGACGAGTTCCAGGACTTGTCGGAGATGCAGTTCATGGCTGTCGTGAGTTTGCTTAAGCCAACCTATCCTTTACCTTTATTTATATATGGTGATGAGAATCAGGCCATCAACCCGACCATCTTTAATTTCAGCGACGCCAATAACATCCTTTATGAGATGTTCCATAATAAGGTCCGTTTTTCCAAAACCCACCTCTCCGATTCCTATCGTTCTGGGCCTAACCTCGTCCATTACATCAACGATGTCAATGCGGTCAAACGCCGCGCCATCGGAGCGCGAAGCCAACTGGAAGAAGTGGAAGTCTCGTTACGTGAAGACGAGGAAGACTTGTTTGCCACATTAGTCGAAGGCAAGGGCAATTTGGAGAAACTCGTATCCATCTGCGCGAGTTCGGATAAGGATGTCGTCTTCATCTTCCCGAACGCTTTACGCCGCGAATCCGCGATCCAACAACTCTCTTCCATCGACCCGACGTTTGTAGAGTCGATGTTCCTATCCGTCGAGGAAGCCAAAGGGCGGGAGTGGGATTCGGCCGTTTTGGTGGATTTCTTCTCTTCTTCGAAGGAACTCTTCGACGCGATGATTGGCGAAGATCAGGCAGGAAAGCATTCGACGGTCCACCGCATGCTGTTCAACCGATTCTATGTCGCTTTGACCCGCGCGAGGAACCGCATCGTGGTCTATGAAAGTGACGTCTCTAATATCATTCGGGAGAAGCTCCTTTCCGGACTTACGAAGCTGACCGAAGTAGAACAACTTCGTTCTTATTTCAAAGGCGACGTCAGCCAGAAAGAGTGGAAAGAATTTGGCGAAAGATTATTGCGTGCCCGTAAATATGGCGACGCCTATCGCGCCTTTTCCAAGTCGAATGACGAGGAATCCAAAAAGAAAGCCGCTATCGCCTGGCGTTACCTCCAACACGAGCAAGGTAACCTTACCTACGAGGAAGCGCGGGACTTCTTCTTGTCACGTTTAGACTATTCAAGTCTATGCGACCTTTATGACGAAATGGGGCATACGGACCACCTCCAGTACCTAAGACTTTGTCAGGAAAATAACCCCGATTTGCGGTACTTATCGGAGGCTTTTAACCATTTAGAGCCTTCGCTTTCCCCACTCGAAAAACAAGTGTTCTTCTGCCTGCTCGTTAGGAAGATGAACCGTTATATCAATGCCTTGCGGCGCAAACTTTTAAGAAAGGAATAAGACAATGGAAAACAATGAAGAACTGTTCCAAACGACGTTAGGAGAACTCTCTACCATCGCGTCAAAGCTATCGGAAATCAGCAAGGTCGAAAGCTCTTTTGAAACAAGGTTAAATACCTTAAAAGGAGAAGTGGAAGGACTCGTGAGCCGCCACAATGAGATCTTGGCGGAAATCGACCTTCTCCATGGTGCCATCAACGATGTTTCCAGCGCCTTGTCCAGCCTTTCCGGGCTTGAGGACCGCATCAAGGAGCTTTCGGAGAAGCTTTCTTCTCTCGACATTCAAGGACTAAAGGATAAACTTGATGGGACATCGAACGATGTCGCGAAGGCCAGTGCCAAACTTCTCGCCGCAGAGAAACGCGACCAAGCCGCCAAGGATAAAAAGATTAAGAAAAAATGAAACGCGACCCAGCCATTGTCAGCAAAACCATGTCCGCGATCCGGGGGAAGAATACCGGCATCGAGCGTAAGCTCCGCAAAGCCCTTACGGAGAAAGGCGTCCATTATCGGATTTATTCCAATAAGGTTTTCGGACATCCGGATATCTTGCTCCCTGGGTTGAAGATTGCCATCTTCTGCGACTCGGAGTTTTGGCATGGTTACCAATTTGAGGAAAATCAGGCCCAATTGGAGCGGCTTGACGCGTATTGGCTCACCAAAATCCGCCGCAACATCAGGCGCGATGAAGAAGTGAATGAAACCTTAAAGCGTCAAGGTTATGTCGTGCTTCGTTTCTGGGGACAGGAAATCGAGAAAAACCTTGATGGCGTCGTCGAAAAGATTCTGGAAACGATTGCCTCCCGTAAGGAAATCGAGGCTTGGCGCGCCCAGATTAAAGAACTGACTACCCTCACCTATATTGAACGCGGTGATGAATACCTTCTGATCCACCGAAACAAAGAAGAAGGGGATATCAACGAAGGGAAATGGATCGGCGTCGGAGGCCATCTTGAGGAAGGCGAAAACCATATCCATGCGATGAAACGTGAAGTCCTAGAGGAGACTGGGCTGATCGTCAAAGCCTATAAATATTATGGGCAAATCGACTTTCTTAACGACCAATGCCCGCCGGAACGCATGTATCTTTATAAGGTGACTTCCTATGAAGGCGAGCTTATCGACTGCGATGAAGGCGACCTCGCTTGGGTGAAGAAAGACCAAATGCTGTCCTTACCCATGTGGGAAGGGGACAAAGCCTTCCTGCCCTTACTGGAACAAGAAGTGACGACCCCCATCCGCATGAACCTCATTTACCGCGGGAATAAGTTAGCCCAAGTTGAAGGCCCCTATTTCCCCGAGAAAAAGAAAACGAAGAAGAAAAACCATGGAAGAAAATAAACGCCCGATGGTCGATATTGATCAACCGACCCTCTACAACATGTCCTCGGCCTTAGGCTTGATGGTTCGTGTCATCGAAGACTGGGATAAGGAGTTATTCGAATTACCTCATTCCGTCCATGTCCCGACATTGCTGGTGACCGCTTTGCTTTTGGACAAAAGCCTCGGAGGCGGCCTTTTCCAAGCGGCTTGGATTTCACTTGTCGAGGTCGCCGCTAAGCGGAAAATCCTCGAGGGCAAGGAAAATGAAGTGACCTGGCCGGAATGGGAAGAAGGGTCGCTTCGTCACCCGGAGCTCTCCCCCGTTTATGATATTGCTTTGATGCTGCATGCCTGGAACCTGGCCGCAAAGCAAGACGAACTTCCCCCGGAAATGTTCCTCGGGCCCTTATTCTCTTGCGCAGGAACCGTTGTCGAAGGAATTGACCGTGGCTATTTTATGGAAGATGAGAACGTCAAGAAAACCTACCAAGAACAGCGTCACATGCTGACGGAAGGGCATGGTGGCGAAGAGGAGTTCAAGAAGAGCTTAATGAATCAACTTGCGTCCATTGAGCAAACTTTAAATTCGATGAAATAGGCCGCAAAACGCGATTTAATTTGGAGACGACTATGCTTTGGAAACTCAAATGTGTCAATAAGGAGACGGACCACAAGTTCCTTAATTTCTACACCTATACGTACGAGGTGGAGAAGGAGGGCGAGAAGACCGATTATCCTTACTTTGTGGCTTCTCGTCATGGCGCGGAAGATGTCATTGCCAAAAGCCGTAACTACGCTCGCCCCGATGGCGTGCTGATGATGGTCATCAACGACCAAGAAGAACCTAGCGTCCTTCTCATCAAACAGTTCCGACCCCCGATGAACGCAACCATTATTGAATTCCCGGCAGGCTTACTTGAAGAAACCGACGAGGATGAACTCGCCGCGGCCAAACGCGAATCTGTCGAAGAAGCGGGAGTGGAGATCGTGGATGCGAAAGTGATTGCCCCTTCCTCTCCGACGTCATCCGGATTAAGCGACGAACTTGTTTCCGTCGTGGAAGCGCGCGTTGGCGGGCTCACCGCGACACATCTAGAACGCTTCGAGGATATTCAAGCTCGCTTCGTTCCGCTCAAGGATATTCCCGCGATGCTCGAGGATCCTGAACTCATTATCGCGTTGAATGTCCGCCTGTGCTTGATGTATGCCTTAGAGAAGTATTTGAGGAGATGGCGATGAAACAAGAAAAACGTGTCCAGATTCTCCCTTTGCTTTTGCTGTTGATTCCTTTAGCGGTTTTTATCTTGCCGTGCTTCAGCGGCTTTAAAGACGGGGAGTGGGCCTATTGCCATGTCGATGGCCAAACGGGTATCTCCGCGGCTAGCGTGAACCTGTATCAATCATTTAGCTATTCCGCGCTTGCTGCTACGATGTTCTATGCTGGCTTGTCGGTGATGGGGTGCTTAACGGTGTTTATTGTCTGCTATTGCGCCATCCCGAGGTTGCGCCAATCCCCGAAATGCGCGCTCATCGTCTTGCTCAGCTTTGGCCTTTCCGCCATCTTGATCTTGCTTGGCCATATCTTTTTGGCCAATCATGTCCAAATCGCCTCCAAAACCTATTTCGAGGCCGTTGGACGCAAGGTTGATGAAACATCGGGCTTTGCCCATGCCAATATCTTCTTTTATATAGAAATGCTATTACCTGTCATCGCCACCGGATGGTGGGGCTGGACACTCTTCGAAACCAAGAAATTGGAAAAGAGGAGCGATTAGAGATCTTCCTTCCGGCCAAGAAGGGCAAAGCAGATGCAAAGCAATGGCATACCCACATAGAACAGCGAGAACTCCGGTCCGAAGCTAAGAATGCCGATCAAGGCGGCGGTTTCAAACGCGATTAAAGCCATCAGATAACCAAAGAGAATCCAGAGGCCTTTTCCATAGTCCCCCTCTTTAAAATACGGAATCATGTGCATCACCAAATAAGTTGCCATGCCCGGCACGATGCCGATGCTTAATAAACCTGCGGCTTTGGTGAACTGCATGTCGCCGCGGGCGACGAATAAGGCGACGATTGCTGCAATCAAGGATACGACAGTGACAATTGAGGAGACTTTTGCAGCTAATTTCCCATCATTCTTAGCGAAGGGAAGCAAACTCCTTCCATAGCTTGGCAAAGCGAAGAGGGCCAAATCTTCGATGGCCATATAGATAAAGAAACTGAAAGCAAAAGGCAATACGCATTGGTCGATATCTAACGTGACAAAGAAACGGTCACGGTCGAGACCATGGGCCAAGATAAGAACGATGCCGACGATGGTTAGAATCAACATTGCGGCCAAGACAAAGTAATGCAAATATGAGGAGGCGTTTTTCTTCACGGTCTGTTCCATATGTGAGTATTATCTTCCTTTCCTGTTATTTGTGGTAGCGGTAGCCACGCCGAAAATGGGATGGCCTAAGGTCTTTGCTTAGATAGATGTGGGGGACGCCCTCATCTTCATCGATGACTCCGCCACCGAACTCGTAGAAGCCAAGGCGGTTATAGAAATCCCGTTTGCTCACCTGCGCATGGACGATCGCGGTCGTCGCCCCAAGGGTACGCGCTTTCTCACACAGGAAGCTCATTAGATAGGAACCGACTTGTTTGTGACGATATGGCGCGCGCACGGCGACCCGGCCAATTTGATATGTCGCCGGATCGACCTTTAACAGTCTTCCTGTGGCGATAGGAATATCGTCCAAATATAAAACCAAAGTGACACAAGTCTTATCATCTTCATCGAATTCATTCGTAAAACCTTGTTCTTTTATGAAAACCTCCTCGCGGATTAACTTCGCGTCAGGGGTGATTCCAATGGTGAAGACAGGCTTAATCATGACGATAGGATGATACTACAAAGCGAAAATGTTTTTTACATTTTCCTATCACCTTTGGAAAAACTTGTTTAGGATTTTCAACATGAGATTCTTAAAACTTTATCGAAACAAAATCTGCGCCGTGTCCTTCGCTAGCCTCGGAGTGATCACGTTCGTGCTCCAAAGCATCTTCTATGGCTTGGAGTTTGGTTGGAATGTTTATGTCCAATCCCCCTTCAGGATGATCAGCGTCCTTATCACTTTGGTGGTATTCGTGATGCTTTTGGTGACCAACATCCAAAATGACAATCGGGCCATCAGCGCCATCTTTATGTTTGTTTTCATGGTGGCCTGGGGCGCGTTCCTGAGTTTGATTCCAACATCGAGCGATTTAAACCTTTATGGCGCGTTTAGTGGCAATGGACTCCTTGTTACCTTAGCGGTCTTCGAATTGCTCTTTACGGCAGCGACAGTAGGGGCAGGCGTGACTTTCTATGTCTTCTTGGTCCGTTATACGATGGGAAGAACTCCTTTCGGGCGTTGCTTCCTTTGGTCGTTATTGTTCCTGGGCGCGTTGGTCATCTCCGGAGTGCTCGAGACGGCCTTGTTCTTTACCTTATTTACCCCGGACAAATTCCTGGCCTTATATCTTGCCTTGAATATCTTCCCTGATCTTTTCATGGGCGCAGCTGTGGTCTTCACGTTGCTTCGCTTGAAAAGGCTCTAATCGAACTTAAGGTTCTTCTTAAGGTGGTATCCGGAAACCGATGCCATCTTTTTTGTTTGGCTCAACCCCATGGAAGAAAAAAGCACCGAATGAGTCTCGGTGCATGGTGAATACATGGAGCACGATGCGGGAATCGAACCCGTATAACCAGCTTGGGAAGCTGGTGTTCTACCACTGAACTAATCGTGCGAACAGGCAATAATTTATCCTCTAATGCCCGGTTTGTCTAGAGGGACCATTCATTTTAAGCGCCTATCATTCCTTTTTGTTCATTCGTTGGTTAAGAGAAAGATTGGCTAAGAACTATGGAAAATCTTAATGGTTCCCAACATGGCAATTAGTTTGTTTCAATGGAGTTGGTTACCACCATGATTAATGGACATGAAGGAAAATCTAATGGCTTTTTACGGCAAAATTTGGGTAAAACGAAGAAGGATCACGTTTATTCTGACGCGGTTAATTCCAGATCATAAAGGAAAAACGGTGGTGCGTTGTTGAGAATCAAGTCTTTTCTTGGCTCGAGCCCTCGACCTCATTGAGCAAAGAAAAACCGCGTTGAACGCGGAACTTCTCAAGCATGGTGGGTGCTACAGGGATCGAACCTGTGACCTCCTGTACGTCAAACAGGTGCTCTCCCAGCTGAGCTAAACACCCATGCTTTGACGTGTCGCCCCTTTTGAGGGCTTCGATATTATAGGTAAGGTCCGAGCGACAATCAACCCCAAAAATAAAAATTTTGAAAAATCGTTTTCCTAGCCTCTTTGGCACCCTTCTTTTCCGATCGGGTTCTCCTCTTTGATATGAAAAAGTCCTGATGGACTCAGGACATATTTTCATGTGGTGCCGGCTAAGAGACTCGAACTCCCGACCTCTCGCTTACGAAGCGACTGCTCTACCAACTGAGCTAAGCCGGCGGCGGACAATAATATATATTTTCCGCGCGCATTAGGCAAGGGCTAACGCGCGAATCCTATAGGTTAATGGGCCTTTCTTCATGCATTTTGGCTTTGCATTCGTACATGGCGGAGTCGGCAGTCTTCGTCAAGTCCTCAATATCGCCACGGGCAAGACTTGCGGCATAGGAGTAGCCATAGGAAACGGAGATGCCTTTCTCTTGCTGCATCTGCAGGAAGTCTTTAACCATCTGCTGAATTTTGTCTTCGTCGACACCCATCAGGATGGCGGCGAATTCATCGCCACCGATGCGGAAATGCTTGCCGCCTGTGAAACACTGTGCGATGCAATACGCGGTCTCTTTTAACGCCGCGTCGCCAGCGGCATGGCCAAAGTGGTCATTGGTTTCTTTGAGGAAATTCAGATCAAAGAGGAAGAAAGCG
>JAGAHY010000162.1 GCA_017626815.1 Bacilli bacterium | reverse complement strand
TCTCTCCCCTTGCTCAAAGGCGAGGAGAAGTCGTCCTTCAATTACCGCGATATGGCGTTAGCCGTCCAAAAAGTCGGCGCCAATTACCGTTGCTGGATCGACGTCAACCATCTTCCTGCTGCTTTAGCCGCGGTAAAAGAGGAAAAGGTAGAGAAGAAAGCAGAGGCTCCAAAAGAGAAGAAAACTGAAGCCCCGAAAAAGGCCGAAAAGACGGCCGAGGCTCCCAAAAAAGTCGACGCTCCCACAAAGGCTAAACCTGAACCGAAACCGGTTGAAGTAGTGGCCATGGAGGAGAAACCCGCGGAACAACCTGCTCCTGAACCAAAGGCGGAAGCGGTTAAACCCGCAAAGACCAAATCGGTCAAGAAGAAGCAACCAAAGCCCGAGGAATCCAAATCCGAGGAAACAAAACCCGAGGAACCTAAGGCAGAGGAGAAAGCACCCGAGCCCAAGCCGACCAAAAAGAAAGCGAAAAAGGCCGAAGCGCCAGTGAAGCCAGAAGAAGCACCCGCTGAACCTGCTCCTGAACCTAAGCCCAAAGCCAAGAAGTCCACGAAGACGAAGAAAGAAACGGCGGAAGCGGAGAAAGTGGAGGAAAAACCTGCTGAAAAAGCGGAAAAACCCCAACAAAAACCCGCTCAAACCAAAAAAACTAAGGCGAAAAAGGCGGCGGAGGATAAACCCGCCGAACCTGAGTCTCAGCCAAAACCTAAGGCGGATCCGCTGCTACAAAAAGCCGCCGCTGCGGACCGTAGGCTCAATTCCGTCCTCCCCAATCCGACCTATCCTCTTGCGGAGAAAGTCGCGGACCTTAAGGCCCAACGCGAACTGCTTGAGCAACTCACCCCCGAACAAATTCAGACCCTCAAATATGGGCCAAAACAAATCGAGGAGTGGCTCCAAGCCAACGCCAATTCCTAACCAAAACGCTGCCTTTATCGCTAGAGGCGGCGTTATTTTTATCCTTTTGGCATGGCCAAAAAATCTCTATGAACTGCTTATTGACAGAAATTATCGCGCATGCATAATACACAGGCTTGTACATGAGCGCACCCAAACTTGAAGGAGAAAACGTTATGAACAGAAAATCAAAGTTTGCCCTCAGTGCCGCTGCGCTGCTTGCCATTACGGGCCTTGCCTCCTGCGGCGGCCCCTCCAGCGATCCCAACCCCAGTTCGGGTTCTGGTGACAGCAGCCAACCTAAAGGCAATATCAACTACACTTACAACACGTACTTGGATTCCAACCCCAAAACTTGGAACCCGCACGCCTGGGAGACCAACAGCGACTCCTACATCCTCGCCTACACCGAAATGGGTCTCTATGACCTTGGTTTCAACGAGGATAGAAGCGGTTATAAGTTCCTCACCGAGATGGCGTCGGACTTCCCTGTGGATGTCACTTCCGAACTCACCAGAGAAGAAAAAGCCCGTTTCTTCGGTCGTGCCACCATCAACCTCCCCTCTGGCATTGCCTGGGATATCCCCCTCAACGACAAAGCCACTTGGGCCGATGGCACCAAGATCACCGCGGATGACTATGTCGAATCCATGAAGCGTTTGCTCGATCCGGAATTCGTCAACCACCGCGCGGACTCCTGGTACAAAGGCAACACCGTTTTGGCGAACGCTGAACGTTACTTCAAAAACGGCCAGACCACAATCGAACCCGCATATAAATACATCATCGATAGCGATACCCTCGAATCCACCGACCCGAACTTCGGTCAGAATGGCTTCTGGTACATCAACCTCGGTGGTGGCACCCCCTATGCCGGCACCGTCTTCTCCGATGTTGGCGACACCGGCACCTTCTATCAAGTCCTGAACAACCGCGGCAGCAGCTTAGGCGATGCCGTCGAGCAAGCCGCCAAGCGCATCAGCGACGCGGTCGCCGAAGGCCTCATCAAGATTTACCGTGACGGTATCCTTGGCGAAGACCGCAAGAACTCCGACTGGAAAAACGTCGAGACCGCCAGCGACATCAAGACCGATGGCGAGTCGGGCAATATGTATGACCACCCCATCAGCGAGCTCGAATTCGATGATTTGGAACTCAAGACCTTCCGCAATTCCGAAGGCAAGACCAAAATCGTCCCCGAAGCCGAACTCCAGAAAGATGGCAATCCTCTTCCCGACGAATACGATGAGTATCTCTGGGAAGACCTCATTGCCGATATCACCCTCTTCGTCCGCACTTTAGGCCGTCCTTCTGGCGCCGCCAGCAAGACCGATTGCTGGAAACTCCCCTTGTTTGGTGACTATGAGAACGTCGGCGAAGGCGTCGAATGGGAATCCGTCGGTATCGAGAAGATCGACGACTACAAGATCCGTCTCATCATGGAACCTTCCAGCGCCGTTGCCTATAACGACCTCCTCTTCTCCCTCACCAGCAACTGGATTGTCAAGACCAGCCTCTATGACGACCTCTCCATGACCGTCGCGGGCACCACCCTCAAAGCCACCAAGTACGGCACCGCCTCCGCGGACAACTACATGTCCTATGGCCCGTACAAACTCACCCGCTTCCAGACCAACAAACTCATCGTCTTGGAACGTAACGAGAACTGGTATGGCTACAAAGACGGCAAGCACGAGAACCAATATCAAATGGAAGTCCTCGACACCCAGATTGTCGATAACCACACCACCGCCATGCAGATGTTCGAACAAGGCCAGATCGATGACATCGAACTCACCACTTCGGACATGAAGGAATATGGTTTGTCCAGCCGTCTGCAGTACACGCCGACCTCCTACACCCAGAAGCTCTCCTTCAACGTCACCCGCGACACGCTTCTCCAGCGTCAGAACAACCAAGCCTCTGGTCATAGCGGCAACAAGACTATCCTTGCCAACGAGAATTTCCGCAAAGCCATCTCCTTGGCCATCGACCGCCGCGCCTATGCGCAGCAGTGCACCGCTGGCTCCGAAGGCTTCTATGGCTTGCTCAATAGCCTTTATATCTCCGATGCGGACACTGGCGAATCCTATCGTCAGACCCCGCAGGCCAAAGCCGTCTATGGTCAGATCTATCAGCACCTCGGTGGCGAAACCATCGATGAAGAAAACGGCGCAGATCTCCCCGAATCGGCCTTAGGTTACAATCTCCCGCTCGCGGCCCAATACTTGAAGAAAGCCATCGATGAAGAGACCGCTTCCCAAGAAAACGGCCACTTCAGCAAAGGCGACAAGGTCTCCATGGAAATCCTTGTCTATAAGTCCGACGCGGAAACCACCCGTCAGTCCTACGCCTTCGTCTCCGCCGCTTTGGAAAGCCTCGCTGATGCGACCAGCTTGCTCTACGATGACGACAAAGATGCCATCTCGTTCGACTACTATATGACGCAGAACGAGGACTACTACAACGAAGCCAAACAAGGCAAATACGACGTCATCTTCTCCACTTGGGGCGGCGCGCAGATGAATCCTTGGGGCCTCATGGAAGTCTATTTGGATTCGACCTTCGACTCCAACTGCGAATACGGTATGACCAAGCAAGTCGGCAAGATCCGTCTCGAAATGGATTCCGATGGCGACGGCAAGACCGAAACCGATTCCTTAGAAGGCTGGTACAAGAAGCTCACCGGCACCCTCAAAGAGATTTCCGCGGCCGACTATGACCTCGAAGATCCCGAAGAAGCGGCCCAGTATGAAACCGATAAGGCAGCCCGCCATCAGCAGAGATTGACCATCCTCGCCAACCTCGAGGCGGCCTACGTCAAGACCTGGTCCACCGCGCCGATTATCTCTCGTTCCTCCGCGTCCTTGACCTCCTACAAGGTCGAATACGGAACCACCTCCTACATCCCCTTAATGGGCTATGGCGGCGTCCGTTACATGACCTTCAGCTACACCGATGCGGAATGGGCGTCGATGATTGCCTCGGGTGAAATCAACAAAGACGTCTACAAGCGTTAATTCCCTCTTCCAAACAAACTTTGGAAACCACGTCCTCGGGCGTGGTTTCCTTCTCTCTAGGGGTAAGGCAAAATAGGGCATCCCTTTTTCAAAGGGAGGATATTCCTTGTATTTCAGCCTTACGATAGTAAGATACCCATATTGACGAAAGGAGCAAAGGATGACTAAGTACGTTCTGAAAAGGATCGGCTTAATGGTACTGACCTTTTTCATCATCTTCACCATTTGCTTTTTCCTCATCCGCGCCTTGCCGGTGCCCATCATTTCGGCCCCGGGTTCGGATGGTGAAAGAATCGCGGCGGAATTCCGCGAAAAGATGGGCTATAACGCCCCGTTGCTGGTCCAGTATTTCCGATATTTAGGCCAGATTTTCCAGGGAAATTTCGGATATTCCTTCCAAATCCAGTGGCTTTCCACACCTTGGGAACTCATGTCGAGCCGCTTCGCTCCGACGGTGCTCATCAACATCTACACGATGATTTTTGCGGTACCTATCGGCCTTGGCCTCGGCGTGTTCATGGCCTTGCGTAAGAACAAAATCGAAGACCATGTCCTCTCGGTGTTGGTCATGTTGTTCATCTCCGTTCCCTCCTTCGTATATGCCTTCCTCGTCCAGTATTTGTTCGGGACCGTCTGGGGTATTTTGCCCTTGAAGATGGAAGCGGTGGCCCGTTTCGATGGCAACTGGTTCCATCCAGAGATGTTCCGTTCGATGCTGCCCGCGATTATCTCCATGTGCTTCGGCACGATCGCTGGTTTTGCCCGTTATACCCGTGCCGAGCTCACCGAAGTCCTCACCAGCGACTTCATGTTGCTCGCCAGGACCAAAGGCTTAACCAGAACCCAAGCCACATTACGTCACGCATTCCGTAACTCCCTAGTCCCAATCTTCCCGATGATTCTAGGCGAGTTTATCGGCATCTTGTCCGGCTCGGTCATCATCGAGTCCATCTTCGCCGTCAACGGTATCGGCGGCCTCTTCTTAGAGTCCATCACCAAGCGTGACTATGACGTCTTCTTGTTCGTCGGTATGTTCTATGTCCTCATTGGACTTGTCGGCGGACTTATCGTCGACTTAAGCTACGGCTGGGTCGACCCACGCATCCGTATGGGAGGAACGAAAAATGGCCAATAATTTCGTTGATCCGAAGCAATACGCCGGATACCACTCCGATAAGATGACCTTCGTCCAACAAGACAAGGAACTCCACGACACCAAATTCGAGACCAAGCCGATTTCCTACCTCCGCGGCTGCTGGAACCGCTTTGCCAAAAACAAAGGTTCCATCGTCGCCGGCGTCATCTTGCTCCTTATTCTTTCCTTCGCCATCATCGCCCCGTTTACGACCTCGCGAACGGTCGATTGGAATGACCCGAATTATCAATTTGTCCTGCCAAAAGCCCCTCTTTTTGAAGGAACTGGCTTCTGGGATGGCACGGAGCAGAAGCGCGTCTATGAGACCGAATACCTCATCATCGACAACTACGAGACCGAGGATAAGCCCATCCGTCAGCTCATCTCCGAAGGCCAGGAAAAGAGCCTTGTGCCTGGCGAATACGACAAGTATTACGTCGTCCGTTATGACACCTATGCCGTCGGTGCGAAGCAATTCTCCGTCTCCGACAGCGAATACCAAAGCATCCTCGATTGGGAGAGCAAACACGAAGGCCGCAAGGTGCTCCTGCCCATCGTCTTGTCCGAGCCTAACGCCGATTATCCCAATTCTCCAGACGTCCGGACTTTCGTCGAAGACTATGTCGATACGTTGATCGCGGAGAACAAGCTCATCGCGGCTTCCCGCGCCAACTTCATCAATTCCATCAAGAACCTTTACGTCAACGCCAACCGTTATTACAAAGTCGAGTGCGTCCTCAACCGCGGCCGCGCGACGACGACTTGCCGTCCTAGCTTCGATGAGAATGGCAAAATCCGCGACCTCTATTGCGTCGATAATAATGGCGATTATGTCTACGCGCTGAACGATACCTCCAGCGGTGCCCAAAAGACCATCCGCGTCGACTATAACGTCTACTATGAATATAAGTACGGCGCGAAATGTGTCTACCTCTTCGGCGCTTCGCCGATTGGTCATGATATCTTCGTGCGCTTGGCTTCCGGCGCGAGGTTATCCTTGCTCCTTGGCGTCAGCGTCTCGTTGATCAACTTGCTTATCGGCCTCTTATGGGGCTCCATCTCCGGCTATTATGGCGGGACGGTCGACCTCATCATGGAACGTGTCACGGACATCTTATCCGCGATTCCCTTCGTCATTATGGCGACCTTGTTCCAACTCCATTTAGCCCCGAAAGCAGGCCCGATTCCTTCTTTGCTCTTCGCTTTCGTGGTCACGGGCTGGATCGGTACCGCCGCGACGACGCGTATGCAATTCTACCGTTTCAAGAACCAAGAATACGTTTTGGCTTCAAGGACCTTAGGCGCGAAGGACTTACGCCTCATCTTCGTGGACATCTTGCCTAACGCGATCGGCACCTTGATCACCTCGTCTGTCTTGATGATCCCAGGCGTCATCTTCTCCGAGTCGTCCTTGTCCTATTTGAACATCATCGACTTAAGCAACTCCAACATCACCTCGGTTGGTACCTTACTCAACGAGGGCTCTAGTTTCTTGGCGTCGTATCCCCACATGGTCTTGTTCCCCGCGATCTTCATTTCCATCTTGATGATCAGCTTCAACTTGATCGGCAATGGTTTACGCGACGCGTTTAACCCCACATTAAGAGGAGAGGAGTGATTACCATGGCTGAACCATCCAAAATCCTAGAAGTCAAAGATCTCCGCATCTCTTTCCGCGTGGACTCCGGCACGGTTAAGGCCGTCCGCGGCATCAGTTTTGACTTATACCGCGGCCGCACGCTTTGCATCGTCGGCGAATCCGGCTCAGGCAAATCCGTCACCAGCCGCGCCATCTTGGGCATCTTGGCCAAGAACGCGATCGTCGAAGGCGGCGAGATCGTCTATGATGGCAAAGACTTATTGACCATCAACGAAGACCGTTTTCACAAGATTCGCGGTTCGAAGATCTCGATGATTTTCCAAGACCCGTTATCCGCTCTTAACCCTATCATGCGCGTGGGCAAGCAGCTCACGGAGCCCATCTTCCTCAAAGCTAAGGCCAACAAGCGCGAAGCCACGGCTAACTATAACGCCATCAACCGCGCCTTCGCCGAAGTCGGCAAAGCCCATAACATTCCCGTCAATTCCGAATTGCTCAAGCGTTTAAAAGAAGCGACCTTGGAAGAGCTCGACCGCGATACCCAAAAAGGCAATTATGAACGTGCCTTAGCGGCCTATAACCGGAATAAAGATATCGTGGATAATCCCGACCAATATCCGGCAAAAAACGTTAAGATTGCGAAGAATTATCTGCAAAAGCACCCCGAACCTACCTATCAAGAACCGACCTTATCCAAAGCCTTAACCGAGGCGGAAGAAAAGGCCTTGATCTCGATGATTTATTCCCTTGTCGGCGCTGCTAACGCGGACTACATTGAGTCGGTCCGCGCGCTGCATGATAAAGCCGTGGAAGTGTATGCCATCTTTGAACATGATGACGTCCCTGCCAAAGAGACCGTCATGCCCGCCTGCGAGGCTTTGGCCAAACAAAGCGACCGCTGCAAATTCGTCCTCCGCGATGACGAAGATGACATCATCGGCGTCTTTGGTACCACGCTGCGTAAATATCTCGCCAACATGTATAAAGCCGTGCGCCGCGAGGTGGAGCATGAGAAGAAGATCGCCGCTTTAGCCGCCAAGGGCCAAGAGGAGCCGCCGTTAACGACCAAGCAACGTGCCAAGCTCCCCGAGAAGCAACTTTCTTCCGAGGAAGCCCTCGAGATGCTTCGTCCCTTGTTCCAGACGTTCATCCATCACCTTAGCGCATTGATCGAACAATATTTCGACTTGGGCGAATATTCCGAACGCTTCTATCGTTACTACAAAAACACGCTTTACCTCTCCCACAAGAAAGTTTCCCAAAACGAAGCTAAGGAAGAGGCCTTGGAAATCATGCGTCAGGTGGGTATCCCCCAACCGGAAATCCGCTTCTACCAATATCCGTTTGAATTCTCTGGTGGTATGCGTCAACGTATCGTCATCGCTATCGCTCTTTCCTCCCGCCCGGAGGTCCTCATCTGCGATGAGCCGACGACCGCCCTCGACGTCACCATCCAAGCCCAGATTCTGGAATTGATCAACAAGCTCAAAGAAGAGCTTGACCTCTCCATCATCTTCATCACCCACGACCTCGGCGTCGTCGCCAATATGGCCGATGACATCGCCGTCATGTACGCGGGTAAGATTGTCGAATACGGCACGGTTGACGATATCTTCTATGATCCGCGTCATCCCTATACTTGGGCGCTTCTTGCCTCCATGCCGGACTTGGAGACCAAGCACAAACTCGATGCCATTCCTGGCACGCCGCCCAACATGGTCTTGCCACCTATCGGCGATGCTTTCGCCGCGCGCAACAAATACGCGCTTGCGATTGACTTCGAGGAACAGCCGCCGCTATTCCAAATCTCGGAGACCCATGCCGCCGCGACTTGGCTTTTGGCCCCTGATGCGCCGAAAGCGACTCCTCCGGAGATTGTCCGCGCCCGCATCGACCGCGCGATGGAAAAACGTAACGCAGCGAAACGGAAGGAGAAAGCATAATGGCTACAACAAGAAAAAAAGCGACTTCTGCCGCGAAAAAAGACAAAGATCTGCAGCCTGCCTTCGACTACGATAACGCCGAAGTCATCCTTTCCGTCCGCCACTTAAAGCAGTATTTTAAGCTCGGTGGCACCGGAGCCTTCAAATACAACAAAGCCGTCCACGATGTCTCCTTTGATGTGTATCGCGGCGAAGTGTTTGGCTTGGTCGGCGAATCCGGATGTGGCAAGACGACCACGGGCCGTTCTATCATCCGTCTCTATCGTCCGACTTCCGGCGACGTCATCTTCAAAGGTGTCCGTATCGGTGCTGGCACGCGCTGGAACGAGAAGGAAATCAAGTTCACATTGATTCGTCTCCGGGAGAAACTAAAAGAATTGGCGGACCAAGAGAAGCTGGAGCTTGATGAGGCGACTTCCGCCTATTCCCCGGAAGGCATGACGGTGGAGCAAATCAAGGACAAATACGCCAAGCTCCGTTACGAAGAGAATCAAAAAGCCGAGAACATCGTCAAAGAGCAGCGCAAGCAAATCGCCTCCGCGCAGTATGACATGAAAAACTGCGACCGCGACTACGCCCGCGCCGCCATGGCCAAGGTCGAGGAACAATATAGCGAACTTCTTCTCCGCACGGACAACGGCAAGAACCTCTTCCAAGAAGAGGACAAGACTTTGTTCGAGCAATATAAAGAAGATATGCGCAAAGCCCGCCACGCCAAGATCACGATGGGCATGCAGATGATCTTCCAGGACCCGATGGCCTCCATCAATCCCCGTATGACGGTTCGTTCCATCATCGCGGAAGGTTTACGCATCAATGGTGTCCGTGACAAAGCGTATATCGATAAGCGCGTTAAAGAGATGCTTGAGCTCGTTGGCTTGCTTCCCGAACACGCCGACCGTTACCCCCATGAATTCTCGGGTGGACAGAGACAGCGTATCGGTATCGCCCGCGCCCTCATCATGAATCCGGAACTCATCATCGCGGACGAACCCATCTCCGCTTTGGACGTTTCCATTCAGGCCCAAATTATCAATTTGCTTAACGATTTGCGCGCGAAATTCGGATTAACGATACTTTTCATCGCGCACAATCTCTCGGTCGTCAAATACTTCTGCGACCGCATCGCCGTCATGTATTTCGGCAACCTTGTCGAGCTCGCCACCAGCGATGTCTTGTTCAAACAGCCGTTACATCCGTATACCCGTTCCTTGCTCTCCGCGGTCCCGCACTGCGACCCCGATACGGAAAAGAGCAGGACGCGCATTAAATACGACCCGCGAAGCGCCCATGATTACTCCGTCGATAAGCCACGTCTTGTGGAAATCGAGAAGGGCCATTTCGTGCGTTGCAATGCGAAGGAGGAAGCGGAATACCGCGCCTTGCTCGAAGCAGGCTACGACTCCGGCTATGGAAAATAATCGCCCCGAAGAAGGTAAGACCCCAGAACAAGTTCGGCAGCGGAAGGCCTATTGGATTTCTTTTGCCATCGCATTTGGGGTGTCTTTGGCTTTGGCCGTCGGCTCTTTCTTCTTAATCAAAGAAGGATTTGGCTTAGACTTCGAGACCCATAAGTGGCGCATCTTCGCGGATACGTTCACGTTACCTGGTGTCACCTTCTTGATGGTGTTCTTGCTGGTGAAAGTATCCAACTTCGGCGCCTTTGACGCGCTGGCATATTCGGTCCGACTGGCGTTGACGTTGATTATTCATAGCAACGTCCGTAAATCCAAGCTGCCCGCGAATTACCGCGACTACCGCTTGGCCAAGATGAGCAAGAAGCGGGCATCGGTAAATTATCTGTTATTTATCGGTATCTTCTATCTCGTTCTTGCGGTCATCTTCATCGGTATCTACTACGCGAATCTCCCGCAATAAAACTCATGCAAAGGCGCCCGAATAGTGTGGCGCCTTTTAACTTACAAAACCTCGATATTTTTATATTGAATTCAAATAATCTTCGGTGAATCGCCCATATTTTTTTGATGAAAAAAGGAACCGCTTTTCGGCGGCTCCTTGATGAATATTGAACGTTAGGCGTTCTTTTCAATGACGAACTTGACGTGCTCTTTGTCCACATCGAGGACGGAGACACTGAAGTCCATGGTCCAGTCTTCGTTGATTTCCCTAGTGACGGTGTCCTGAGCCTTGTTCCAGAGATTGGAGTAGGAGGGCATGAAGTAGTAGTAATCGTTGAAGTCTTTGCCGAGCTTAGCATCGTAGTAGGGGGCTAAGTCGAAGGAGAAGCCCTTGACGAAGAGGTCGGCGTTGGTGGACTTTTCGGTGCTCTTGAGGAGATTCTTGTCCGCGTCGAAGCCAGAAGCTTGGATGGTGTTGATCATGTACATCGAGCGCTTGGTCTCGGTCAGCGGGTTATCGAAGGTATCCTTTTGCACGCTGCCACGTCCAGAAGGCGTGTTCATAACGCGCATGCGGGTGGATTTCTTCGCGACTTCCTCCGGAGTGGAGAAGGCGGCGTCGCTGTTGCTACGTTGGCAGGTTCTGCCATCGACGTGAGTGATGCGGAGGCCGGGCTTGGTGTAACCGGTGAGGTTCTGGTAGCCCTTCTTGTAGTCTTGCTCGCAAAGGCCGACGGGGGACATGAATTCGATCATGAAATACTCGTCATAGCAGGTGCCGTTGAAATTCGGCGAGGGGATGATGACGAAGTCGCCAGTCGTGGTGGTCGGACCCATTTCGATGTAGGCGTTATCGTCGACGACATAGGGGGAGACCCAACCAAACTGCCATTTGGAGAAGGCGTTTTGGTCGCTGATGTTGTTGTCCTGCATATCGATGCCGCCGAGGGGTGTTTCCTTTTGGTCATAGGAATAATAGTCATCGATACCGAAGATGTGCCCGGTTTCGTGGGTGAAGGTGTGGCTATCCATGCCTTCGCCATAAGCTTCGTCCATGAAGTCGATGGACGCCCAAGCATAGCACATGGGGTTGGGGCTTGCTTTGTTGGCGGAGTTACCCGTGCGGGAAACATAGGCCCAATAGTTGTTGCCCGAGGGGCTGGTCTCGCTGGCGTGGATGGCGGCGCTATAGACGATCCAGATGGTGTCGATGTAGCCATCTTTATCTTGGTCATACCATTCCCAGGGCTTGGCATCGGCGCCTAATTGGCCATGGTTTTCCTTCGGATATTCGGTGGTGTAGTAGGTCTTGATGTCCCTGAGGGCTTGGGTGGAACTGTACTCTTTGGGCTTTTTGCCAGGCCTCCACCAATCGCCATCTTGGAGCATCATGTTGCCGGTGATGGTGCATTGGCCAAAGGAGGACGTTTCGTAGTAGGACTTGACGGATTCCCAGCCAGTATCTTTTTTGTCACCAAAGAAGAGGTTATAGATTTGCTGGAGCCTTTCTTTCGTCTGCTTCTCGGTGCGGCCGGATTGGGAGACGCCAGGGTAGGGCTCGTTCTTGCCTTTGGGCTCAGGGTCATCGTCCAAGCCTAAGGGGACGACGAGGATGCGCTGCTCACCAAGCGGGGTGAGGCAGGGGGTGCCGGCGTTGGTTTCTAAGTTGCGGCGGGAGAGGACTTGCTCTTTGCCGTTGCCGTCTACATAAGTCGTCTTGCCGCGGGGGAAATCGGTGAGTTTCTTATACCCGGCATAGGCGTCAGACGAGGACGAGGAAGAGACCACGGTCGTGGTCGAGGAAGATTCTGTTTTGGACTCGGAAGAAGCGGTGGCTGCGGAGCTGGAACTTCCAGCTGGAGTTCCGCCACAGGCGACCAACATCATCGAGAGCAAGGTTAATCCCATGTATACTTTGTTATTCTTCATGAGTGATGGTTTCCTTTCGTGCGGTTTCCTATTATAGGGGCGAAATTAGTTTTGTCATTCTTCTTTTTATATAACGTATGCATGCGTTCGCGCGTAAATAATTGTTGCAAATTATTTTTCTTGTCCTATTGTTTTGTCTACCCGTACATATAGTAGGGATTATGAAAAAGGAGAAAAACCAATGCAAAATAGAAAATTATCGCTCTGTCTCCTCACCCTGGCTAGCGCCGCCTTAATCGCTTCTTGCGGTGGCAATACGCCCGCCTCCAGCTCTGGTGAGAGCCAAGCGGAATCCAGCGCAGACACTTCTGAACCTACCAGCTCCGTCGTCTCTTCTGACGAAAGCGAAGCCGAAGTCGTTCCTACCGGTGTCAAAAAGAAAACCGATCTCGGCTACGTCTATGTCGGCTCGGTCTTAACTGGCGAAGACCTCTTCACCTTCACCCCTGAAGGCGCGACTGCTTATACCCTCGATTCTAAGAATCCGGAAATCGCTGCTTTAAATGAAGATGGCAAGAGTGTCACCATCATCGCCTCGGGCAAAGCCACTATCCACTGCAAAATCAATGGCGTTGCCAAAGCCAAAATCGACATCACCTGCGTCAGTGAGACCGGCGCCAAGGTCCAGCAATTCGCCAACACCGTCAAGAATCAGTTCCGCGCGGACCTCGATTGGAAATCTTATGAGGGCAAGTCCCTTAGCACCGTCGATCTCACCAAAGATCCGGATAGCACCGAATATGGCACTTTGATCGTTCAGCCTGAATATGTCGTCGACTACTTCTTCGGCAAATATTCCGCCATCCGTCTTGAATCGGATGACACCGCCTATGGCTTTGAGCTCGTCGACGCCGATGGCGAGCCCATCGAACAAGCCGAAGACGACACCTGCTTCCAGGATATGCTCGACCGCGCGGTCGACGTTGAAATCGGCGAGCGTGTCAGCGATGCGTTTATCGACCTGTATTTCGTCCAAGAGAATCTTCTCGACATCACCGCTTTTGAAGAATACGAAGAAGACGATCAGGTCTACTTCACCCTTAGCGATAACACCGCTTCCTCCGAACAACTGGGCAGCATTTTTGGCGCCAGCTTCCGCGGCTTCTCTGATGGCGTCACCCAACTCACCTTTGACGAAGAGAATCAAGCGTTGAACTTCATCTTCGCGTTCAGCTATAGCGGCTCCGAAGGCAAGTCCGCTGAAATCATCAGCATCACCCTCACTGCCGGCGACGCCGCTAAGGTCGATCTTCTTGAAAATGCCGTGAAGAACGCCGAACCGCCCGTACCGTATGATTACACCGATCTTGCTGCCCGTTTCGCGGAATTCAACGACAACTTCTTTGCCGCTTACGAATTCGGTTACTTCGATTATCAGACCGCCAAATTGCTGACTGCTGAAGACTATGCGAAACTTGGCGTTGACTTCAACACCAATAGCCGCGGCTACATCGCTGCCGATGGCAACGATATCCTCTGGTCCAACGTCGAGGTCAACTACCTCACGGGCGAGGATGACGGCGAAGTCAATTATGGTGGCTTGCACATCGATGCCGAGAACGGTGGCGTCTATAACGTCAAAGCCGATGAAGATGGCGTTGCTGTTCTTGATGCCGAACCCGCCGAAGGCACCCAATCCATCAAGGCCCGCGCTGATTTAAGGTCCTTCAACTTGGCTAAGGTCACCGCCGATGTCTTGGCGGAAGCCGCACCGACCCCCATGGACGATCTTGGCACGGCCTTCAGCTATCAAGCTTCGTTCGACGGCGGCGTCCTCTCCTCCATCTTTGATGGATTTGTGCCTCTCACCTTCAAAGACGATCCCTTCGCGGATCCGACCGCTTCCGGAACTTCCGGCTGGATTATCGGCAACATCGTTAGTGTCGAAGACGATGAAAAGGGGATCAATATGCTCTCCGTCGGCCTCTATGAGCGTGTTAGCTACCCCGATGTCGATGGCAACCCCTTCAGCGTCTTGATGGGCTTCAACGTTACCTTCATGTCTCCTGGCGACGCGGAATCTGGCCTTGGCACGAAGTTCGCGGAATACTTCGGATATGATTCCGGCGAAGAGGAAGAATCCTCCGAAGAAAGCAGCAGCGATGTCTCCGAAGTCACCTCTGGTGAATCCTCTGAAGTCTCCAGCGAAGAATCCTCCGAAGGCGGCGAAAACTAAGATTTATCGCTTCTAAAAGCAAACAAACGGTTCATGGCGACATGGGCCGTTTTTTACACGCTAAAAAGAAAACGGAGCTTAGCCCGCTTTCGAAGTGAGGTTGGTTTCTATGATTATAGGAATCGCGATATGGCCCTAGCCAAGTCCTCAAAGGCCTTTATTTCGTCGTTAACGAACTCGTGGGGGTAGGGGAGGTCAATATCCAATATTGCGATGAGCTTGCCGTCTTTTTTCATGGGCACGCAGATTTCGCTGGCCGCGGCTTCGTCACAGCAAATGTATCCTGGGAACTGGTGGACATCGGGGACGGCGATGGTTTCGTCGCGGCTAAAGCAAGCGCCGACAACACCTTTGCCAAAGGCGATGCGCTCGCACGCCGGCGTGCCTTGGAAAGGTCCTAATAAAAGCTCTGATCCAGTGGAACAATAAAGCCCCACCCAACTGCCTTCGCCTAACGTGACATGCAGCAAAGACAAGGCGTTATAGAGGTGAGGGAGTTGCAATTCGGGTCTATCATCCATGGCTTGGACGCTTAGCAAAACGGATTGGAGTTCTTCGGTTAAT
>JAGAHY010000161.1 GCA_017626815.1 Bacilli bacterium | reverse complement strand
TGCAAATCATTATCGAGCATAGCGGTTGACAAGGATAATAAAGTGTATGACAGCAGAAATGATTGCAACGCCATCATAGAAACCAAAACAAACAAATTGGTTTGCGGATGCAAGAATACAGTTATCCCAAACGACGTGGCAAGCATAGGGGAAGGAGCCTTTCGTGGTTGTTTTGACCTGGCCAGCATCGTTATCCCAAACGGCGTGGCAAGCATAGGGGAAGGAGCCTTTCGTTCTTGCCATTCCCTGCGCAGCATCGTTATCCCAAATGGTGTGACAAGCATAGCGAGAGATGCGTTTTTTTACTGCAAATCATTATCGAGCGTAGCGGTTGACAAGGATAATAAAGTGTATGACAGCAGAAATGATTGCAACGCCATCATAGAAACCAAAACCAACAAATTGGTTTGCGGATGCAAGAATACAGTTATCCCAAACGACGTGACAAGCATTGGGGAAGGAGCCTTTTATGGTTGCGATGGCCTGCGCAGCATCGTTATCCCAAATAGCGTTACAAGCATAGGAAATAACGCCTTTCGTTGTTGCTTTTCCTTAAAAATTTACTGTGTAGTTTCATCAAAGCCTGATGGATGGGACGATAAATGGAATCCTTCTAATAGACCAGTAGTGTGGGGATATAAATCAGATAATAAATAAGGAAGACATATGCGGATTAGATATTGACGTAAATAAAAGCCTCACCTCATCGAAGGGTCACCAATGTCCATTATTTTGGACACCGACTAACTTCGTCTTCGCCCCTATCGGTATTCTCGTAGAGCCAGTAGTTCCCCCATAGACACAAGGTTATACACGAGTGCTTGTTGTTTCAAACTTTTGATTCTCTAGCAAAAACACCGCAAAACAATGACATTTTTTAAAAGAATGGGGCTCCTTGCCGAAACCCACTGCCTCAAAAAGAAAAAGACGTACCCAAGGCGGGCGCATTATGCCGAGGCGCCTGCGCCCGCTTAAGCACGCGCGTAAACATTAAGGAATAAAGGAGGGCACAAAGATAGTTCAGAGAAGCGTCAGCAATACATGACGATGAAGTCTTTGACGCTGCGGCAATGATCAAAGCCCTGCTTCCGTAAGTCCCTGGCCACGACCGTCCCCACGAAGCCATAGCCTTTCCCTTCATGGAACGCGACCATACGAAAGCCACGTTTACCGCCTTGGTTTTCAAGCAAAAGGCCTTTGGTCGAGGGATAACGTTCTTTGATTCTTGCAATAAGCTCAAGTCGCTCCTTGCAAGATGATGTGTCAATAATCACGCGAATCGGTTCTTTCTTCGGCGCGGAAAAGATGGGGCCATCCCTGTCATAACGTTCGTATAGGGAATAGATTTCTTTGAATTCTTCAGACGAAATGGAATGACCCCCGACGACTTCCCCATAGCAAACCCCAGGACGGCCAGGCATGTAGAAACGATCCGCGATATCGATGAAATACCAAGGGCGTCCCCAAAACCCCGCCTTGCAGGCAAAGCCTTTCCTCCTCAGATATCCGACAACGGTTTTTGGATCATCCTCATTAGGGGCAAGGTTACCGTTTCCATCATCAAAACGGACGAGGAAATATGAACTGCGTTTCCTTTTGATGGGCTCTTGGGTTTCGTCACGAACGTTGGCTAAAGCGTAAAAGATATCAAATTTTTCAATGGTAATGCATTCGGCTTCAATACGGTATCCCTTGGTGGAAGGTACGGGCATGTCATCGATGGAAAAATGAAGATGGGATCCGGCGCAGTGAGCATGAACAAAAGGTTTAAGTTCAGGATGGTTCCGGACATATTCGCCGATGATGGCCGGTTGCATTTTGAAGTAGCCGTTAAGGCGGCCGTGTTTGATTTGAAGCATTGGTTTCTTCTCCTTATTGGCCATAAAGGAGAAGAAAGGCTCCCATCGCCATGACGAGAGCCAAGAGTGATTATCGGTTCCTATCATGCAAGCTTTGGCACCTTGCAAGAAGCAGGTTGCCGGTGGGTCTATGGGCTTGTCCCTCGCCACTCTCTTTATGGATGTCTTATTATGTAAACGCCAAGATAGCCAAATCAAGCGCAAATTACCATAAAGCACTGCTCACCACAAAATGAGCAGGGTTTTGCCGTTAATATCCGCAAGAATTGGAATTTGTCATTAGTTTACGCCGTTGAGGTGAAACGCTCTCGCTAGCCTCTATAACAGTTTCGATATTGACAAGTAATGCGTGTCTCATTCTCGCCTCCACGCGTAATTATTGGAATGTGCCCTACCCCCATTGAAATCGGCTTTTGCGTCCGATATCATTTCTACTCGTAGAGGGACAATCGTCCTTATACAAGGCGGTTTTGCCAGATTGGGATATCCAGTAGCTTATTTCTTAAGGAGGTACTTAATGAGACCTAAGCTTTTAGTTTTGTCCGATCCGGAGCCCCTGCGCGACCCTGACGGACGCCTTTTATCCGACTATTGCCTTGCAGATGACCGTGCCATCCGCTGCACCGGAGACATCGATACCTTGGAGCCATTCATCAAACATATCGCCAAGGTGCTCGGCATCGAGGTGAAATCCTGGTACATTCAAAATGACGTCGGACTAATCATCAACGGCAAACATGTTCGTCTGGATTTGCTCATCGTCGGCGAAGACGGAACCCTATTGGACTTCGAGCCGCAGAAATCCAATGATGTCAATTTGATTGACCGCTTAACCGCCTATAGTTCATGGCTCAACCTTACTCACCTAGGCGAAGGATTCACCTATGACAAACTGCCCAAATCCGTCTCCGTCTTCTTATGTCAAAACGACATCACCAAAAGAGGGAAAGCCGTCGACGTTGCCGAGATGGCATATCGAGACGATGGAAAACCAGCTGGGGCCAAATTCAAATGGATCATCCTCACATATAAGAATCTCAAAGAACCAAAGACGGAACTTGAGTGGCTTTTACACGACTTTTACTGCAAAGACCCGGAAAAGATGCATAGTCAAGCCATGGCCAATCGACTAAAATATTTACAGAGCAGTGAGGGTTTGAAGGATATGTTCCTAGAAAGCAGGGAAGAAGAAGTCAAACGAGTGAAAAGGGAGTCTCTTGCGGAAGGGCAAGCCAAAGGTGAGGCCATTGGGCTGGCCAAAGGCGAAGCCATCGGTCAAGCCAAAGGCGAGGCCATCGGACAGGCTAAGGCGAAGGAAAATGCCGCGCTTGGTTTGCTTAAAGAAGGCCTGTCCGCGGAAATAATCGCAAGGGCGCTTGACCTGCATGTCTCCGAGGTCCATGCCATCGCCGCGCGCCACGGCATCGCCCTGCCGTAAGCATCGCTTTCGACGCGATAACCACGCCCCGCAATGACGCGGGGCTTTTTTAATCATGGCCTACGTCTTGATTCGCCAAGACACTGCCATATTATGCATGTACATATTTAGAAATATGCAGTATTATTAACGCGAGGGGGAGAACAATGCCATGTTCCTAGAAAGCAGGGAAGAAGAAGTCAGACGCGTGGAAAGGGAGTCTCTTGCGAAAGGCGAAGCCATGGCAAAGGAAAGATTTGCGCTTGGTTTGCTTAAAGAAGGCCTGCCCGCGGAAATAATCGCCGAAGTGCTTGATCTGCGCATCTCCGAGGTCCGTAGCATCGCCGCCTGCAATGGCATCACTTTGGCGTAACCACTTGAACCATCACATAGCAATGCCTGCAGCCGCGGTATTTTTCTTCATCTCTCCGCCTTGCTGCGTATAGTGAGATGAGTGCGTGAATCCTTTGTGGAATTATCGTGGAAAACCATTGGAATTTTCTTTTAGGTTTGTGGAATTTTAATTTTGTTGCGTGGAATTTTTTGGAAAAAACATTTAATGGCTATCAGTAAGGGGATGTAATTATGATTAATCTGCCATTTGGACTTGATGATTTCTCGAAAATAGGTGGGTTCTATTATGTAGACAAGACGCTCCTAATCAAGGACATTTTGGACTATTGCCAGTATCGCACCATTTTATTTACTAAGCCCAGGCGCTTTGGGAAAAGCCTGAATCTTTCCATGATTGAAAACTTCTTCACCAATCACGCCAATAACTCTTCCCTTTTTTCCAAGCTCAGCATCTCTTCCTGTGGGGAATCTTATCTTATCCATCAAGGCGCTTATCCGGTAATCCACGTCAATTTCAAAGATATTGCCGCGAATAATTACCAGGATTTCTGCACCGACATCGAAAAAGAGATCTCTCGCGTCTTTCGTTGTTTTCCTGAGTTAATAAACGCGGACACCCTTTTTGAAATTGATCAAAAGAGGTTCTTGGAGATTGCCAATGAGAAATGCCCGAGCATCAACGACTACGCGGATGCGTTGAAGCTACTGACTCAACTCCTTTACAACTATTACGGTGGGAAACCTTGCGTCGTCTTGGTGAACGAATATGATACCCCATTATCCATCGCCTACCAAAATGGTTACTACGACCAAGCAATTTCTTTCTTCCGTAAGTTCTATTCCTCCTTTTCCAAAAGCAACCCCTACGTCTTCTTTGTATTGTTGACCGGGATTACAGAAATCAGCAAAGAATCCATTTTTTCCGAAATGAATAACGTCGACGTCTATACCGTCGCGGATAAAGAGTTCTCCGAATACTTTGGCTTTACCGAAAAAGAAATTGAAGCTATGGCCAGCTTCTATGGTCTACCAATCGATATGGGCTTGCTGCGCCAGTGGTATGGGGGCTTCGGAGCAGATGGCACCTTGTATAACCCATGGTCGATCTTATGTTACTTCAATCGTGGCAAGTTCGATTCCTATTGGGTCAATACTGGCAGTAACTATGCCATCCGTCAGATTCTTGGCGAGGATTCAACAATGTTGGACGTTCTTAACGACCTATTGACCAACGCCGTGGCAACTTTCGCATGGCAACGCGGTATCAGTTTCCGCGACCTCCATTCGGACAAAGACATTCTCTTTTCTCTCTTAGTGCACGCAGGCTATTTATGTTATGGAGAAAATCAAGATGGGTCAAAGATCCTCCGCCTGCCAAATTTGGAAACCAGGATGGCCTTTCAAAAAGAAATCTTATCGCGTACCTCGTACAGCGTTAGTCTCTCCAAAGCAAAGGAATTGCGCATTGCCATAGAAACCTGCGATGAAAAGAAGATAGCCTCATTATTTGAGGAGATGATCGCCTCTAGTTTTTCTTATTTAGATTTATCCAAGGAGAAAGAATATCAGTCCATGGTCGTCGCCTTAATGGCCATTTTATTTGGAGAATACTCAGTTAAAAGTGAAGTCGTAGGACGCCTTGGCCGTTGTGATGTCCTGTTATCGCCAAAAAAAGCAGGCACGCTGGGCATCGTCATCGAGATTAAAAAGCATAAATCACGACTTAGCGAGGCCAAGATGCGCGATAGCGCTATAACGGCATTAGCCCAAATCAAGAAACGCAATTATTATCATGAACTTGCCGTCATAGGAGCCAGTCCTATTTTCCTCTACGCCTTCGTTTTCGACTCTGCCAAAACATACGTGAAAGTAGAAACCATCACGAAACCGAACAAATAAGAATCATTTTTCCTTATCTTTGTTTCATCTACGCCAGCTTTGGAAAAATCAGGACACGGCATTCCGAAGATCGTCAAAAAATACAATTGGGTACCCCCTCTTCATCGAAGAAATCAGTTTCAAAGTTGCCGTAGTTTACATTATGAGAGCACCGGCCAATGAAGAAATAAACAAAAAGTGAGGAATAGGTTCGCCTAAACCCAATCCGTCATTTTAAGCGTCAAGAGGAAGGAACCTTTTGCCAAATGCCCTAGCCCTTCCGATAATGCGTCCCAGCGCATATCCATAGTGGAAAGTGCCGTCTCCATTTCGCGAAAGGCGACACTTTGATTCACCTCATTTACGCTAGAAGAGGTGACAGAAACTCGCCCACAAATAGATTCCCAAATAATCTTTGAATGCTCTTTATCCTAATTACAAAGACATGATTCGCGAGTCTGTAATTATTTCTTATTTCCAAAATAAAGCCTTTTTTGCGGCCATAATTCAAAGAATTTTCATTGTTTTGATTCGCTTCACATTGGCAAACGAAACAAACTTCGCTGTTCCCAAAACTGAGTTTTGATAGACGAAAGCGATGCGCGATGGATTGAGACGTACCTCGGCATAACGTTCTATTCACTGTGATAGATACGCGTTGAAAGCAACCGCCTTTCACTGATATAGACCAAATTGGAAAACCACTGGAATTTTTTGGAAAGTAACTGGAAAGTTTTGGAAAATGATTGGAAAATACAAGCGCGCATCCTTCTTTATGGAATTCCTTTCGATGTCCGCGGCAATCACGCTCTAGTGTCCAAAGACATATAAGACCGAAGTGGTTCGGCGGTGCATCGGTCCCAAACCGTCAACTTTGGTATATATCATTATTTCTAATAGCCTGAAACGACTCACCGTGTCGTAAAAAGCATCCTATTTATGACACGCTCACGTGATGCATGAATAAGGGAAAGGCCAATCTCCCCTTCAAGACAATTGATGGGAAATATTAGATATTCTTTGCTGTTTTTATCCTTCGTTTCATGCGATCAATGGTGAATGGCGGATTCATTATTTATTTTCCAAAGCGCTTCAAATCTCCACAGAAGAGCGAGAATATCTCGATTTTATCGGCATTTTTTATTTTCCATTTATTTTCCATTTATTTTCCATTTATTTCCCTTTATTTTCCAACGCCTACTTCTTTTCTATTTTTAAGGCCTTCTCCATCCCAATGGGCTCTCTTGCCCATGCTCTATAATGGGTTCCATTCGGCTTCACAAAGTTTGGGCAGAGGCATACTTTGACATAAATGGGTTTCCTAGAAGTCCATGCGAAGCGGCCGATAGATAATGATGGGTTAGGACCTGTGTGCTTCTCCATTCTTGCGGTGCCATAGAAGCGCGAATTCTTCGCTATATTCCCTCAGTGAGAAAGGCTCTTTCACGTTCAGCTTTTCTTCGCTTCGATAAAATGTGGCAGTCTTGTTGCGCCATATCGTCCATAATTTTCCTAAGCAAAAAGGAGCATCGCTTTATGGGATACAAACAAGAACTACTCCAGAAGATTCAAAACGTCCGAGATTTTGTCAAAGACCGTCAGGAAAACCTCGATCAAGCGATGAAGGTTGACCGCCTTATCAAGGTATTGGAAGACGCGGATCAAATAGAAACTTTCTTCAACTACTTCAATAGCCCCAATAATGCGGTGGCCGCCTTTGGCAGTGCCGAAAAGCAACAGGAATTCAAAACGAAGAACCAAGCTCTCCTCATCGATGGTGACCTCCCCAAGGTTCACATCGCGAAAAGGGGCGAAGTCTCCGTTCCTAACGTCGATTTCGAAGCCTTCATCAACGCGCTTGAAGAAAGCGCCATCCTCGACGAGGCCGGCATGGAAGCCGTATGGAAAAACGCCGATCCCAAAATCCGCTCGTTCAATCTCCCCATGACGGAAATCGTCAATTCCATCAAAGCCGACGCGGACGCGTTATTCGATGAAAATGTCGCCAAAGCGCTCAAGGAATCGCTCGATTTCGCTAATGGGGAAATGGTGGAAAAGACCGGCAAAAACCTCGTGGATGACGCCATCGAGGCCAACTCCACCGTACCCGTGATCCACGCGGTCGAAAGCTTCGGCGATTTCGTCAAAAGCCAAGGCCTTAACGAAAACGTTGTCGTCAACCATAACGGCGGCTTCGTCTACATCAACCCCGAATTGAATGACCCGAATAACATCGATGTCTATAAGCCTTTCTTGAACATGAAGGCCACCATTTCGGAAGAGCACCAGCAAAAGGTCAAAGCGCTCAATGAACTCATCAATGAGCAAGGCCTGATCGAACGCGCATCCGGCGGCGAAAGCGGCAATAAAGAATATGGCCTCATGGATTATTTTGAGAAGCAACGCGCCCTCAAAATGGCCCTCACCGACCACGTCAAACTTCAAAGTCCAGAGGAAAAGCGCGAAAGTTTAATCCGCATCGACCGCCTCGCGAAAGAGACGCAAGAAATCACGCAGCGTTACGATAAGGTCCTCAATTACATTAAGGAAAACTTCGATCTGGATAACATCAATTTCCCAGGCAACGTCTATGGCGGTCGCCCAGGCGATGTCAAACAGGGCGACATCGAAAACTGGTACCCCAACCTCCCGCCGCGCTACGACTTCGAAAATGCGAAAGCCGTCGTCTTCCTCAACGGTTTCACCCAGCTAAAAGCGGCCTGCCAAGTGGGTGAGGTCACCATCGAGGAATACATGGAAAACCCCTCCAAAACCTACTTAAAAGCCATCGAGAACATCAGCAAAAAAGAAGACGCCAAAATCTATCTTCCCCGCAGCGAGGAAAACACTTTGGGCAAGCGTCTCGCCCACGTGCTCGCCTACCCCTCAAACGCCTATGGCGTCCTCTCTGGTTATGGCATGGTCGGCGGACGCGGCATGGAATTCATCACCAACACCAACCCCGATAAGCAATACCAAATTGGCAACACCATCATCACCAACGTCACCAAAGATTACGACCGCTTCTTCAACCATAAGCCCGACCGCCTCTTTGGCAATGAGTTCGAGCCCGACCTCGATAGCATCAAGAATCTCTTCGCCCTAGGCAACCAAGAAGATGAACTCTATAAGCTCAGCAACTCCTACCGCGACAAAGAAGGCAATCTCATGGCCGATAACGGCAGGTATGAGCGTGCCCTTAAGGCCCAAGCCAACGTCTCCATCGAGCAGCAATACCGGAACCTTATGGCCACGCTAAAAGACTTCGCCACCGAACGCAAAGCCTTGAACGAACGTCTTGAGGCATCCGGCGAGCTTGATAACCAAGGCAGTCCCATCGAGCTAAGCTCCTACAGCCTTGGCATCCTCTTAGCCGTCGGCAGAGAATACTTCGAAGACTGCATGATCGCGAATAATCTCTCCGTCGCCTCCATCCAAGATGACGCGCTACGCGAGGAAGTCACCTCCTTCCTCATCGACCCCGTGGGCACCCTCACGAGCAAATACGTCAAACCTGAGGAATTATCCACCGAAGAATTCGCCGAGTTCAAGAACAACTACAAAGCCGTCTATAACAGCATCCGCGAGGAAGAAAAGAATAACTTCTTCCAGAAATTCAATCAGTTCAACCAAAAACCCAACGGCTATAACACCGGCAAGACCTTCACCAAATGCCTCGACGACAACAAAGGCTCTTGGTGGGAGCGTTTCCGTGGCAAGACGTCCAAGCAATATAACACCCTCCAGCGGATCGCGAGAGAAGCCTCAAGGCCCGGAAGCAACATCCCCGCCGATAACAAGGCCCTCTATAGCGCCGCCATCGCCTACAAGAACTACAAGCTGCCCGAAGGCCGCACCTTCAATCAGCTCAATTCCACCGAGAAACGAAGGATCGAATTCTGCAACTCCATCATCGAAGCCTATGAGGACCAAAAGAGGGAAGCTCAGGCCCAGATGGAAAACAACCAGTCTCAGGCGGAAAACAACCCAATCCAGGTCAACGAGAACCAGCCCCAGGCCGAGAACAACCTCCAAGCGGACTTCCAGAATCAGCTGAACCAAGACCTCGAACCCCAAAACAACATCAACAATGACGTCGAGGTCAAAGCGGTTAAGGCCGTGGAAAAAGATCCGCCCGAAGACGAAGGCGTGCAACCCTAATCCCACCTCTGCTTCATGTAGCCCCCACGACTAATTCGTGGGGGTTTTACGTTACTTTCGTTGCATAAAGATATTCACCCTCGTCGGAGAGACGTATGACTATCGTTCCCTATTTGATACCGATACGTTGCGTCAGCGCATCGAAGCCCATTTTCGGAACTAAATCCACGGTTCATCCTATACGGTGTCAGAGAAAACGAATGCCGTTTTCTTTCTCGGTATAAGCCCAAAAGAGAGCCGCGTATAATCGCGGCAATGGAATTTGGAATTCTACTATAGGGGACCTTTATCTTTAGGTAATTATCTTATTCTTTATCTTTTTTATCGCGCGCTTACGTGCAATAACCGAGGTTATTTTTCGGGCAAGGAGCTATTCTCGACCGTATTGGGCATCGCTTTCTTCCATGTTTCGAGAATCTTGCTCGTATGTTTGTACACCATTAAGAAAACGTCATTGTCCTCCAACTTCCCTTCGTGGGCGAAATATACCGTCAGGGCAACATAGATAAAGGAAACCAAAAGGGACACAAAGCATTGGAACTGAGTCTCGTCTTCATAATAAGTGGAATACAATTCCTTCAGCTCATCCTTATGCCTCATGTGGGAATCATACAGTACGCCGATAAGGTTAAAATCCACCAAAGCTTTCATCAGAACTTCATGACGAACCCAAAGCTTCTCGCAGCGCCTGGCGATATCGGTTTGGTCCTGGAAGAAATTGTTTCTGATTATTTCCATCGTAGCGTCTCGAATGGCATCGCATTCATACGAAAAAACGTCAATTATCGAATCGAATAAGCGATAAAAAGTAGCACGTGACACACCGCATCTCTCACACAAATCTTTGACTTTGATTTGATCCAAAGGCTTCTCTTGAAGACAGCTTTCCAATCCTTTCGTGATGGAGTCCACTGACTTCTTGGCGCGCAAATCGTTAGGTACGTGGTGCATGGTTTCTTTCCCCTTTAGATAACCGAATGGCTTCTTAACAATACATTGAAGAAGAATTATGAGATAAGGGTACCACAACGGCTTTGAGTATTATCTTTATTTCTGCGGCACAAGTATTGAAATTATGACCTTGTTCATCAAATTTCCCCAATCGCCAACAAGAAGCGCCGCCAAGCATACCAATTGTTTAAAGACGGATTTAAAAAGCCGAGGGCATTTTCTAGTTTAAATCCAGCTTTTAGGTCAATCGGTTCCGGGAGAGCAGCTTTGGCTGCAAGGCGCGTCAAGGCAAAGAAGACAACGGGATGCTTCCTCCATGGCCAAAAGAGGAGTGAAACCAACCGCCTCTTCGTCGAAGTGTTTTTTTCTCATATATAGATTTTACTAGATGGCAGCAAAAGAAAAGACTGCCAAAAACGCAGCGAAATATTTGTCACGTATTTGTCAAGTTATGGGAATAAACTATTCTTGAAAGCCTGCATGGGCGATTAGCAGCCTTTCATTCTACATTGTAAATTTTAAGATCAGACTCGCATAAGAAACCTGTTATTTGGCATATAATGAAGCAAATAATTTAATCTTTGTTTTGTCAATAATAGAAATTGATTCCAGCATAGCAATCCAGTTTTAGTTTAATCGTTAACGGAACCTATTTCATCAACTTTAACAGTCTGGAGAAACATAGCGCCAATAAATCTTGAGCACTGTTTTATACCGCGTATTTGGAATGGGCAAGTTCCAGAAATCGTTATTACAAGCCAGTCTTATCTCTGAAGTAATAAGAATAGATCACGGTGTGCCAAATAGATGGCAAATATTGAGTTTACTAAATTTTACTTCATCGAATAATCAGCATTACACGCCACCACTATAATTCTCTTTACTACAGTTTATTGCATCAAAATGCCCTACTACTAGGCCTATTAATCAGTAAATAGGATGCTCTTTTTTATAATCACAAGGTTTATCAAAATCAAACTATGGAGCGGCGCATACCGATAATGCTCTTGACTCTCAAAAACCACGTAAAAGCCCACGTTATCTAAATCCAGGATATATCTCATATTCATGGAAAACTAGGACGTAACTTTGAGCGGCAAATGCGCCATAAGAATGGCATTCAGAATGTGTCATTTAAAAAATATGGTGCCTTTTTAAAGAACAACTAAATCTATTGCCGTGCCAATAGTCATTTGTCTATTACAGAATTTGTAGTCATCTTATATCCGTTTATATAGTCATTGATTATAGAAAATGAAAATATGTCAATTAAAAAAATCATATTTTCTACCGTTTGATATAACTATAGATGGCTGCCCTGTTAAAGAATGATATGTCCTACATCTTGCCTAGAGGCACCATCTCACTTGTTAAAAGAGCAATGCGCCATGGGACGACGTCTATAACAAAAACGCGGGGTTAAGAACAGCGACATATCAGGCACATCAATCAGTTTACGAGAAGGATGTTTTTCCGCTAATCCTTATCTACGATCCTACAGAAAAATTAACTAGTCTCAAATGCTATTTTTTGTAAAGGTAAAGTCCAGCGTTAGAGAGTATATGAAAGCAATTTTTCGCTTCCTAATATATTTAGAACTTTTGTCAAAATATCCTCTTATGATTTCCGGTTCTGTTCGCGTTAAGAGGTGTCGATTATACCCAGTTCAATCTAAATGCCCATTATCATTCGAATAGACGCCCAAGAAGAACCGTCTCGATAGTCACCGCTAAACTAGGCAGGTTTCGTACTGTTCCATAATAGAGCTAGCAGTCGTCTCTTTTTTCGTTCTTCTGAATCTTTCAGCAAACCTTGGATGCCATTCACTCTGTTTGGGAGACAACAACACCGTTTCCCAAGCACCACCCCCAGTCCTGATTGGGACAAGCCATTAATAGGCAACATAAAGCAAAGCAACTTTTAGCTTAAAAATTCTATTATCGTATATCGTTTTTGTTTCAGTAGTTTTGCTGTTTCCGTTTCACCGTTGACTTCTTTTCGGTAACTTATCTCGTGTTCTTCATCGAAAAAAGGCCTCTGTTTATGTGCCCTGATGGAATATCGTATTGAATTAATTGAAGTATTAGCCTTAATCTTTTAAGCCTCGCGTTTGAATGTAACAGGCTCTATTTTCAAGAAAAGTAATGGGTTTCATGAGGCTGTAATCCTTGAATAAATTGACAGTTTTGTCGCAGCATCTGTCTTTGAAGAAAAGGGATTTTGAGAAGCTCACGGTAATAGTCATGAGCGTCATCAGAGGGACAAACCCTAACGCAAGGCACCCTCCTGCGCATGCGTTGAAGAAGGGGCATATCGAACAGTTTGAGTTCCGGTAGGCATATGCCTGAGTGGATTCACCTACATGTTTGAAATATGCATGATTCTCCCGCGACTGAAGATCTCTCAATGAATATCAAGGAAATGACAGGGAACCTCCTTTCGCCACCCGTGATGGCGAAAGGTCGTTCCCCAACTTCATCGCATTGGTCGAGAAGGTTCACGAGTTCATCAAAAGATTATCCGCTTTTAATTGGGGCATTGTCCTTAGTGCTAATGCAATGACGACAATTGTAATTAATCATGAGGCTCACCTTCGTGAAATAACGGTTGTTGTATTCTCTAAGTCTAGATTATTCGGCAAGCCCCTCGCCCTTCTGAACGTTCATTGAAAGGGGACTCTATAAAGCCGCTCTTGGTTCTAAATTTATTGGTCAATGCAACGAAAAGCGACTTCCCATTCCCGCTGGTTTAGCGGTCAATCAAGAAAATAGCCTTTGATATAAAAACGGCCACCTGATGATAGTTTCGCAAACCAATAACATCCCCCAGGAATACCGCATACCTTCACCAGCAACGCAGATACATGCCTTTCCGATTCCTTCGTTATCACGCCACGGCAAATCAGCCCAAATAAAAACCCCGAGCCATCAAGATGAGGCCCAGGGGAATTCTCGTTTCTTATTGTTGGAGGGAGATCTCCATGATCGTGTTGTTGGTGTTCAACACGCGTAGATATTTGAAATCTTTCGCGACCTTGCGGATGACCTCGATGCCATGGAATTTCATCTCTTCCTCGTCACCGGGTTGATATTCCGTCGGGTCAAATGCAATGCCGTCGTCGCGGATGCGGACCAATAAGCCCTCCTCCGTTTTGGTGATGTTGACATCGATGTAACGGGAGGGACCATGATGCTTATAACCATAGGAAATGGTGTTGGTGATAATCTCTTCACTCGCTAAAGCAAGCATCGCAGAAGCGGTTTCGTTTTGACTGATTTCATAAGCATATCGCTGCAATTCCTCAACGATTTTGGAAACTTCGTCCGTCTTCGCAGGAATCGATAAATCAATCTGGACACCGCTAGTTTCATTCGCGGGAAGCAAGAGCAAACCCTTGCCCGAATAACGGCCGAGTTTCTTCATAATCAAGATGAAGAGGATGACCAGCAGCAAGGCGCCAGCCTCCATGATAATGACGCCATAAGAGAAGCCATTGACTCCTAAAGCCATCATCAAGAAGAAGATGGTGACCGGGCCGATTAAGCCCATGCGGAAGACGTTAGACAACACAGCGGGGCCATTGACGAAGATAGAAGGATAGTAATAGACCACGTACTTGTTGGCGGTGTAAACCAAGAAGGAGAGACAATAGATGCGCACGACCATCAATGGGTCGATGGACATGCCATCGCGGATGGTCGCTAAGTCGACGCCGAACATCGAGAAGAAGAGTTCGGGGAACGCCATGGAAATAATGGTGAGGACCAAAGTGATGCCCATGGAGATGAGGAGCACTCGGCGGCAGATCGAACGGATGCCGAAATAGTCCTTCTCCCCAAAAAGTGAGGAGACAACCGAAGGCATGATCTGAAGGACGCCGATGACGAAGATATCGATGACGAAAGAGAAATTCGTCAACATCGCGTATAGAGGCATTTCCATCCCCTGAAGATAAGAGGTGGCGGCGATATTCAACACGAGATAATAGACGAAAGACAGCAACGTCAACGCCCCCGTGGAGGAGCCTGCTTTCAATAATTCAGAGGTCAATTTAAAGGAGCCTTTGAATGGAGTCTTCAAATTGACGACCCTACGCTTGGACTTAATATAAGGAATAAGGACGAGCATACCCGCGAGCATGCCGATGCCCGTGGATGCGGCGACGCCCCACATCGCCACCGAAGGATCAAGGAAGATACAGAAAAGGATTTCCGTACCGACGTGGACCACGTTGGCGATGATAAAGAAGGCCGCCCCAAGTTGAGGATGGTTGTCCGAAGGCAAGAAATAGGCGAGTGTGATGCCAATGCCCAAAATCGGTGCCTGATAGGCATAGACTTGGATGTATTGGCTAATCATCGGAGCCAATTCTTGGAAGGAACCCGCGAATAGTTTCGAGACAGCATCTCCGGCCAAGGCTCCGATGGGGATGAAAATAAGCGAGGCGACAAAGGACAAGAACATGGCCAGTTTAAAGGTCTTCGAGGCCTCTTTCACCAGACGTTTTCCAATGTAATTCGCGGCGACGATACTCGCACCGACGCCGACCATCATACCCGGGATTTCGACAAGGAAGACCACAGGCAACGCCAAAGACGCCGCGCTGAGGGCGCTATCGCCAAGGAAGTTGCCGATGACGATAGCGTCTGCTAACGAACCAAACTGCATCGCCAAAACCATCAACACCGTGGGAATGAGGTATTGATAGAATTTGCGGCGGATGATTTTGTCATTACGACGATAAGTGGTATTCATGTTACCTCCTAATCGAAGAAGCCAAGCGTAGCCAGCGATTCGATGGAGCGCTCGAGATAACGTTTATCGGTAATCGGCCACTTGAATCCTAAGCGATAAAGCGCTTTGACCGAAAAACTATTATCCGAGAGGATGAAGGCACGGCTTTCGCCAGAGGAAGAATCGTAAGAAATCAACGACGAAACCGCCATATTTTTCTCTTCGTCCTGCATGAGCTCCGCAAGGCGTTTCTGGAAGACATCGTCGGGCACAATGTCGACCTTATAGCCATATCCGTTCAGCGCGGCGAGGACGTCACCGTATTCAACTTCGTGGCTATTGGCGCTATGGAAAAGCGTGAATTTGCTCGGCGTGGAGGAGAGCAACAAGACCGTCTTCGCGACCACGTCAATGGGCGAGAAGTCGATGGTGATGTCGGCCATGGAGACGGGGAAGCATCCAAGTTGGACATAGGCACGGAGAGAATTCATGAAGCTGTTGGTTCCGGAGTTGACCTGGAATTCGCCATCGCGTTCACGTCCCATGAGGTTGCCAACACGGATGACCTTGCCATCCAAGCCACGGTTATTGACCGCGTCAATGAGGGCCTCTTCGGCTTTGATTTTAGAATGGATGTATTTGTTGGAGATATCTTGCCCAAAGAAGATTTCGTTTTCGTGGATACGCTTGGTGGAGGGGAAAGCTCCGTTAACGTTCTCGCCAGCGACGGACAAGGTGGAAATCTGAACGAGTCTGGCTTTATGGGCGAGAGCGACCTCGATGAGGTTCTTAGCGCCGCCGAGGTTGACGCGTTCGATGGAGTCGTCGTTGCTGAAATGTTTGACGACGGCCGCGCAGTTGATGATGAGATCGAAATCGATGTCCGCGAGTTTGTCCAATAGGTCGGTCGCGGTGACGTCGGATTCGACGAAACGCACACGCTTCGCCACTTCCTCTTCGAAGATATCGCCGAAATAGTATGCGAGTAAGGTGTCGAGACGGTCTTTGGCATCAAGTCCCCTGCCGCCACGGACAAGAGCCACGATCTGACAATCACTGCTTTGGAGGAGTTCGCGGAAGATATGGGTGCCTAAGAAGCCCGTGGCGCCGGAAAGGAGAACGCAACGCGGGTGGAATTCAGCCTTGATGTCGTCGACTTCTTCGATGACGTTATGTTCGACTCCTTCCGTGACTTTAACGTCCTCCACGACGGTAGCGGGCCCTTTTTGCTCGCCATGGCTCTTCACCAAAGCGGCCAAATCGGCAACGGTTGGGCTATCAAAGATATCGCCATAGGAGATGGGGAGTTTCTTCTCCATGGCCAACATCGCGACCTTGGAGGCGCTAAGCGAAGTGCCACCTAAATCGAAGAAATCGTCATCGATGGAGAGGGAGGACACGCCGAGGACGTGCGCAAAAATATCGTAGATTTGCTGTTGAATTTCGTTCCTTGGCAAGCGGACCTTGGCGGTTTCACGCTGCACTTTGGGTTCAGGCAAAGCCTTCTTGTCGACCTTGCCGTTTTGGGTCATTGGTATGGATTCGAGGTGGACGAAGACCTTGGGAATCATGTATGGGGTCAGTGACTTGGCCAAGTGAGCTTTCAAGTCGGCGGTGGCTACTTCGTCTTTGCTCAAGTAATAACCGACGAGGAACTGTCCTTCTTCCGCGGTCTCTTTGACCAAGACTACGGCGCGGGAGATGCCCGGGAAGGTCGCCATGTTGTTTTCAATTTCGTCGAGCTCGACGCGAAGGCCGCGAAGTTTCACCTGATTGTCCTTGCGGCCAAAGAACTCGATACGTCCATCATAGTTCAAACGCGCAAGGTCGCCAGAGCGATACGCATAGACGCCGTCGAAATGGATGAACTTTTCTTTGTTGAGATCGTCGCGGTGGATATAGCCCCTGGCCACACCTTCGCCGCCGATAAGCAATTCACCCGTGGCTCCTAACGGGAGACGGCGTAGTTTGTTATCGATGATGTAGGTTTTGACGTTGGCGTCAGGGAAGCCGATGGTGATGCGCGGCGAGACGATTTCATCCATCGTGCAGGTGACCGTCGCTTCGGTCGGCCCATAGCCATTATAAGCACGCGCCTTCATGCCACGGTCTTTCATCTTCTTGATGAGGGCGGCGGGAATCGCTTCAGCCCCAAGGTCGATGGCCTTGAGGTTGCGGAAGGCGTCCATGACAGCTTCGATATCCAAAACGTTATTGACATAGGATGGCGTCGTCGTGAGGATGTCGACACCGTTTTCCTTCATACGTTTGGCCAAGTCGACAGGGTTAAGGATCTCGTCTTCGCTAGCCATCACGGTCGTCATGCCGCTTGCAAAGGGGATGAATTCCTCTTGAATCGATAAGTCGAAGGACAAGGAGGCAAGAGCAACGGTGACGGAAGCGTTTTCGTTATATTCCTTCGCCACATAGTTATGAGGATTGAGGTCGACGAGGTTGGCGAGACTATGATGTTCAATCATGACGCCTTTGGGTTTACCCGTGGAGCCAGAGGTGTAGATGCAATACGCCAATGAAGAAGGCGATATTTCAATATTGACTGGGTTTTTGCTGCCGTTTTTGAGGATATCTTCAATCAGTAAGAAGGTCACGTTCGGATAGCTGCCCTTCTTCTTTTCGTAGATGTCTTTGGTGGTGAGGACGAATTTGGCTTCCGCGTCTTCGATGATGTAAGAGATGCGGTCGTCGGGATATGCGGGGTCGATTGGCAAGAAGGCGGCGCCGGACTTCAAGACACCTTCCCTAGCGACGAAAGCATTCGCGATGCGCTTGGTGAGGGTGACGACTTTGTCATCAGCTTTAACGCCGAGGTCAATCAGGGTGTTCGCGATTTGGTTGGTCCGCTCATCGAATTCTTGGTAAGTGATCGTTTCGTCGATGCCGACGATTATCTTCTTCTGCGGATGGGCCGCGACTTCCCTAGCAAGATAACCTAAATATAACGGGAAGGCCAAGGACTCCTCGGTCTGGTTATAGACATCCATCTCTTTTTCGTCATCTTCGTCGACGAGGGGAATGTCACCTAAGGCCCCTTCCTCCAACATGCCCTTGGCGATGAGGCCAAAGAGTTTGCCAAATCCCGTCAAGGTTTCCAGGCGGTACAAATTCTCGGGAACTTCGAAATTGAGGAGATAACCTTCGGGTTTTAAGAGGCAGTCGACGGAGAAGGAAGCCTTCGCTTCATCGCCGCCTAAGGGCAATAGTTCGATTGGATGCGCGCCGAAATGGTCGGGCAAGAAACCATCGCCCTGATAGGCGAACATGATGTCGGCTTTGACGCCGAAGTCATGGCTAGCTTCCGCGAAGGAATATAAGGTATTGGCTTCGCTCTTATTGATTTGAGCCGAGATTTCCTTGACAAAACTCAACCGTTTTTTGTCTGGTGTGGCTAAGGCATAAACCGGCAGAGTCTTGACCAGCATGGTCACCGTGGAGAGGGTCGATGCTTGGTCGCGGCCCGAATAGATGGAGGTGAACAAGGCATCCTCATTGCCATTCCAAACCGCGAGGGTATAGGCAAAGACGGCGTTGAAGAAACCGTTGGGATTGATGCCGTTCTTCTGGAAATACTGGGCGACTTTCTTGACGTCTAACGCCAAGGGGAAGGTCGAGACCAATGGTTTCGAAGTCATCGGTAAGTCATAGTCTTTGTGTGGCAAAGAGGAATTGTCGACGCCGGTGAGGAAGGAAGCATAATGAGCCCTTTGCTTGGCGAGTTCTTCCTCCGTGGAACGTTTCGCTTCCATCAGCGCAATCGCGGCGGGGCTGCGGCGTTCGGGTTCGATGGTCTTGCCTTCGAGCAACGTGGCGATTTGTTCCATCATCAACGCTAGCGAAGAACCATCGCTGGCGATATGGTGGGTATCAAGGAAGAGGTAGTTCTCTTTTCCTTCATAGATGCGGGCTTGGTATAACGGGCCAGCAAAAAGATCGTAAGGGGTTAAGGCAAACGGGGTGCCTGGTTCGCCTTTAACGCGTTCGACAACGGCCTTGGCATCGCTTGGGGCGAAGACGACATCGCTGCCTTCATGTTGCAAATGGGCTTTTAATCCAGGGTGGGCATCAATGACTTCCTTGACCGCCTTTTCCAGCGCGTCGAGGTCGATGGCCTTATCAAGTTTATAAAGTAAGGGGATGTTGTAGATGGTGGAATTGGGATGGGCCATCATTTCCACGAAGATGCCCTGCTGCGTCTTGGTTAAGGGGTAGCAGGCCTTGGGGTCGATAATCTCTTCCTCTTCTTCCTTTTGGTTAAGCTTGGCGAGTTGACGGACGGTGGCATTCGCGCGGAGTTCTTCCATGGAGATCTCAAGGTCACAGCGGGAAGCGAGCAAGCCCATGAAGCGGATGGAAGCAATGGAAGTTAAGCCGGCATCGAAGACGTCGGTGGTGACGCCGACTTCCTCATAGCCGAGGATTTCCTTAACCACGGCCAAAATAGCTTCTTCGCGCGGATTTTCCGGCGCCACGATCTCGCCAGCCTGACGGGTGGGAATGGGAAGGGCGCGTTTATTGACTTTGCTGTTCTGGTTTAAGGGGATGACGTCAAGCTGCATCATCGCCTCAGGCACCATGTAGGGAGGTTTTCTCTCCCCGATGAAGCGCTTGATATCGTCAAGATCAAGAGTCGTGTCCGCGACGACATAGCCGGCGATGAACATACCGCCGCTAGGCGCGGGGAAGGCTTGGACGGTCGCGTCTTTGATGCCGGGGTATTCGCGGATGACACGTTCGACTTCGCTGGTCTCGATACGGAAGCCGCGGATCTTCACCTGTCCATCCTTACGGCCAATGAAGTCGAGAGCTCCGTCTTTGAGGTAGCGGACGACGTCACCCGTATAGTAGAACTTCGCGAAATCGCCATCCTCGAACGGGTTGGTCAAGAAGGCTTTCTTATTCTCCTCGGGACGGTTGAGATAGCCTCGGCCGACTTGGTGGCCCGAAGCATAGAGGAAGCCAGGGACACCATAGGGGAGGCGGCGCATCTTCTTATCGAGGATGAACGTATGGGTGATGGGTAACGCTTTGCCGATGGGGACGCGGTAATAGAGGCGGTCCACCTTATGCTCGGTGATGATGATCGTGCACTCGGTCGGGCCATAGCCATTGATTAATTCAAAGGATTTCGGCGGTTCCACGGGGACGAGCTTTTCGCCACCGACGACCAACGTCTTTAAGGAGTGGTTATCTTCGCTTTCGGCAAATTGACGGCCGACCTGCGTGGTCATAAGACCATGACGGACATTATGTTCTTCCAGGTATTTGTTCAAACGAGGCAAATCCAAACGCATCTCTTCGGGGATGACGTAGAGGGTATTGCCGTTGGTCAGGGCGCCATAGAGGTCATACATGTTCGCGTCGAAGCCGAATGAGGCATAGGCAAAGAAAGGCTCGCCGTCATGGATATCGAGGGCTTTGCGCTGCCACTGCACAAACGCGGAGATGTTATGGCGTTCTAACTGCACGCCTTTGGGCTTGCCGGTGGAGCCGGAAGTATAAAGCATGATGTAAAGGTCATGCGGTTCGGCTTTTGGCTGAGGCAATCCTAGCTTGGGAAGATTGGGGACTTCATCAAGGAAGAGGATGGGTCCTTTGTATGAGGGAATCCTGGTCTCGAGGCCACGTTGGCAGATAAGCAACTTCGCCGAGGCATCCTCCATCATGAAGGAAAGACGCTCGTCGGGGTAAGAGGGATCAAGAGGCTGATAGGCGAGACCCGCTTTGAGGACGCCCACGGGAGCATAGCCCATCGCGATGTCGCGCCCGACGAGGATGGAGACGACGCTTTGCTTCGGCAATTTCCGCGCGAGCAAGTCATCGGCGATACGATCCGAGAGATCGCCAAGCTCGGCGAAAGTGATGCTCTTATCGCCACATACAACAGCGAGGCGTTCGGGGTGGGCGACGATGGCGTCACGGATATCATCTACGAAATCACGGCTGAAATCGTAGCCGCTTAAATCGGTGTCGTTGAAGCTATCAAGCAAGGCCAAATCCTTCTCTCCCGCAGGGGCGATGTTTTCTAATTTGTCCTTGATTTGCAGTTCTTTTCCAAGGTGATCGAGGGAGGAGACCAGATGGCGGATGGAGTCTTCTTCATAGAGGTCGCTGCGGTATTCGGCGCGGACAAAGAAGCGTCCGTCGCGGCGGAAAATCTCCAACGTGATTTTCTCTTTCCCGTCTTTCACGGGCAGCAACTCCACATCCACCTCTTTGCCATCGAGTTTCGTGCGGTAATAATAGTTGCCTTGGTAGGAGATCAAAATTTCCGGATGGAAGGAAGAGGAATTGGCGAGGTCGAGGAACGAATAGCGGCGGCGCGCGATGACATCGTTCCTTAACGTATCGACGCCTCGGACGAACGTGGCGATACCCCCTTCGTCCATGTGGTTCACATAGAAGGGAAGGGTGCGGACGAACATGCCATAGCACCTTTTGGCGTCGACGTCACGGCCATTATCGACGAAGGCGAAGCAAGCCTCGTCGGAGAAGGAGTATAGCCCTAGCGTCAACGCGCTGGCGGAAAGGAAGAAGGAAGAACGGCGGATGCCCTGCTTCTTAATGAAAGCGGAAACCTCTTCGTCATCCCATTCGACCAAATCCATATCGAAACGGGCGTAGGCGACTTGGCCATCATCTTTATCTTGAGTCGGCAGACTTTCCACATCGACGCCGCCGAACGTGTCTTCATAGAATTTCTTTTCTTCGTCAAAGGCATCCTCGGCCCTAGAGGCAAGTTGCGCTTCCGCCACATCATAGGCGGTATGCGTTTCTTTGTCGGCCTTCTTGCCTTCGAGGGCTTCCGCGAATTCTTTATAGAACAAAGTCAGCGAGAAGCCATCCATCAACATGTGGTGGAAGTCCGAGAATAGATAGTTGCCTTCAGGGGTCTTGATGAAGCGGAAACGGTACAAAGGCGCGCCAAGCAGCGTGAAGGGCTGGATCAAGGCTTGCTTATCAAGGGATTTCGTCTCCAGGGAATCGTAGACGATCTCCCCTTCCCCTTCGCATTCATAAAGAACGCCATCCTGCATCTCGAATGTAGCATGGAGATGGGGGTGGGCGTCAACGATGACCTGAAGGGCACGTTTCACCGCCTCTTCGTCACGATTACCCACAGGGATTAATGTGGGCAAGTTATATGCCGTGGTCGGTTGAAGGCAAGACAAATAAATGCCGAGCACTTCCTGGGTCGCCTGGACTCGTTTCATAAAAAGGCCTCCGTTATAGATGATTACCTCGGTAATCGAACGTCGGGATTATTGTAGTTTCTCAAAGAGAAAAGTGAAAGCCTTGATAGTCATTCCATGCAACTGCAAGGCAATAAATGTGGAATTGACCCGCAAATTAGGGAATATCGTTGATTTAAACGGAGGTACGTGGACTATTATTTGCCCAAATACTTAAGCGTCAATAGCGTGATGTCGTCGCTTTGTTTGGCTTCGCCAACAAACGCGGATACCTGACCCTTGAGGTCGCTATGAAGGTCGCTGATTGATTCATGAGCGACTCGGTTATAGACGGAAAGGAGGCGGGTTTCACCGAAGAAATCGCCTTGAATGTTTCTCGCCTCGGTCACGCCATCGGTATACAAAGTGATGCTTTCCCCAGGTTGGAGTATAGTCTCTTCATCTTTGCTAAAAGTTTCTGGGAAGCAACCCAATAGGAAACCCGTCTCGCATTGGAGGTAGCGATAGTTGCGGCCACTCCCGACGATGGGCGGATTGTGGCCCGCATTGGCAAATGCCAACGTGCCGTCACGCTTATCCAAAATCGCCAGGAAACAAGTAACGAACATGCTGGCCTTATTCCCCTGACGGATGGAGGCGTTGATCTCGGAAAGGATCTGCGAGGGCTTCTTCCCCGCGGTGGCGAAGTCGCGGAAGGAGGTGATGGTCTTCATCATGAACATGGCCGCGGGAACGCCTTTGCCCGAGACATCGCCAATGAGGATGGCGACATGGTTTTCGTCGATGTCGAGATAATCATAGAGGTCGCCCCCTACTTCTTTGGCGGCGTTGACCTCGCCGACGATCACGACCTCACCGTCATTGACCATCGAAGTAGGCAAAGTGGATAGCTGCATGTCTTTGGCGATATTCAGTTCGGCTTTATCCTTCTCTCGTTCATCGTGGATACGAACCTCTTCCGCAAGAAGTTTGTTCGTGCGCCGATTGAGCGCGTTGGCGGTTATGAATAAAAGCGAAATGACTGCCGCGCGAGGCAAGTAATACATGGTGAAGGCTTTGAGGTAACGGTTATTGCCCTGGGCCATTTGGTGGTTGAGGTACTCAATACGCTCCATAAAGGAGTTAACCGTGTTAGGTCGCCCATCGACGACGACACCAAGCCCAAGAAGCAACGGGTCATATTCACCAAAAAGCATCCCCAAATAGATGCACGCCAGCATCGCCACCAAGGTCGCGATAAAAACCTTCCGCGCAAACCGAGGGCTGAAATAATGGCTGGCCATGGCGATGCCAAGAGCCCATCCTAGCGTGCCATGCTTAGGTATGGCCGCGTTGATGGCGGCGACCACCAAAAGGAAGCTAAAGAGAAGGAAGTATTTATAAGAAGGCTTGCGAATCAGTGGCGAGCGTAAAAACAATAATGGGATCAGCAAAATCACAGCAGCCGTGGGAAATAGGATATAAATGACCTTGAGGAAAACATCAGGTACGGTGAAAACCTGAGCTAGGTAGAGCGCGAAAAGCACCAGCGCGACGCCGGCGGCGATTGCGTTTACATAACTCATTCGCCGATTCGCGTCGGCTTCATTATCGAGATAAGCCTGAGAGCTAGGCTCGGTGTTCTTGGGTTTAGCCATAGGAGTATACGGATAGTCGCCTCGGATAAGACTATTCTACAAAGATTCGCCTTTAGTGGTAAGCGTTGATATAAGACCATGACGTAACAAATATCGGACACTCGCAAAGAAGGACCATGAAGTCGCCGGAAAGAAAAAGGCTTATTGCCCTGAAAACTCCTGCAATAAGCCATTCTTTTTGGATTTGTCCGTTATTGATGAAGATATCTTTTCTTGAAGGTCAAGATGTTTTGGCCATCGGCATATTCGTAGGTGACTTCATCCATCAGCCGCTTATACATCAAAATGCCAAGGCCGCCGATGGGACGTTCTTGTCCCGGCAAGGTGATATCGGGCTCGGCGCGCGCCAAAGGATTAAAAGGCACGCCATGGTCACGGAACGTCAAACTCACACTCGTCGGATTCTCGTTGCCTTCGATGGTCAACGACATCTCGCCCTCATTTGGCGCATAGGCATAAAGAGCGATATTGACGAAGGCTTCCTCGACGGCGAGGACGACGTTTCCAATCACATGTTTGGGGCAACCAAGTTCCATCAAGCTGGAGCGCACGAAAGAAAGGACATCCATGACGTTATCTTGATTCGCGGTTAAGGTCACTTGCTTCATTTTGTTACCCCTGACTCCTACTATTGTAGATTCTTCGTCTTCACTTGTCTTGCCCAATGTTTCGGAATGAGCCAAAACGCGTTTTCCTTTATCGCGATTAGAGAATTGAACTAAGGCATGCTTCCTTTATGGAAAAGAGGCTATCCCTCGGTGCCTCTTCAACCATATTATCGATTCTATTAAGGAAGCTCTTATGGCTTTCGCCCGCAAAACCCCGCCATTTTCTTTTACATCGACTTTTCGACGGCAAGAAACTCCGCGAACTTAGGGCTAGGCTTAGCAAAGACCTCACCCGTGTCCCCAAATTGGTCCACGACACCCGAATAAAGGAACAGCGTCTTGCTGGAAATCTTCCGCGCAAATTCGATTTGGTGGGTCACCAATACCATGGTCACCCCTTCGTCACGTAGTTTGGCCATGACGTTGCAGACCTCGGCGACCATCATCGGATCGAGGGCGCTGGTGGGTTCATCAAAGAGAAGGATCTCCGGGTTCATGCACAGCGACCTGGCGATGGCCACGCGTTGCTTCTGACCGCCGGATAACGTGGAAGGGAAGGCATCCGCTTTGTCCGATAGCCCGACTTTAGCCAAGTTCTCCATGGCGATTTTTTTTGCTTCTTCTTTTCCGCGATGAAGGACCTTACGTTGGGCGATCATGCAGTTTTGTAAGACGTTCATGTTCGCGAAGAGATTGAACGACTGGAAGACCATGTTGATGCGGGAACGGACGCGGTTTTCATCCGTTTTTCGCGAGAGGATATCCTCGCCTTGGAAGAGGATGCTGCCCCCGTCTGGGCGTTCGAGCAAGTTGATGCAGCGCAGGCACGTGGACTTCCCTGAACCCGAATTGCCTAGGATCGCCAAGCACTCCCCCTTCTCTAACGAGAACGAGACGTCCTTGAGCACTGGCGCCCCATCAAAGGATTTGCGTAGATTTCTGACTTCAAGGATGCTCATGCCGCGGCCCTCCTTCCATGGAAGAAACGGAAGACGTGCTTGCCTTCGAGCTTGATCCCCAAGACCTTGAGGAAAAGGTTGCTCAGCAACGTCAGCAGCAAATAAATGACCGCGATGATCAAATACGAGGCCATGAAGGCATAGGAGTCGTTGGCGGCGTTATAGGCGGCGAAATAAAGCTCAGCGACACCGATGACGTTGAGGACGGAAGAGTCCTTGATGTTGACAATCCACTCGTTGCCGATGGTCGGGATGGCGTTACGCAAGGCTTGCGGCAAGACCACGGACCATAACGTCTGGTTGGCGGATAGCCCAAGGCTCCTCGCGCCTTCGGTCTGGCCTACATCGACGCCATTGAGGCCCGCGAGCACCACCTCTCCCATATAAGCCGCGGTGTTCAGCGTGATGACGATGAGGCCGGCCACCATCCACCCGTTGAAGACGTCGATCCCCGGGAGGATGTTGTTCCAGTTGACCCCAAGCATCATGCAGCCGTACTTGAATAGCAGCGCCTGCACCATCATCGGAGTACCGCGGACGACGGCGCTATAGGTGGAAGATAGCCCCAAAAGGAAGCCTTTCCCAATCTTGAGGTACCAGGGGTCCTCCTTCTTCGGCCGCAGCCTTTTCCCAAGGGCGATGAAGATGCCCAGGAACAGCCCGATGCCCGTGCCCACAACCGAGAGCAATAACGTCCCGGCTAAGCCCAGGAGGAACTGCTGCCAATAGGTGGAGAGCATGCGGGCGATATCTTCGCCCAGGTTCATTCGACATCTCCCGCGCGGGCCACTGCCGCGGACATCAAATCCTCGCGCTCATTCTTGGAGACTTTGGAGAGGACGCCATTAAGGTTATTGAGCAAGGCGGTGTCGGCTTTGCGGACGCCGATGCTGACGCCAAGCTCGCTTTTGGCCTCGCCCAAAACCTCCTGGTCGAAATGGACGATGCCTAAGCCGCCGATTTTGCCGAGGATGGCCGTGGCGACGGGAAGCTCCGCGGTCATCGCGAAAGCCGAGCCGTTGACCACATCCTGCGCGGCGAGGGCAAAGGTGGCGACGGGCGTCACATGCCTGGCCCCGTATTCGGAAGCGAACACGTCGATGACGTCGTTGGTCACCGTGGCGACCTGTGAGACGATGTTCTCACCCGCGACCAAATCCCCGAACTCAGACGCGGAAAGGGCGTCCGTATAGGAAGAGGCGACCTCCTCGCTGGTGACCAGCACAAGCTCGGAACGGTAATACTCCTCGGTGAACGAGATTTGCAAACGGCGCTCCGGCGTGTCCGTCATGCCGGCGATGATGGCGTCGATGGAGCCCATCTGCAAATCGGTGATGAGGGACTCCCACTTCGTCTGCACGATCTCCACCCTTTTGCCGAGGTCCTGAGAAATCCTTTTGGCGATTTGGATGTCGTAGCCGTCGGCATGGCTGCCACTATGGTTGGCGATGGGGAGCGTGAAGTCGCTTGAGGACTCCGCCACCCAGTTAAACGGGGCATAGGCGCATTCCAGCCCGATGCGGATGACGTCGTCGCTTTGCCCGCTGCTGCCGCAAGAAAAGAGCAGGCCTGCGGCTCCTGCGAATAAGGCCAAAAGCCTCATGTTGTTTAATGGTTTCATAAAGAAAACCCTCCTGTGTGCCCGATCGATGGCGTTTTACCAATGCGACCGGAGCCCCAGAAGGACCGCTTGCATCAATAGTGCCAACCCAAGGCGATTCCTTGGGAGAGTCCATGAAGTATTCCCACATGGCCCAACTCAACGTCACTAGGCGGTGACGAGGGTTTCGGCGCTCTTGCCTTTCACCACGTCCCTTTTTGCCTGATGGGACGAGGCTACTTTTCTGTAGCGCTCCTCTATTCGATCGCAGGAATCATAGTCTTATATTCATTATCGTCAAGAGAAAAGCATCGAAAATTATTCTTCCTTGGCGTGAAATCCCAATTTTCTTACGTAAAACCGCTTTCATTTTTATCCCGATATAAGAAAAGGCACCCGAAGGCGCCTTAGTTTCGATGGTTAGAATAGTTATTCCGCCGCCACTTCAAGAGGTTGGAATTTCTTGACGCGCAGGGCGATTTCGTTGGCGACGAACGTGCAGAAGGTGGTCAGGAAGATGCCGAAGGAAACGTCGCTGAGGAAGTGGGCCGCCGCCAAGATTCGGGCAAAGCCGATAAGCAGGACAAACGCGAAGGCGCCGATGAAGCAGCCCATTTGGAACTTCTCAAGCTTGCGGTTAAGAAGCGGCATGAAGGTGACGAACACAAGGATGGTGCCTGACTGGGTGGTATGGCCGCTAGGGAAGGATTGGAATTCCTCTTTCTCGATGTTATACAAGGCCATTAAGTCCTTGTAGTTTTTGCAGCGTTCCCACCAGTTATGGAAGACGATGGTCTCGTAATCGTTGATGGCGCGGAATCTCGGGCGATGGAAGATTTCTTTCAAAAGAACGGTGCCCGGGATCATGGCCATAAACGTCACGGCGCCAAATAGAAGCAACACCAGCCAAGCATAGGGATGGTCCGTGTTTTTGAATACCTTATAGCCAAGGAAGACGCCACCAGCTAGAGGTACGGCGGCGATGACGAAGCCAAGGGCATACGGGGCAGAACCATAGAAGCCGTGGGAAGAGAAATATTCTCTGCCGGCAAAGAACACGCCGACGCCATAATAAAGCACCGCGCCAAGGATGAGGAGGACATTCATGGATGTCTTATACCTCTTTTGTTTGGCTAAGGCGATAAATCCACCAGCGGGAAGGGCCAGACCCATGAAACCGATCGTCGGGCCGATGACGGAAATGGATATGCCTACCATATTGGTCTTGGATGCAATCGCGCTTGAAAGTTGGAAATCAAACACCGAACCAAAGACGACTCCAAGGATGGCAATGCATACGCTGATGAGTAAAGGGATACGCATTTTTTTCATAACAAAACTCCAGTGCGTTCATTTTAAAGAGACTCATTCCCAAAAGGAAGAGGCAACCAATCGACGCAACCGCTTTTCGACAGGGCAACCAATATTTTCGTGCTCTATATAAATAAGGAATAGCGGTTGCTATCGGGTGAAAGAAAGAGGGTGAAACTAATTCCCATATTGTTGCATGCACCACTTTCCGATGCGCGCGATTAAGTCTAGGGGCAACTCCATGGAATATGGAATGCGTATGGCGCCTTTACTAACCTCGAAAGGTTTAAGCTCGGCGGAAAACGTCTCTATCGCTTCGCTTCCCGGGTAGATGCCAATATGTTTCTTCATGGCCGCATAATGAATCAAATTATGCTTTTTCCAAAATGTCGGCATGCCCCAGGAAATGCGTTCTTGCGAATCGGGCAACGCATCGCGCAAAGTTTTACGGACCTTTGTCAATTTCATTCTGGCTTCGGGGGACAGCGATGAAAAATACTCATCTACCGTTTGAAATTTGATGGGGTTTTGACGGTTGTTTTCAGGTGTTTCCGAATTCATGGGCCGGCAAGAAAAGACATTAAGGGTTAGCAACCGGTGCCATCGAGACGACAAGCCGAGCCTTCGCTTAAAGAGACTAAACCGGCATCGCGCGGTTCGAGGGTAACCGTACCATCTTCAAGGACAAAAGCGGGGATGCCCACATCGCCCATCTCTTTGTATGGCACAAAGACCGGGTTATGGTCGCGAAGCTCGAGGAAGGCATGGAGGTCATGGACATCTTTGCCGATATCGATATAGACGAAGTTTGGGTTCCCTTCGATTTGCTTTTCGATGAAAGCGCAATAAGGACAACTTGGCATACCGTAAATTTTGATCATAGGATTCTCCTTGGTTGATTACCACTTTAAGAACATGGCGTATTTTTGCAAGCGATACGCATTCGGTGGCAATAAAAAGGCGCCCCGAAGGACGCCCTGCCGGCTCACCGATTATTTCTGGTTGAGCCGCTGATTGATTTTGTCGCTGATCGCGGCGCGGTTGAAGAACTCATTGGCTTCAAGGGCGATATCCGCGGGGATGCCTTTATCCACATTGGTGAGAGCGCCACCGCTTTCCGTGGCAATCGTGGTGATGCCTGAGGTCGATAAGCCAGAGGCAAGCGCGGTGAAATACGAACGGACGACGCAGGCGCCGCCACCGGAAGTTTCGCCTGCGGTGATGACCTTACTGTTATTGGCTTTGGCGATGATTGGCATCGCGTTGCCACAAGAGAACGTCGACTTGGAATTCAAGAACACGATGTTGTAGCCTTTGTTGATTAAAGGAACATCGTTGTCGTCGAGCTTGCCATCGAGGTTGAGGTCCGCCCTGTAGGTGCTGCGGTTTTCTCCACCGGAGACGGAACTATAGGTGACCGTCTTTACTTCGCCTAGAAGCGTGCACAAGGCATACATCATGCCCTCGGCCGCTCCACCATCGTTGGTCAACAAATCGATGACGATGGTATCGACTTTGGCCCTGGTTTCATCGCTAGAAAGTGTCTTATAGGCTCGGTTGAAGAGGACAGCCGTATTCATGGAGGTGGCACTTTGGCCATAGAGTTCCGCATCGTTAATGGTGGAGAAACTATCAAAGGAGATATAGAAAGCCTTTCCTCTCTCGTCGAGATAGGTGCCCGGAGTAAGGCCTTGGGCCTTGCGAGCGCTCGCCAAGTCCTCCCCGTATTCGATCCAGGCGCGGCGCTCCGCGTTTATGTTCGAGACATCGTCGATGGCAGTCCCGAATTCATAGACGCTAGAAGGCGTGGCTCCATCGGTATGGCCGTCGACTAAGTCGGAGAGGGCGTAACGGAGGGAAGAGTCCACGACTTTAGGGTCGCTGCTAAGGACATCGTTTTTCAAACCTTTGTCCTCAAGGAAAGCAGCAAAGGAAGAGAACCCTTTGTCCTTCTTTAAACCATAAAGATAATCGAAGTTAAAGCAGGCTTCTTGGTAATGATATTGTTTGATCTCATCAGTCAAGGTCGCCATCTTCGGGCCGCCATAGAAGGACTTTCCAAGCGCCGAAAGGGTAGCTTTGCCTGTCTTAGTAGAGGACAGTTCTTCATGGCTGAGCAAATAGACATCTTGGTAATTGTAGGCCAAGCCAACCGTCTCAAAGGCATGGTAAGTCATGTCAAAGAACGTGTTGAAGGGCAAATAGAGATCTTCGCCTTTGCGGTAGAAATCGATGCTCGTATAAGGCTTGAGGTCGAACGTAACCGCCTTGCCCGGTTGGAAAGAACCACTGCTGACGGTGAGGGATTTCACGCCGTTACGAATCGAGGAGATGAGGTTAGGGCTATTTGTCTTGCCATTGGAGATACAAGCAAAAGTATCAAAATCGGTGAAGGATACCGTCTTGTTCTGGGGATCAAACGTAGCTTTCGCCCCGTGTTCCTCAGTGACGACGAAGTTCTCGCCTTCTTTGTTGATACGGTAATAGAATTTCTCATTTTTGGGATCGTCGAAACGAGCGCCTTTAATCATATTGATAAAGCCAAATCCGTTCTTTAACGACACATAAGGAATCTCGCTATTCGCTTTAAACAGCAAAGATATCGTCGCGCCGCTTTGCGCGACAGCCCCTTTATCGTCGGATGCGAGGATCGCGAAGTTCCTCTCGGTCTCCGTGGGTGAAGGGCCAACCGATGCACTTTCAGGTGCGCCACAGGCGGCGAGGATGGAGGAGCCAGCTAGCGCCAGCATCCCAAAAATCATATTCCGTTTCTCCATAGTTTTTTCTTTCATTGACAAAATTGTCATTTGAATCAATTCATTTATCAATTAAGCGTTTTATCGCTAAGGGTACCTTAGGGATTTGCTTTGTGCTTTTCCCCGCGTGCCCCAATGCAAGCCTATGATCGTCTTTGAAGCTACCTTATTTTAAACCCGAGACAAAGGTATCTAGTTTTTGTAAGTCGTACCAAGAGGAAGAAGGCAGTTCATAGTCGACTGTGACACCGGCGTCGGTATGCTTAAAGGTGTTGCCATCTGGATAAACACAGACGTTTTGGGAAGAAATGTGATAGTACGAACCGCTGCCATCGGAGAAGCCGCCGACGGTGCAGGTACCGCCACCGGACTTTTCACCGATGATCTTGATGCCAGCCGCTTTGGCAAAAGTGGGCAGGAAGTCCGCGCAGGAGAACGAGAAGCCGCTAGTAAGCACATAGAAGTTATATTTGCCTTTGTAGGTATCCCCTTCCCCACCATAGGCTTTATCGTGGTTGAGGTCGACTTTGTAATGGAACTCTTTGACGGTATCTAAGCAGACATCGCGGAAGTAAACGGTCGGGTCATCCGTGAAGTGGGCTAGGATATAGGGGATAACCATGACTTGCCCACCACCATTGCACGTGAGGTCGATAACAACATTTTTGATGTCTTTGTTTTGTTTGATACGGTAGAAAGAACAATCGAAAGCCAACGGGATTTCGCCTTCTTTGATGGCGGCGCGAGGGTCGACATCACGTTCTTCGTTGGGGTCAAGCTCGTTGGAAACAAACATGCTCTGGTTCGCGAACGAGTCGAAGCGGATGACGGCGGTGCTGCCCTGCATGAATAAGCCCTGGGCAAGCAGCGGATCGGAACCTTCCGGCAGCTTCATCGTCTGGGCACGTAGTTTCGAATAGTTTTGGACCTTTTCAATCATCCCTTTGCGGCGGGGTCCTTGATATTGCTGCACATATTTCACGCCAGTCTCCGCGGCTTTGCCCGAGTAAATGCTCGGAAGCGTGTAATGGGTATGGCCGTCGTCGACATTGGTCATTAGCAGTTCCGCTAACGCTTTGTCATAAACCTCGGCGTCTAAGCTAAGCAAACGGTCCTTCAGGCCTTTTTGAATAACATAAGAGTCGAAGGAATCCATTTTTAGGACATCCTTAATGCCGTAGAACTGCTCGAATTGGAAACGAAGCATATCGTAAGAGAACTGCGCGACTTCGGGGGAGCGTTTCTTAGCGGCGTAGAAGGTCTCGCGGAGAGGTAATTTCCAGAAGCCTTGAGAGGCGCTTTCCTCGGATTTGGTCTCGGAATTGATACGCGTCGCGACGGTCTCGACGAGGAGGCTGTGGGTTTGCTTCGTCCAGTTATAGGCGAAAGAGACCCCATTGATAACGGCTGGGGTGCCTTTTTCGTTCGGGCTATTCGCGACCAGCATCTGACCTTTTCCGTCTTTGGTCAGCGCGATGATGCGGTAAATGGTCTTGTCGTTTTCGGCAAAGGGATAGGCAAAACGATAAACTTCATCGCCGACGGGAGTATAACTTTGCGCATCATTATCCTCGGCGACGGCGAACGTCTTGTTCGAGGCATAAAAACTTTGGAGCACGATGGGGTTATTGCCAACCAAACCGGAGCTGAAATAAAAGTCGCTGCCGTTATAGACGATGTCGGGGGCGAGATAACGGAATTGGAAATTGGAAAGCAGTTGCGTCGGAACGTAGCATTTGCCCTCTTTTTCCACGATGTCGAAGTTATAATCGCCAACATGGTAAACCTCGGCTTTAGGTTGCCCGACGTATTTGGTGGCGGAGGAAGTGTGGACGGCGCAATCATCGGAAGCGTCCGGAGATCCTACGTCAGGGCCGATGCCGTTGTTCAACGAAAATAAATGGCCGCACCAATACTGGCTGTTCTCCACCGTGATCGTGTCTTTGTCCGGATTAAAGGTGCATAGACAGCGGTTATCCAAATCATAAACCTGATAGCCAGATTCCGTTTTCTTGATGGTCGTTCTTACGTTGCCAATGCCACCAGCAGCATAGAAAAATTCCTTAAGTTCCGAATAAGGTACGTCGCCCGTGGCATAGTTACGGTAAGTGGGTAAAGAGATGGAGCCCTTCTCGTCAAAAGAGGTCACGACCAGACGGCTCTCATCATCATATAAACTGATTTTCGCGAGACGGACAACTTTGCAACCGCCGAGTGCCGCAAGACATAATGCAAGGGGAGATAGGTACAGAATAGGTTTTTTCATAATGCGCTCCGTGTTACGGCCCCATCATATGCCATTATAGGAAAAGAAATAAGCATTTTCGCACGCGCGAGATGGGACAGACGTACAAGAAAAAGGCGGATATCTCCGTCAAACTCGTTTGTTTTCCAATGGAAACGTTTTCATCAAACGTTTTCAAGGGACAGTTTTGAATGACGCTCGTGCTTCGCGTCGATGATCCCCGCGAGCAAGATCGAAATCGTAATTAAAGCGCCGCCCGCGATGACGTTCCACGAGAACGGCTCCATGGCCAAAGCGATGCTCAACGAAGCAGCGATTACCGCGGACATCGGGTTGATGACGGCGC
>JAGAHY010000160.1 GCA_017626815.1 Bacilli bacterium | reverse complement strand
TATAAAATAGGGATGCCGCCCGTGGGCGGCCTATATAGCAAACGCATCAGTCGTTGAAGGAGCAAACAAACATGGATTCTTACGCCGGCACGCACAAACGCAAAGTCAAAGTTTACGCCACCTTATCCAAAATCTTCTTCCCCGTGGGTTTGGTCTTGCTGATTCTTGGCGTCGTCCTTCTCCCCATCAGCATCGTTTGGATGGTCAATACCGTCCTCGCTTTAGATGCCAGCGGGCAATGCGTCCATACCGCCACCAGCATCCGCTGCAACGACGCGGAATGGACCTTGGTGTTCCCGATCTTGTTCTTGGTCTTCGCCGCGCCATCCTTCGTCATCGGTTTGCCGATGTTCATCTTAAGCTTCGTCTTCAGGAACAAAGCCCGCGCCAACCGCGCCTTAGACGAAAATAACGGCGTCGATTATAGCGACTTCCCCTACGGAAAATAGTTAATCTTCACTCAAATATCCTTCCGCCTCGATGAGAAATTGGCGCGGAGGTAAGCCATCAAAGCCGCATAACACCGCGGCTTTTTCGTTCTCGTCGATGTAATGGGTTTCCTTAAGATAATCCATAGCTTCCGTCACGGAATCAAAGGTTTTACCGCCGACTTGAAAGCGTTGGTCGCGGTCTTTGTCGAGGACTTCCCCGCTGACGCAGACATATAGCCCACCCTGTTTTAGCAAATAGACTTCATCATAAAGGTCAATGCCCCTAAGCCAGGCAAACAAAGTTCCGCTGAGACAAGGCTCAGGACGATAATGGAAGCGTTTCTTTCTGCCGTTATCTTGGTTGAGGTAGACGGCGTTTTCTTTTTTGCCCCTACCCTCGGTCGAGGCGAAGAAATTATCGATGACGTGGGTGCCTTGGATGATATCGATGGATAGATGGCTATGCGCGTTCATGCGCCTAGCGATCTTTTCGTAACGCCCTAGTCCCGCGCGCAGAGGATAGAGGTAATAGGTTTGTTTCTTTCCGTTTGCTAAGCCTTCCAAACGAAGGTAACGGATGGTTTTCCTGCCACAGGAATGGGAAGTGGCGACGACTTCCGCATGCGCGCGGTCGAGGACGACTTGGAACGTTTGGTTGCGCCTAAGTTTTCCCCATAACGATAACGCCGATAGGATTTTGCCGAAAAAGACGCCCAAGATCGCCGCGGGCAAGAGGAACTTCGCCCATAAAGGTATGTCCAATAAAAAGCTGACGATGGTCAAGGGAGCTAAGGCGACAAACGAGCCAAGAAAAAGATAATCACGAAGCAAAAACTGCTCCGTGATCGATCGAATTTGGTTTTTGTCGCGGTTTTGCGGAGATATTCTCACCTCGAAGGAGCCTCCACCTCCACGTGATGGTTTTGTAGCCAGCGCAGCACTTCTTTGTTGACGTCGGTCTTCCATCTTCCTCCGTCGACGAAGGATAGGTGCAAGACCAAGTGGGCCCCATCGCGGACCAAGCGCGCTTTTTTAATGTCCCCATAAGTATGGACTTCAGGGTTCATCTTGGGACGTTCGAAGGTCAGCGTCGAATCGGTGAGGACCAACACGTTTTTCTCCAAGAACTTGACATAGAAGAAAACGATGAAGAACACGAAAGCGAGGCATCCTAAAAGGACGGGGATGAATAAGGGATTGGTCCAGAGATTGAAGAAGAATCCTAAGGAGATACCGAGGGCCCCGATGACGCAACCGACGAAAATCCCTAGGCCCATCCGATATTGATAGCGGGAATAACGAAGTTCCCCGACGACTTTTTCTTTGCTCATGTTGTTTTCCTCGTGTTGGGGTCCACCCATAATCGATGGATATTATAGCTTACGCCAAATTGGCGAGCATCAGTTTCAGGCGGTTTTCCTGGTTGACGGAGGTCGAGGAGGCGTCGAAGTCGATGGGCACGATGTTGGCTTCGGGATTGAGTTCCTTCACGGGGCGGATCATGCCTTTGCCCACGATATGGTTGGGGAGGCAGCCAAAGGGCTGGACGACGACGATGTTCTTCACCGCGCCTGAGGTATATTCGACCATTTCGGCGGGGATCAGCCAGCCTTCGCCCATCTTAACGCCGGTGGAGATGACGCGCTGCCCCGCTTCCACGACTTCGCGGAAATCCTCATAGGGACGGAACGATGTGCCCTCCAAGGCTTTTTTCGCTTCGGCGCAGATGCGTAGCGTGTACTTATAGGCGAGCTTCCATATCGGAAAGGAAAGTTTGTTCTTCCCATAACGTTTATGGTCCTCGAGGGAATTATAGATGCAATATTGCAGGAATTCCATCAAGGAGGGATAGACGACCTCGCAGCCTTCTTTGACCAAAAAGTCGGCGAGGTGGTTGTTGGCGTAAGGGGAATATTTGACGTAGATTTCCCCGACGATGCCGACGAGGGGCTTGCGTTTTTGCGGGGGCATCAAAGGCTTAAAACGCTCGACGATGCGGGCATAGTTCTTCTTTTTGTTGAGGAAGGAGCGTTTGCCAATCTGCGCGTCAAGCATCGAAAGGCAATCATTTAAGGCGGCTTCCACTTCATCTTTGGGATAATAGGGTTCGGATTGCAACACCAGATTCATGAGCATGTCGCCATAGCAGACGCCGGCGAGCATCTTCACGCCTCTGCGGAGCCCAAAAGGCAACGAGCGTTCCTTCTCCAACCCCGAGAAATTGATGGAAATCACGGGCACCTGCGGAAATTCTTTGGCGAAGGCTTTGTTGAACAACGAAAGATAGTTGGACGCGCGGCAACCCCCGCCCGTCTGCGAGATGATGACGGCGGTATGATCGAGGTCGTAGTTGCCTGAGCGGAGTTCTTTCATGAAGCAGCCCGCGAGGATGACCACCGGATAGCAGGCGTCATTATGGATGACGGAAAGGCCATAGTCTTTGGCCTCGCGCCCCTCGGGGGAGATGATTTTGATGTTAAAGCCATCGTGGTTGAGGATATTGGCGAGGATATGGAACTGGATGGGGCACATATCCGGGGCGAGGATGGTGTAATGCTCATCGATGAGCTTTTGGAAGAATTCCTTGCGGCTATTCATGTTTTTCCCTCTCTTCTAGGGCCCCGAGCAAGGACCTCAAACGGATTTTGACGGCCCCCAGATTCTGGATTTCGTCGATTTTGATTTGGGTATAGAGACGGCCTTTGCTTTCCAAGATCTCGCGGACTTCGTCGGTGGTGATGGCGTCGACGCCACACCCGAAGCTCACCAACTGGACCAGTTCCATCTCGGGATGGCCCGCGACGTAATTGGCCGCGTCGAAGAGCCTGGCGTGGTAGGTCCATTGATTCAAGACGTGGGGGCGGATCTTCTCGCCAAAGCGCAGGCTATCCTCGCTAAGCAAAGCCACGTTCATCGAGGTCAGCAATTGGTCGATGCCATGGCTGACTTCGGGGTCGATGTGGTAGGAACGGCCGCATAAGACGATGAGGCGCTTACCCGCTTCTTTGGCCCTAACGATGATCGCGTCGGCTTCTTTCTTGGTCGCCTCGCGGTAGTCCATCATCGCTTGATAACCCGCGACGAAGGCCTTTTCGACCTCTTTTTTGCCCAAGGGATAGTCTTTAAGGGCCTCCAGTAACGTCTTCACGCTAGGCTTGACGTCATCGACGAGCAAGAATGGGTCGCGGAAGACCTTATCGTTAAGACGGGTGTCGTTACGTTTGAGAAGTTCCCCATAATAAGCCACGACGGGGCAATGGAAATGGTTATCCCCGCGATTCTCGTTGACATTGTAGGATTCGCTGGGATAGAAGATGAAATCCACGCCTTGTTGGAGCAGATAGTCCACGTGGCCGTGGAAAAGCTTCGCGGGGTAACAAGCCGTGTCGCTAGGAATCGACTTTTGGCCCGCGCGGTACATGGCGCGGGTGGAGAAAGGCGAGACCACCACTTCGAATCCGAGTTGCCTAAAGAACGTCTTCCATAAGGGAAGTTGTTCATACATGCATAAGGCTAAGGGCAGGCCCACTTTGCCGATGGGCTTGGCTGGCGCATCTACTTTCTGAGTGAGGTAATCCCTCTTCCAGGCGAAGATATTGTCCACGCCGGAAGTGTCTTTCTTGCCTTCGGGTTTGCCGCATTTGTTGCCCGAGATGAATTTCTTGCCACCGGGGAAGCGCAACAACGAAAGCGAGCAATGCGCGGTACAGCCACGGCACGTCAAATGCTGGGATTTATAGGAGAAGGAATCGAGTTCTTCTTTGCTGAGTAGCCCATGCCCCTCCCCTTTTTCTTTGGCATAAAGCGCGGCCCCGAAAGCGCCCATCAAGCCGGCGATGGAGGGACGGATGACTTCAAAGCCGATCTCTTGCTCGAAGGCGCGCAAGACCGCGTCATTGAGGAAAGTGCCGCCTTGGACGACGATTTTATGGCCTAGATCTTCCGCCTTGGAGACGCGGATGACTTTGTATAAGGCGTTTTTGACGATGGAACGGGCCAGACCCGCGGAGATATCCTCGATGCCCGCGCCTTCGCGCTGGGCTTGCTTGATGGAGGAATTCATGAAGACCGTGCAGCGGCTGCCTAACTCCACCGGGGCCTTGCCATAATAGCCAAGCTTTACGAATTCGCGTAAGTCATAGCCTAAAGAGGTGGCCAAGGAAGAAAGGAAACTGCCGCATCCCGAGGAGCAGGCTTCGTTAAGCATGATGGAATCGATGACCCCATGGTTGACTTTGAAGCATTTGATGTCCTGTCCCCCGATATCGAGGATAAATTCGACGTCGGGCTCGAAATAGGAAGCGGCTTTTAAGTGGGCCAAAGTCTCGACTAAGCCATAGTCGACGCCGAAAGCGCTTTTGATGAGCTCCTCGCCATAGCCGGTGACGGCGCTAGCGACGATCTCGCAGCGCGGGTTCTTCATGGCGTAAATTTCTTTGAGTTTAATCAGAAGGTTGTCCAAAGGCAGGCCTTCATTCGGCTGATAATGTTGATAAAGGATCTCATTATCCTTGGACAAAAGGACGAGTTTGGTGGTCGTCGAACCTTCATCGATGCCTAAATACGCAGGCCCTTCGTAATCTTGGATGTTCCTGCGGACGAGGTTGACGTCTTTGTGGCGGAGGAGGAAATCCTGGTATTCCTTCTCGTTATGGAATAGCGGCGCGCCGCGGACCGCCTCATCCCCGACTTTCGCGTCGTGGATTTGGGTGATGAGTTTGGACAAGGAGATCGGCTCTTGGCTGATGGCCTTGGCCGCGCGCCCGGCCCCGATGGCCACGAATAAAGGCGCTTCTTTGGGGGCGAAGGCATGCTCTTCGTCTAGGCCTAAGCGGTCGCGAAAAGCTTCCCTTAACGCAGGTAAGAAATGCAATGGTCCTCCCAAGAAAAGGACGTTTCCTTTGATCTCGCGTCCTTGAGCGAGCCCGGCGATGGTCTGGTCGGCCACGGCATAGAAAATTGAGCGGGCCACGTCTTCTTTCGAGGCGCCCTGGTTGAGGATGCTTTGGATGTCGCTTTTGGCGAAAACACCGCACCTTGAGGCGATGGGGTAGGCTTTTTCCGCTTTACCTGCGAGGATGGAAAGCTCGCCGGCATCGACGCAAAGCAACGTCGCCATCTGATCGATGAAGGCGCCTGTGCCGCCGGCGCATTGGCCATTCATCCTCTCCTCGACGCCGCCGGTGACGAAGATGATTTTGGCATCTTCCCCGCCGAGTTCGATAGCCGAGTCGGTTTTGGGATAGAGGGCTTTGATCGCGTTGAAGGAGGATTCGACTTCCTGGACGAAAGGGACGTTGGCGTACTTGCTTAAGCTTAAGCCGCTGCTGCCGGTCATGCAGGGATAGACGGGGATATCCCCATATTCAACGAGGATTTGGTCAAGTTCTAATAACAAAGTATCGCGGGCTTTTGAGCCATGGCGAAGATATTTGCCGAAGAGGACGTTGCCCTCTTGGTCTAGAAGCGCCACTTTGACGGTCGTTGAACCCAAGTCGATACCTAAGGAATACGTAGTATTTTTCATGCAGGGTGTATTCTACCAACTTCGGGGGGATTGCAAAGCAATTTGATATCCAAAGTCGCTTAAAAACCGCGTCGAATAAGGGGCTAATCGAGCCGCACGAATAAGCAGCAAAGAAAACAAGGTACGGAATTACGTCCTTCCACGCAGGTGTCCTCAAATATAGGATCTGTTATAACCTGAGTATAATCAAGGCATTTATATCGTCTTTGTAATCAAAAAATGATTGATTCGTTATCAGTCATGGTTTCTATATATTTCAGGGCGAATCAAATCCCAGAATGCGCGGGAGAAAAACAAAAACAGAGAAATAAAACATTGCTATATAGCAAAAGATACAACATATTAATATATCTCGATAAATCCTGAATTCTATTAAGGAGTCTTTATAGAAATCTCAGATCTAATCACTTTGTCATTAAGAATTCATGAAACCGTGGCAGTTTAAGGCTCAGTCTACCATAGGCGGGCGCGGAGAGTAGCCCACGTTTTAGAAGTCTATCGCGGTAAACCGAGAATTTCTTTTTGTCGAATCCTGTGGTTTGAAGCAGATGTTCCACTCGTTCTTCCCCATCGCCCTGGAAGGCTTTTAATATCGCTTGTTCATTGGAGGTCGGCTTCGTCCAAATCTTATCGTAGACATATTCTTGAAAATACTGGTCGTAACGTCCAAGCAGTGAGACATCCACCTCCTTCTTACCCTTTTTCCACAAAAGATAGTCCCTTATCCCAGCGATCACATAGCAGTCGTTCCCGCCGTTTTCGAATGAATCAATGATTCCTTTTGACTGCAGGAGTCTAGATATATAGCGGTTCGGCATCGTACCGAAAGAAATGGAGAAAGGGTTTTTAGACTCCTTTAGACTTTGAAACATTTTTTAGACTCCTTTAGACTTTCGTCAAGACAAGCGTCTTCCGATAGGCGTCTCGAAAACGCCATAACACTGCGACAGTCTAAGCATATGCCTCCATTCTTCAAAGATACGCTTAGCCGTGTGCCTTCTATATTATAGGTAATATACTAAGCGGCGAGGTCACCCATATGAACGCTAAATCGCTACTTCTGCTTTGTTCCAGTTTGGTGCTCGCCGCCTGCGGAGGCACGAGCTCATCCCCTATTTCTTCCCTTTCCTCTTCGGAAAGCATTTCTTCTTCCGAAAAAGAAAGCGAATCTCTCTCCGAGCCTTCCGAGGAATCCGAAAGCGTCCCAAGCGAATCAGTTTCTTCCTCGAGCAGTTCTTCTTCGAGTAGCTCTTCCAGCAGCTCGTCAAGCAGTTCCCCTAGCGAGTCTTCCAGTGAATCGTCCGAATCCTCGGAGTCTTCTAGCTCTAGTTCTTCTTCCAGTAGTTCTGAGGCGCCTAAGGGAGAGCGATACCACGTCGGAGCGGAAGAATACCAAGAACCTACCGATCCCCGTTATGGTTATAAAACCGCGGTCAGCCAACACCTGCCGCGCATCGATATCAACGAGCCCAATAACAAGACCGACTGGGCGACCGTTCCAAGCCGGACCAACAAATGGGACTACACCGACGTCACCGTGGACCTCACCGACGAAGATGACGAATCCCATAACGCGACCGGACTTGCATGCCAAGTGAAAGTGCGCGGCAACTACACCGCCGACTACGCCAAGAAGCCCTTCCGCCTCAAATTCAATAAGAAACAGGCGATGTTTGGCCTTAATAACGGGGCCAAACTCAAATCCTGGGTCCTATTGGCGGATGTCAAAGACGCCTCCTTCTCCCGTAACGCCACCGCTTTCTTCCTCGGCAAGACGATTTTGGGAAGCGATGGCTATTACTGCACCGATTACCGTCCCGTCGAACTCTATATCAATGGCCGCTTCTGGGGTGTTTATCTCCTCGCGGAGCAACAGCAGATCAATCCTAGCCGCGTGGCTATCGATGACGTCACCGACCGCGAGCCCGAAGAAGGCGAGGAAGTCTACAAAGGAACCGACACCGGCTACCTCGTCGAATATGACGGCTACGCCTATGAGGAAGAGCAGAAAGAAGATGGCGACCCCACCTTCCGCATCTCTTACCATAATGACGGCGCCCTCCAAACCATCTCGGGTCGAAGGACGCAGCAACTCCGCGACTACATGTTCGCACACGGCCAGATCATGAATGGCTTCACCATCAAAAGCGATATCCTCGACCCCGCCCAGCAATCCTTCATCGGCAATGTCTTCGACAAAACCTATAACTTGGTCTATGACGCCGTCTACAACAACCGTTTCTACCAATTTAACGAAGACTTCACGGCCCTGGTATCCGCGGATTCCTCCCAAAGCGTCGAGGAAATCGTCGGCAAAGCCATCGACATCGATTCCTTCGTCGACACCTATATCCTCAACGAGATCGTCTGCGACTACGACATCAACTGGTCGAGCTTCTATTTCTCCGCCGACTTCTCCGAGAATGGCAAAAAGAAGATCGTCATGGAGGCCCCGTGGGACTTCGATAGCGCCCTCGCCTGCCGCGACGCGGCTGAGGATGGCAAATCTTTCTTCGCCGCCGAAAGCCAAAACGCTTGGTTATTGATTTTGCAACGTCAAAGTTGGTTCCAGGAGAAAGTCAAAGCCAAGTGGGCGGAGATGGTGGAAAACCACGTTTTGAGCAACGCGATGCATTTCCTCGACGCCTACCGCGTGAACTACTTCGAGGACTACTACACCAAGGAATATTCCCGCTGGGGGCGTTCCGCCGGCGCTGGCGAATGGCGAAGGGAAATCTCTAGTTTCAACACCCAAGTCCAGCACTCCAACTACTTATATGGTTGGCTTGCGGGCAGGCTCAACTGGCTCTCGACCCAATGGGGCGATGGAGAGCCCGTCATCTACGTCGAACCCGAGCCCGAGCCAAACCGCATGACCCAGGAAAATTACCAGGTTTGGGCTTATAAACGCCGTTTCGAAGCCGAGGAAGCCTCCCCGACCGGCGGCACGGTCAAAAGCAGCGACCCCGACACTTCTAACGGCCTCTATGTCGGTAACCTCGACGGAACCGCGGGTATCCAGTTCAGTTTCGATGTCACCGCGTCAAACGATGCCAAAGGATACCTCACCATCGGCTTGAGCAAGAGGCAAAACGCCGGGCGCGTCGACGAATGGTATGGTTTCTTGATCAATGGCGAACCTTATGAAGGTCTGCCCACCGATATTCCCGCGATTCGCGGCAATGAGCGCGATTACCACGCCTGGACCGAAGTCGCCGCCGGAGGTTTCCCCCTCAAAGCGGGCAAAAACACCATCACCATCATCACCAAGGGTTATGGGACCAACATTGATTACTTCGACCTATACTCCCCCACTGATTTAGGACAATAAATAGAGCGCTCTATTTCCATCAATCATGCTCTTGATGATAACGGAACAAGAAGAAATAGCGAGCGTTAACGGACATTTTCGGTACAATGTCGGTTACCACTATTTCCGCTTCTCGTGGCGGAGGATGATCTCGGCCGCCTTGACGAGGGCCTCCTTGTCCTCCACGGAGTAGTCGGCGCGGTCCTGACTGAACAGGTAGTCCATCGAGACGCCGAGTTCCTTCGACATCTTGATGAAGGGCCACGCGGCCTCGGGCGGGATCAGGCGGTGGCCTCGCCCAAGACCAAGAACTCGGTCCGCGACTACCCGATACTATCGGCCGTCAAGCCATACCTAGAATCGCTGCCCAGAGACAGCGAATGGTGCTTCCCCAAGGGGAACCATGCCCGCAGCGACCACGCCGTCGTCATCGGCCACAGCGAGGTCCGCCGAAGGATAGACAGATACGTGAAGATGGCCGCCCCCCCACATCAAGGTTCACGGGTTCCGCCACTCCTGCGTCTCGTGGCTGCTCTCCAACGGAATGAGCTACCGCACCGTAGCGAGGTGGGTCGGCGACACCGAGACCGTCGTGCTGCAGACCTATTCCCATCTATTGCCCGACGAAAAGGACGAGATCGCCGAATTCGTCGACAAGGCGTCTAAGCCAAAACGATAACAGCAGCCCTCCTTGATTCTGGGGAGGGCTTTGTTTTACCAAATAACTATTTTATCGACGATAGCGCGTTGCTCTTGCGCCGTCCTTCTAAGATAGATTCTCGTTGTTTCAATGCTGTCATGGCCCATCAAATCGGCCAAAAGCGCAATGTCGTTGTATTTTTCTAGGAAATTCTTGGCAAAGCGGTGCCTGAAGGAATGCGGATAGATTACACTTGGTTCCAATCCGTATTTGACGCCGAGTTTCTTAAGCTGCCCTGCCAAGCCGCGAGTTGAGACCTTCCTCCCGGACTTATTAATGAAGAGATACCCAGTGCTTCTTCCCAATGTTTCCAACCATTGCAGACATTCTTTCTGTAGCGTAGATGGAATATAGATGCGTCTGATTTTCCCTCCTTTGGAGTAGAGATCGATGTAGCCCGCAACGACGTGTTCGACTTTTATTTGGACGAGTTCGCTCACTCGTGCGCCGGTAGCCGCTAAGAAACGTACGACGAAATACCAATTCATCTGATTGTCTTTTTTGAGAGAAGCTTTAAAGAAACGATAGTCTGGATCGCTTATCACATTCTCCAGGAAGGGCTTTTGCTGAATCTTGATGGCTTTGAGGCAGAGTTTTTCTTTACCAAGGAATCGAAGATAGTTATTGATTGCCTGAATCCGAAGATTCGCAGTCTTCGGCTTGAAATTTTCGACCAAGTATCCCTTGAAGGACAGGAGGTTCTTCTTGTTTACCTCGCCGTACTTCTTTTCGAAAAGATCAACCGCATGTAGGTATGCGGTGATCGTGTTTTGCGCAAGATTGAGCCGCGCAAGATGCTCTTTAAAATCTTGTTTCATATAAATCCTCCGAAACGTTGCTAATTAAAACGTCATGAGGACGAAATAAGTGATTCCGATAACCGCTATTATGAGAAACGTGGAAATTCTTGTCAGGACATAACAAACGAAATACCGTTTGAGCTGCCGCCAACATGGGCTTGGGCTCGTGTAGGTTCTATTTCCAATTATGGCTCAGCAGTATCTGCAAATAACGATGAAATTAACGACTCAGACTGGGTGTTGGAATTAGAAGATATCGAAGGGTATTCTTCGAAGCTGCTCGTTAAAGAAAGGAAAGGCAACCAAGTAATTGGTAGCGCAAAACACCGCTTTCAAAAAGGGGATCTGCTGGTTAGCAAACTTAGAATGTATTTGAAAAAGGTGCTCGTAGCTGACGAAGACGGATACTGTTCAAGCGAGATAATGCCTACTTCGTTTATGCCTTTTTGCCAAAATGACTTCGCAAAGCTCTTTTATGTGTCTCCTTACCTTCTGACTAGAGTTGATCAGCTTCAGTATGGGTGCAAAATGCCGAGGTTGGGGACGAAAGACGGGAGAAAGCTGCTCTTCCCACTCCCACCAGAAAAAGAGCAAAGAAGAATCGTCAGGAAAGCCGCTGCAATTGACTCGTTGCTCATAAAAATTGAAACATTGGACAATCAAATTCAAAGTCTATCTTTGCTTTTGAAAAAGAAGGTCTTATCAATCGTTTTCTCTTCCGATAAGTCTTATTATACGAGGCAACTTTCTGAAGTGGCCCAAATCACGATGGGACAGTCCGTGCCATCCGAAAAAATGCATTCACATAAGAACGCTAATGATATGGAGTTTCATCAGGGGAAGACGTTTT
>JAGAHY010000159.1 GCA_017626815.1 Bacilli bacterium | reverse complement strand
CACACTATCTCTTCATCTTCCTTGCTTGGCGCGAACGCGAAATGAGGGATACGCCCCATCATCACCGCGTCAAAGACACTAGAAGGCGCAAAAGAAAGATTCTGTGGCACATAAGCGATAAGCGCGGCGCGCTGTTTGGGTTTGAGTGCCTTATGGCTCTGCCCATCGACAAGAATCTCGCCTTGGTAACGAAGCTCGCCCAAGATGCATTTCAACAACGTGGATTTACCCGCGCCGTTGCTTCCAAGTAACACCCCAACTTTTCCTTTTTCCAAATGAAAAGAGACATCCTGTAGAACATCAGGGTTATTCTTGCCATAACGCGTGGAAAGGTGAGTGCAAGCAATCATGCTTTGCCTCCTTTCTTCGCGAAGACGATATAGAGGAAGAAGGGGCCGCCAAGCAAGGAAGTAATCGCCCCGACAGGAAGTGCACTGCCATTGCCAATCAAGCGAGAAATAATCGAAGCGAAAAGCAATAAGGCAGAACCAAATAGCACCGAGGCTGGGATCAAATAACGGTGGTTGTTGCCTACGATCCGCTTCATGACATGGGGACAAATGACGCCGACGAAACCGATGATGCCTAGATAACTGACGATGACCGCGGTGATCAACGACGCCAAAAGCAGCGTCAGGAAACGCAGTGGTTTCACTCGGATTCCTAAACTCCCCGCGACATGTTCATCCGCGGATAAAGCATTGAACTTCCAATGGAAGAAATAGAAGAAAACAGTTCCAACCAAGGTAACCGTGAACATAATCCAATCCGTCGTAAAGGTCGCTCTACCTAGATCGCCAAACGTCCAAATCACCGCCGCGGAAAGCCCAACATCGGTCGCGTAATATTGCAAAATCGTCGTCAAAGCCGTCCAAATCGTGCCTAAGGCAATACCTGCTAAAACCACGGTTTCGGAAGAAAAGGAACGGATTCTGCAAAGCAAAAGAATCAAAACCGTGGAGATTAAGGCAAAAACAAAAGCCAATGAACTCGTGGCAAAAGGGTTCATCCCAACGCCATAGTTCTGCACATTATGACCCGTGGATAAGAAGCCACCCGCAAAACCGATGATGGAAAGATTCGCACCGAAGACGGCGGCGTTAGATACTCCTAAAGTCGATGGGCTAGCCATCGGATTTTTCAAGGTTGACTGCATCATCAATCCCGCGATAGATAGCCCAGCCCCAGCAATCAGGGCCGCTAATGTCTGCGGGAGACGAATCTTCTGCACAATGCGGATCGAGGCATTTTCTCCCTGGCCAAATAACGCGAGGAAGGATTCGCCAAACGACATCCCCGAGGAGCCAACCATCAACGAAAGGAAAAGCAATACAAAAACAACACCGAGCAACGTAAAGATGACCGCGCGCTTCTTCGCGCCGCTTTTTGCAAGCTCCATGCTTCCTTTTCGCGAAATCTCTTCGACCATGGCGAAAGTCTAACAACGAACCCTTTGAAAGAAAACAGTTTTATTCAATATGTTCGATATTTTTACTTGATAACGAACAAAATGTACTATATATATTTATTTATGGACCGCCGAATCATCAAAACCAGAGCCGCCATCTATAAAGCTCTCGGTACTTGTCTAAAAACCAAAGACTACAACGACCTCGCGATTGAAGACATTCTTCAGCAGGCTAACGTTTCCCGCTCGACATTCTACGCCCACTTTAAAACGAAGGATGACTTGTTGGATTCGTTGTTGGATAGCATCTTCCACCACGTCTTCTCCCATACATTAAGTCAAGAGGAGACCCACGATTTCTCCCATGAGAATATCTTGGACTACAAGCATCTTTTTACCCACACCATCTACCACCTGCGCGACGAGAAAGAATTGATTCAAACCATCCTCAAGGCTTCCTGCCGTGATCGCTTCATCCAGCGTCTTCAAGAACACATCGCCCCATTGATTACTAAAGTCGTCAAAGAAGGCGTCTTTGAGAAAAAGGATGTCCCCGAAGACTTGCATATCGCCGCCGCGACGCAAAGTTTCATCGCCCTAGTCATATATTATTTTGAAGGCGGATGTACGCTCACCCCTGAACAGGTTACCGATTACTTCTTCGAGTTAAATTAGCCAATGTGGTAGTAATGCAAAATCTCTGCAAAACAGCCGTATTAATTTCGAAAAGAGCCATATATTGAGATATTTTCATTATGGCGCGCGCCGCGAAAGAAACCGCAGCGTATAATAGTCGGTATGAACAAGACACCTTTTCTATTACTCTCCGCGCTCGCCCTTTGTGGCTGCGGGTCCACGCCAAGCGCATCCAGTTCCACTCTGTCATCATCGGCCCAGACAAGTCACGCTCTTCCCTCGTCGAGTGAAAGCAAATCTGAATCCACGATACAAAGCAGCGAGGAATCCACGGAACTTTCTTCAACGTCTATTTCTGTATCTTCGAGTTCGTCCGCTACTACAATAGAATCTTCGGAGGTATCGGAGGAATCATCAGAATCCCCTTCTAGCGAATCATCTTCAACCCACGAAGCCGTTCCTGGTGATGGAGCTTGGGAATTAACCGCAGCCGCTTTACCTGCAAACCCAGCTACAGGCAAACATTATGGAATATCTTTCTCCGTTACCGCGCTAAACGGATCTACTGTATCCTTTGTTGGCGATGCCATCCGCAAAGGAGAGGGCAGCAAAGGGGAAGTTTGCCTCGAAAACACCATTCAGCTTTCCAAAGGGGAAGGCAACCTGTACATGACATCAGGAAGCGCTTCGTTTGTCCGTTTTGAAATTCCGATTATCCATCAGTATTACGGTGGCGCAGACCACGACTTCACCGGTGTCCCCACCGTCTATTCCGCAGAAGAAATGACCGCGGATAACGGAGAGATAGTAAAACTGGAAAAGAAATTAAACACGGATGAAACTGGGTATATTTACTCTTTTGTCGTGCCTCACGGCAGATTCCGTTTAGCTAACGAATCAGGGAACGCTTTATATATTCGATATATCTCTAACGTTGGATAAGGCATCACCACAACAGCAGCCGATTTCAATGTGTCAATAACCAATAGGCCTACTTCGCATATAGAGAAGAAAAACTTCGCATCACTTCGCACGCAACTTCGCATCACTTCGCACGCAACTTCGCATCACT
>JAGAHY010000158.1 GCA_017626815.1 Bacilli bacterium | reverse complement strand
GCAGGGCCAATACGATGTCTTCATCGCGTTCTCGGACAACTTTGAAACCAATATTAAAACATCCGTAGGCACGGCTTTGGAGAACTATGTCCGCATGTACTATAACGGGGAGAAGGCCGCTGGTAGTTTCTGCTATGCGACGTTGAGCAAACTTTGCGACCTCACCTATAAGAACTATGTCGTCAACGTCGATTCGCAGGGTAATCCCATCAACCCCAATGTTGGCAAATCCGAATATACTGGAACCAAAATCATCGGGATTTTGCTGCCGGTTTTAACGGTTTCGATGTTGTTCTCTACGGTGATGTCTATCTGCCCGGATTCTGTCGCGGGCGAAAAAGAACGTGGGACTTTGTCCGCTGTCTTGCTTACCCCAATCAAGCGTTCTGAACTGGTTTTAGGCAAAATCATGGCTTTGACCCTGACGGCGACGTTAAGTGGTTTGACTTCCTTTATCGGTCTGCTCGGCGGTGTCTCCAATTTAATTCAGGGCATTTCCGTTTCGTTTGGTCCAGGACAAATTATTCTTTTGGGTATCATGATCGTGACGACGCTGATCTTGTTTGTATCATTGGGGCTCGTTGTCTCTACGGTGAGCAAGTCGGTACGCGAATGCTCAAGCTTAATGTCCCCGTTTATGATTCTTTCCATGGGCGCGGCCATCTTGCCTTTGATTATCACGAGTCGGAGTCCCTTCCTTGCTTTAGTCCCCTTCCTCAATATTTCGTTGTGTATGAATAGTCTCATTACGGAAGGCGGGGCGGAGATTTTGTTCATCGGCTTAACCGTCGTATCGAATCTTGTGTTTATTGGCCTTTTGATTTTCGCGGTTGGGAAACTATTCCAGAAAGAGCGCTTCATCGTGCGGTAGGAGTGAACTATGTATCGACATTTGATTTTTGATTTAGACGGTACCTTGATCGATACCATCGAGGATATCCGTAACGCGATTAACGCGGCTTTGAAAATCTGCGGTTATGATTATCAATATGACCGCGAGGGGACAAAGGGGTTAATCGGCGATGGGGCGGATGCTTTATTGCATCGGGCTCTTCGGGAAAAGGGCGAAGATTTACAGGCTTTTTCGGAATTAAAGCCCGTTTATATGAGACTTTACCGCGAGCATAATCTCGATGTTGCGCGGCCTTTTGACGGATTAAAAGAGACCTTGCTTGCCTTAAAGGAAAAGGGTGTGGACTTTTGCTGCGTCACCAATAAACCAGAGCCTTTAGCCTATGCTGTACTAGAAAGCCGTTATGGCAAAAACTTCTTTTCGTGCATCATCGGGGCCAGTGACGAATATCCGGTGAAGCCTCATCCAGGTTCCACACTAGCCTGCATCAAAAAGATGGGTTATCGGAAAGAAGATTGCCTTTATGTCGGCGACTCCCATGTCGATATCGCAACGGGCCATAATGCGGGGCTTCCAGTCGCTTTAGTGACTTGGGGATATGAAGTTGATTACAGCAAGATTCGTGCAGACGCTGAGTTCGTCTTAGATGGGCCTTTAGAACTGTTAAAGGTGTGATTCGCTTAGCGCTAGCTTAAATTGTTCTTGACCAGTTTGGGTTTGAATTGCTATATGTTTTTTCCTCTATTAGACGAATAAACTCATCAACGCGCACATGCAGGGGTTTATGAGCAACGAGAGGTTATCATAGAGTTTCTAAGACCGACAATTATCAGGTTCTTGAAACAGCCATTAGGGCCGTCATCGCCTTTTTTGGTTTTGCACGTTTAAACATATTAATTGAATTTTAAACCTCTATATTTTCAATATGTTTAATGGGGAGCGAAATTACTGTGTGACTATAGTGGTTGAATCCAATAATATATGTTGTCCCTTTTCCGACATTCACCCATTTTTTACACACCCGTTTTTGTTATGTTGTTGACCCGCGATTTGTTCACTCCTAGCTTAACCCGCGATTTGTTCACCCCGGGCAGTCAAAAACATGTATGAGCTTCTGGCTTCGAAAGGATTAAGCGCCGAGGCTAAGCCCAATTTTGGCATAATGCCAAGAACTTTGGGGACCCCGCATTCGGTCAACGCCCAAACCCGTCAGCATATGGCTAAGCATATAGATGCGGGCGCAACTCCACTGGAGCCGCAAAGCACAAAGTCCGCTTTTCTTCCCGAACCCTATTGAGGCCCTCTGGCTACTGGCTCTAGCCAAGCCGATGGGGTGAACGAATCGCGGGTCAAACCGCGGCGCCGACCCCTAGGGGTCTCACCCTCACAGGGGTGAACGGATCACGGAATAATACAGAGTGAACAAATCGCGGGATAACTACAACACCCGTTTTTGTTATTGAAAAAAAGCTGTTCGGTATTATATTAGGTTTATGGGAATTGTAACTTTTGCTTCATTATGTGCGCTTTGCACAGCTAACTCCGTTGGCGCGGCTTTTAGCGAAAAACTGTTTGATACCTTTCTAGAAGATGTCAACCATTGTCTTCTTGAGATTGGGGGCCAGGCTTTAAAGACAAAGGAACTTGATTTTTCAACTGTATTTGGAGACGGCTTGACCTATTTAGACTTTAAAGCAGATGCCGGTTACTTGGTTGCCGACGAGAATGGCACGGTATTGGATTTTGGGCTGGACGTGGATTTTCCCGAAATAAGGGGCGATCCCTCTTTGCTGACGTTCGACGGCAACAATATCTTGTATGCGGGGAGAAACCCTTCGGCTTCCTCGCCCGAGCGTATAGATTTTTCTGTCGGGGATTTCGGGACGTACGAGGGCAAAATTGAGTATTATAGCATCTTAGACTATATTGAAGCCGTTTATGGGTACAGTGAAAACGACGTTACTTTGCTTGAAAGCGGAAAACTCCCAAACTTACCTACTTCAAGGGGAAGTGCAGGATATCATCAATGGACCGAATCGGTATATGTCTATTCTGATGGTGGCAGTGAGGGAAATTGTGGCATCGTATCTGTCTCTAACGCACTGGCGTACTATTCTGAATATGGGGGTCTTGAAGACCTGCCAGCCAGAAACGATATGACGGTTGTGTATCCTGAAAGCGATTCGGCTTTTTACGCCATGGTTCAGGCCAACGGATATCATTCTAAGAACACCCCGACCGTAACAGTACATACGATTCCGGAGATTGTTCGCGAAAAGGCGATCGAAGTCGGGTACGTAACCGGGGGCATGGATGATGACCAAACTGAATATGCCTTCACTGAAACGGCGTGGGAATACGGCTATGACGCTTTTTTAACAACTTACTCGACGCCTACCTGGGCCTTTATTAAAGAAGAAATCGCCGATGGTGTTGCGCTTCAACTTTGTGTTCTCGACGACAATGTCTATGATGATCATGGCATGTTCATTACAGGGTATCGATTATATGCGCATTTAATTTCCTATGGCATGGCTTCGTTCGTCCTTCGCATTCCGTGCGTTTCTGTGTATGATGGCGGCAGTTCCTATGAGCGGTGGTACGATATGACGTCTCTTAGTAATATTGGCTATTCTAGGGCTTCCGTGCAAAAGGTTAACGAGTTATGGGTTGGATAAATATGAAACAATTTCTATGGTTAATGCCCATTTTGCTTCTCTCGTGTAGTGGACCCGTCTCTTCCGTCGATTCCGGAGATATGAGTGAAAGCGCTACTGCCACGACGGACCAAAGCGTTTTGTCCACGACGACGGAAAGCTCTTCCTTTTCGACACTCTCATCGGCTTCCCTTATCCCTGCAGAGAGGGCTCACTTTGAGTTAACAAAATGCTGCAATTATGTGAAAGAACATCGCCCTTACGATTATTTCAATATTGACCTTTACGAAGATTATTCAGCCAGTATCACCCTGCGCTTTAGTGGCGAAGAAGAAACGCAGTATCGCCTCTCCTATTATTGCGTCGAGAATGAGGAGGTTGGTTATTTTCTTCGTGACTGCATCCATTTTGTCGGCGAAGATTCTTCCGGCCTCATTAGCCTTATCTGGGACCATTGCTATTATTCACGTGGCGGGGAAATAATCAGAACGCAAAGCCAAGGCGTCACCCCGCCTAGCGAAGTTGATGGATCCTCGGAGTATGTGACGGCAACGTTTACCCGAATGAGTGTCGCCTAGTTCATAATTTGGGCAAATGGATTCCACCTATAAACTCAGTGTCTATAGTGAAGAACGTCCGTCGTATGCACCGATTTTTACGAAAAGATTCTTTTCTTATCCACGCAGTGATAAGATTTCCCCATGCGTGATATCAAACTGTTTAACTCTCTAGGGAACAAGATGGAAACCTTCCACCCCATCAAAGAAGGGGAGGTTTCGTTTTACGTCTGTGGCCCCACCGTCTATAACGATCCCCATATTGGCAACTTCCGCCCGGTCATCGTCTTTGACGCGTGGAGGAGGCTTTTCCTCCGCCTCGGGTACAAAGTGACCTTTGTCTCTAACTACACGGATGTCGATGACAAAATCATCAACCGCGCGAAGGAACTTGGCATCAGCGAATCCGAACTCACCAACTCCGTTATTAAATCCTTTGCGGGTCTTGTTGACGCGGTTGGCTCCATGCAACCGGATATCACCCCCAGACCCACCGTCTATATGGACGAGATGATTACGTATATCGGCGATCTCGTCGATAATGGAACCGCCTATAAAGCCGATAATGGGGACGTCTATTTCAAAGTGGAATCCGTCGAAGGATATGGTGAGCTTTCCGGGAACACGCCGGAAGCTTTAAATGCCGGGGCCCGCATCGAAGTCAAAGACGGCAAGAAATCTCCGCTAGATTTCGCCTTATGGAAAAAGACCGAGGAAGGTATCAAATGGAATACTCCTTGGAGCGCAGGCCGTCCTGGCTGGCATACCGAATGCTGCGTCATGATTAATTCCATCTTCAAAGATCAAGGTGGCTTAATTGATATTCACGGCGGCGGTTTTGACTTAAAGTTCCCTCATCACGAGAACGAAATCGCCCAATCCAAAGCCCATAACCATAATCACCTGGCCAATTATTGGATTCATAATGGTTTCATCAACATCGATAACGAAAAGATGTCCAAGTCGTTAGGCAACGTCATTTTAGCGAAAGATGTGGTGGCCCAATATGGCGGAATGCCCTTCCGCTTAATGGTCTTGAACACCCATTATCGCGCCCCATTAACATTTACGGATAAAACAATAGTGGAAGCGCAAACAAATTATGCTAAGATATTGAACGCCTTGAAAACGGTTGAGATTAAGCTTCAATTGCACGATATCAACCCGCTTGAATGCAAGGGCGATGAAGAAAACGAATTCTTCGATGCGTTGTGCGATGATCTAAACACCCCCAACGCTATCAGCGTCCTCTATGCGGAGATTAAGGCGATGAACCAACTTCTCCGTACCAAGGACATCGATTATGGTGCCTTATCACTGAGCTATGGTCGTATCCGCGATTATCTGGATACGCTTGGCATCGGTATCAAACCGGTCGTGTTACAGGGCGAAGACAAAGCCTTGTACATCGCCTATGACGAAGCGAAGAAAAACAAAGACTTCGCGACATCCGATCAGATCCGTCAACAACTGATCGATCGGGGCTTATTCTAGGTTGTACTCCTGGGGAATTTTAGGGAGAACAATAGATGAAAAACATGGATGAATTCTACGCTTACGGAAGAAACACAGTCCGTGAGTTTTTCCGTTCTGGAAATATCTTACGGCTCTATACTCGTTCCAGGTTCGCTTCCGATGCTCTCGTCGTTGAGATCCAGCGATCTGGCGTCCCTGTGTCATTCGTCGACGACAAGGAGCTGGATCACCTCGCCGAAAGAGGGAAGCACCAAGGTTTGGTTTGCTTGGCAAAAATGCCTCAGCTTACGGATATAAAAACGTTGGTCTCGGCTGGAAAGCAAGTGCAAAACCCCCTTATTTTGATATTGGACGGTATAGAAGATCCTGCTAACTTCGGTGCAATTTTACGCAGTTGTGATGCTTTTGGCGTCACGGGTGTCATCATCAAGAAAACGGGCAACGCGACCTTAAATGCGACCGTAGCAAAAGTGTCTACGGGCGCGGTCGCCTATGTTCCAGTGGCGGGGGTGAGCAATCTCTCCCAAGCCATTTCGGAGCTTAAGGATGCCGGATATTGGGTTGTCGCCTCCGATGGATCGGCTACTATGAGTTACGAGGAAGTGGACTACAAATGTCCTATCGCCCTTATCGTTGGCAGCGAAGGCTTTGGCATTTCAAAGCTTGTCCTGCAACGTAGCGACTTCGTCGTTAAAATTCCTATGGTCGGTCACGTTAACTCCTTAAATGCCTCCGTTGCTACAGGCGTATTGCTTTCACTTATTGCAGTCCAACGTAGATAAAACAATTAAACACGTCATTGATTTAGCTGAGATGTCCGATGAGGAGCTTCTCCTTAGGGCAAGACTTGGCAACACTGAAGCTGAAAATGCTTTAATCCAACGCTTTTTTGGAATGAGGTTTTACCTTTCCAAAAGTATTATAGGTACCCGTCCAACCGTTCTGGATGCTTGGGATATTAACGAGGCGTTCTTCCATGCTTTCGTTATGGCCAAAAGCACTTATGAATTCAAGGGGGGCCGGTTCCTAACCCTATTCAAAAAGATCTATGAAAACGAGCTTAGGGCCGCTGTAAGAAGCCGTTATCGCAGCGGAACCTTGAGCACTCTTTCCATGGACTATGTCGTGGATACAAGCGAAAGTGGCACGACCACTTTGGCGGACTCCGTAGCGAGCAACACCGTTATGGATGATCCACGTAACTTCCTCAACTTCACCGAAATGCTCCGCGAGTTAAAACAACTCCCGCCGAAAATTGATCCAATCTGCTTAGATTTGATTGAGTTGTTGCGGGAGGGCTATTCCTTAACGGAAGCATCACAGAAGTTTGGGATGACCTATCATGTCGCCCGTTATCATCTGCGGCGTTATCGTAAATGGGCCATGGTTACGTACAAACGTATTTACGGCTGTGACGAAGACGAAATCAAAGAAAAAGGAAGGGAGTTTGACGAGTATTTTGGCTTAAAAGCCATAGACGAAGACGAAAATTAAATACACATTTAGGCACGAAAAAAGCCTTGGCGAGTTCGCTTGCCAAGGCTTTATTCTTATAACTTTTCGATTTCGGAGAAGTCGACGTCGACAGGAGTGGAACGTCCGAAGAAGACGGTCTCGACACGGCAGGCGCCGGTCTCTTTGTCGATGGAGATGATCTTACCTTCAGTGCCTTCGAGAGGTCCGTGGATGACGCGGACGGGATCGCCGACGGAGTAGCGATCATACATCGCATCATCGACCCAGCCCATTCTCTTCAAGACAGGTTCGATTTCTTCGCGGGTGACCGGGGTCGGCATCTGACCGCCGCCGCCAGAACCAGCGATACCGGTGACGCCCGGAGTGTTACGGACGATGTACCAGGACTGGTGGGTCATGATCATTTCAACGAAGATGTAACCGGGGTAGAGGTTAACCATTTTCGTTTTGCCAGTGGGAAGGCCGTCTTTGAGGACGGGGACTTCCTGCTCAGCCACGAGGATACGCAAGATCAAGTCTTGCATGTTCATGGTCTGGATACGCTTTTTCAAGTTATCCGCGGTTTTGGATTCGTGTTGGGAGTAGGTATTGATGATATACCACTGTTTTTCACCTAATTGAGTTGGCATGATTAGTTACCTCCAAATGCATCTTTTAAGAGTTGGATGAGACGTCCGGCAGCGAGGTCTTCCAAGGAGAGGAAGATGGCGGCGATGCCAGCAATCAATACGACCACGATGATGGTGGGGATGAGGACGTCGCGCTTGGGCCAGCGGATACGCTTGCCTTCCTTCACGACTTCAGACATGTATTTTTTGGGGTTCATGGTTCCTCCTTTACTTGCTTTCGCGGTGCAAGGTGTGCTTGCCACAATGCGGGCAGAACTTGCTCAGTTCCCGGCGGACGGGATCGTCGCTCCGCTTGCTGGTCGTATAGTTCCGGCTGAGGCATTCTTCGCAAATCAAAAAAACCTTTTTCCGAGCCATAGCTATATCCTAACCTTTCAGCATGCGTAATGCTATACGCGTTTGCGGGCATTGTCAACACGCATTCGCAAACATGTGCACGTGTGCTTAATAGTTGTTGCGGAAACTATGGATGTAACCATAGATGCCGACGCCAACCCAATAAAGAAATAGGAATGGGACAGTGGTGAAGAGTAAGGCGTTGATGTTGCCATCTTTGAAAAATAAATCAAATCGCCAACCATATATGCCAAGCACCCAAAAACCTAAAATACCGTAATTCAAAATCAACGGAATCGAGGCGAAGCAAAGCCAATTTCTGGATTGAGTGGGAATGGATATGACCGCCATGGCGACAGAGAGAACCCAGCCAGCAACCACAAAGACAAAACCCAATCCTCCAAGGAATCCAAATACCATGGAAACGATTAGCCCGATAACGAACAAGGCGATTAAGATTCGATATCCGATGGCGCTGTTGCGCTTGCTCTGTCTTACTTCTGTCGTCATTATAAAACCTCTTGAAAGTTTTTTATATTATGTGTCGCATTGTTCGCATGTCAATTTCAAAACAATTCTCGAGACAGTTCTGAGTGGCCTCTATCGTAACGAATCCGGGACAATCCTTTAAAACACTTTCAGCGAATAAGAACGAGCGTTTATTGCGAAAATATCGAAATATCTTCGCTAAATCCCCTTTAAGTTGTCAGGAATCTCGATGACTGGGGCAATGTAACGGTCCGTGTATTCATATTTACGGATGCCGCCATTGGGACAGATGTTATCGACGAAGCTATCGTTATCAACCGCGTCGATAAAATAGCTATTGATGACCCGAGCGATGCCACCATGGCAGACAAGGAG
>JAGAHY010000157.1 GCA_017626815.1 Bacilli bacterium | reverse complement strand
TAAAGCGCTCTTCTTTGGAATCCGCTAGCGAAAAGCTACTCTTGCGACCATGAAAAGAGGAAAAACCATGATCCGAAGCGAGGCAAAATGTGACATTTTCGCTGAACGAGCCTATGTGACATTTTTGCTGAATGTTGACACGCAGGGCTTGATTAGGTTCAAATTGACGTGGCAATAGCCGCCAGGATTTTTGTCCAAGTAATCTTGATGATATTCTTCAGCGGGGAAGAAATTGCGAAGCATCTCGATGGCGATTTTGTAGCCAGGTTCAAGGTGGGCGGAGAAATAGGCCTGTACGTCGACGGCATCGAGCAGATCGGTGTAATAGACGCCGCTGCGGTATTGGTGCCCAATGTCATGCCCTTGCCTGTCCACGGAATAGGGGTCGACGAAGCGGAGGAAGTGCTCGAGGAGCTCTTCGATGGTGATGACCTCGTTATCGTAATCGATCTTGACGGTCTCAGCGTGGTCGGCTTTGCCCGCTTTAAGATCCTCATATTTGGGGAAGGCGGTGGTGCCGTTGGCGTAACCGACGCGAGTCGACAAAACGCCTTTTAATTGTTTGAAGTAGGCTTGGACGCCCCAGAAGCATCCGCCGGCAAAATAAATGGTCTTGTTCATAATGGCCATATTGTAAGTCACATTGAAGGGAATGGGTTTAATTTTGCTTTGCAAACTTTATAATTGTCGAGACTATGGCAAAGCGCAAAACCAAACAAACATTAAAATATTCCGAGACCCTCGCCCTCCTCTATGGTGATGGCCCCTGGACGATTCGTGGCGTGAAAAGGGTTGATATGAAACCCATCCGCGTCGCCGACGGCCCGTCGGGCCTTCGTAAAAGCGACGATAATACGCTCGAGCTCGGGAAATGTGCTGAAAGTATCGCCTATCCTTGCCCGGCTTTGGTGGCATCGAGTTTTGATGTTGATTTGATGCAGGAATATGGCAAGATGCTGGGCCGCGAATGCCGCGCCAATGGCGTTAATGCGTTGCTTGGCCCAGGTATCAACATCAAGAGGAATCCTCTCTGCGGCCGTAACTTCGAATATTTCTCCGAAGACCCTTATCTTAGCGGCATGCTAGCCGCGGGTTTTACCAAAGGCATTCAAAGCGTGGGCGTCGCGGCGTGCTTGAAACACTTTGCCTGTAACTCTCAAGAAAGTTATCGCTTAGTCAATGATTCGGTCGTCGATATCCGCGCGCTCCACGAGATTTATCTCCGCGCTTTCCAAATCGCCATCAAAGAGTCAAAACCTTGGATGGTGATGGCTGCTTATAACAAGATCAATGGCGTTTATGCCTGTGAGAACAAATATCTTTTATCCGATACCCTCAAGGGAAAATGGAAATACGATGGCGTCGTCGTCTCCGACTGGGGTGGTATAAACGACCCCGTCCTTTGCCATTCCAATGGGCTTGATGTCGAGATGCCGGGGATGACCAATCGTTACACGAGATTAGCGAACGCCTCCCGTGGTCATCGGAATTTTATCCACGCTGCCCGCGATTCCGCGGAACGGATTCTGAAACTGAGTCAACGCACCCACGACGAACGCCTTAAGGTTGGCGCTTTCAATTTTGATGATGGCCACCGTCTCGCGGTGAAAATGGCGGAAAAGTCGATTGTCCTCGTCAAAAATAACGGGATTTTGCCGTTAAAATCCATGCAGAATATCGCCATCATCGGCGAACTGGCGGGAAAACCCAGGCTCGGTGGCGGTGGCAGTAGTCAGGTCGGTGGCCATGAGGTCGTCTCCTTTGTGGACTATTGCAAGAAACAACTTGGCGAAGAAAATATCTCTTATGCTCCCGGCTATAGCATCGATGCCCCAGAGCCCTCCCCGGATCTTCCCATCGACGCCCTCGACCTCGCTTCTAAATATGATACCGTTATTTACTTCATGGGCACTTCCGCGAAGGAAGAAAGTGAAGGATACGACCGCGAAGACCTTCGCATCAATGACTATCAATTGGAATTGTTCCATAGGCTTGTTGAAATCAATCATAACGTCATTGTCGTTTTGTGCACCGGCGCCCCCGTGGATACTTCCTTCATTGAAAATACCGCCGCGACGTTCTTCGCCTATTTCTCTGGCGAGGGCGGCGGAGAAGCTTTATACAATTTGATCCTTGGCATCTCGAATCCTTGCGGTCACCTCACGGAATCCTGGCCTGCTCGAAATTATCAGGTTCCTTCTTTTGGGTTCTATCCTGGCGGGCAAAGCATGTCGCTTTACCGCGAGTCGATTTATGTTGGGTATCGTTATTATGTGACGGTGAATGAAGAACCTCGTTTCCCCTTTGGCTTTGGCTTAAGTTACACCGAGTTCTCGTTCAATAAAATGTCCGTTAGCGCGAAGCGGTTTATGCCTACCGATACAGTCACGGTAACCGTCAACGTCTCCAACAAGAAAAAGATTGCCGGTGATGTGCTGGTACAGCTTTATATCGCACCTCCCGAGGACCGCGCCGTCTATAAGGCCAAACGCACCCTCCAAGGGTTTAAAAAAGTCCATCTTGAAGGTGGCGAAAAAGCGGATGTCACCATCGAGATTGACCGCCGCGCCTTCGAACACTTCGATACTGAATCGGGGGATTTTGAAATCGAGCGCGGCCGTTACTTGATTGAAGTGGGGACGTCTTGCAAAGACATCCTTCTTAGCGCGCCCATTGATGTGGAAGGGACCAAAGAATTTAAGACGCAGATCGATAAACTATCCATCTACTATAACGTTCCTAAAGACGGATTCTGGCAATACGATGATATCTTTGAAAAACTGCTTGGCCGCATCGTTTCCATTCCGCGTGACCCTCGTGCCAGGCCTTATACCTTAAACTCCACTTTCGAGAACATTGGCGATACCTACATCGGCAAACGTCTTGCCTCGATTGCGGATAAGAAATTCGAGAACGACCCGAATCCGGCGGCTTCAAAGAAGATGTTTTTGCAAATGCCGATTCGCTCGATTATCTTAGCGGGCATGAAAGAGAAATTCGCCCATGTCATTGTCGACCTTGCCAATCGGCAATTCGGCAAGGCGCTGTTCCATTTGCTTATCACCAGACAATAACATGATTCTCGATGCGCTTATCTTACGTTTGATCCAGAAGTCTTCTGCGGAGCGCTGCGATGGTGCTCCTCAAGCGTTTTACTTTACGGAAAAAGACTACGGTATCTCCGCAGAACCCTTCTCTTTTTATTCGGGAAAGAATCTGCTGAGGGGCAAGAAATACTTTGATACCGATGCTTCCAAACAGGATATTATCGTTTTCTTCCATGGCCACGGGGCTGGCCATAGCGCTTACATGCAAGAAATCGCCTACTTGGTAAAAGCGGGCTTCATTGTGTTTAGCTATGACAGCACGGGTTGCATGATGTCTGAAGGCAAAGACGCGGATTTCTTGCCTCGTGGTTTATATGACCAGAAAGCTTTCTTTGAATACCTGGACCAACGGGAAGACGCCAAGGGGAAGAGACGCTATGCCGTTGGCCATTCCCGGGGTGGTTTCATGGCCTTGGGTGCTTTGCAAGAAGGTTACCGCGTTGAGAAAGTCGTCTCGATATCTGGCTTTATGGATTTGCAACGCCTGGTTTGCAGCAGAGAACCGTTCTTTTCTAAAGCCCCTAGACTACTCTATAAAGCCCTGAAACGCGGCTATGGCGATTATGGTGTCATCAACATGCTGGATGTCATCGAGAAAGCAAAGAAACCTGTTTATTGTATTTTCGGAGAGAATGATCCCGTCGTTTCCCCAAAAGACTCTTATGAGCTTTTGAAAGAGCGTTTTGGGAGCTGCGACTATGTCAAAATGACCTTAAAGAAGAATGCGATGCACAATCCATATTGGTCGTTGCGCGCAGAGGAATATTTCTACCGCCTGAATGTCAAAGAGAAGTATTTTTCCAAGGAGTTTGACAACTCCTATGTCGTGGATTATCGCAAACTCGACGACGACCTCGAAATCATGAAATCCATTGTCGATTTCATAAATTGCTGAGTATCATCGACTTTTTCTAAAAGTTAGCGTATATTCTTACCTGTGCCCAAGTGGCGGAACGGTAGACGCGCTCGTTTCAGGGGCGAGTGGTTAACAGCCGTAGGGGTTCAAATCCCCTCTTGGGCACCATCCATATTGCGCCCGTAGCTCAGCCCGGATAGAGCGCAACCCTCCGAAGGTTGAGGCCAGGCGTTCGAATCGCCTCGGGCGCGCCACAAAAATTAGATCTCTATTGAAAAATAGGGTTTTATTTTGTACTATATAAGTGTCAAAAGGGAAACCTCTTGATAGATATGGTCTGAGGGTAAGACCTGAAAAAGAAATCCCAAACGAAGATATGGTCTGAGGGTAAGACCTGAAAAAGAAATCCCAAATGAAATTGCTTGGATTGCCCAAGCTTTTATTATCTTTATGGCAAAACTTCTTGAATTAAGAAGATTATCAAAAGAGTTTTATAAGGCTTATCCGCATAGCAAATATCCAGAAATGGAAGCAAAAGAGAATAGACCTTATGTTGTTTTATTAGTGGAAATTAATAAAATTCAGTTTGCCATTCCTTTAAGAACAAATATTCGTCACTCCTATTGTTATAAATTTAAGACATCAGATCGTAAAACCGACTCAATAACAGGAGTAGATTATTCTAAAGCAGTAGTGATTTCTAAAGTTTCTTACTTAGGCGAGGCAACGGATATCAATGATAAAGAATATCTAGAACTTCAACAAAAGACATTCTTTATTATCAACAAGTTCAAAAAATACGTTGACGATTATATTAGTTATAAAAAATATGGTGGAAACGAGTTTGTTGCAAAAAGATATTCATTTTCTACTTTGAAGTATTTTGATGACATTTTGTTAAATTCAAAAGATTAGTGTAATGTCATTTCACTAATTCTATTAATGTCATTCACTCGTAGCAATTTACCATTAACGTCGTTACATTAAGACACGTAAGAAGATAATTCTGATACGATCAAAAGCGCTCCAATACCATGTCGGGGATTTTTTAGCCACATTTATTCTTATGCTAGTATTCCCAATCTTGATTCTTCGGTGAATCCTTCCAAAATATACCCATGAAGAAGATTATCGTGTCCTTTTTTATTACGGCAGTTGTTTTCTTCACACTGGTGTTCTCTTTAAGTTTTATGTCCCATAGCAACGCGGAAGATTTTCAAGTCGCTATGGTAACGGATTTTTCCGACGTGAACGACGCCTCTTTTAACCAAGCCTGTTACGAGGGCGGTATGGAATGGGCTAAGGAAAACAACGTCAAATTCAATTACTTTAAGCCGAGCGATGCCTCTTTGGCGGAGCGTGTTAAGTCGATAAATCTGGCTATCGATCGCGGTTATAAAACAATATTGTGCCCCGGTTATGCTCATGGGGAGGCGCTGGCGGAAGTGGCTCCGAAACATCCGGATGTAAAGTTTATTGGTCTGGATATCTCGCCGGGCGATTTCCCTAGTGGCTTCACCTTAACGGAGAATATCGCCGTCTTTAATTACCATGAGGAAATTGCCGGCTATATCGCGGGTTATGGCATCGTCAAAGAAGGATTCCGTCGACTTGGCTTTTTGGGCGGTATCCCCGGTTCTGCGGTCATCCGCTTTGGGTATGGCTACGTTCAAGGAATCGACGCCGCGGCAAAGGAACTACAGGCAGATGTGGATGTTCAATACGTTTATGGCGGCCAATTCTTTGGGGATAGCGAGATCTATAAATATATTGATAACTGGTACAAAGTGAACAAAACCGAAGTCGTCTTTTCCTGTGGTGGTAGCATCTATACTTCCGTCGCTTTATCCGCGAAAGAAAACAATGGCTATATGATTGGCGTCGATACCGATCAAGCCCCGATCATCGACCGCGATTATCAAGAGGGCATTTGCCTAACCAGTGCGATGAAGGGCATCAAACAGACCGTCATCGCGAAACTTGGGGAGCTTTATCATGAGCGCCGCTGGCAAAGCGGGATCACTTATTTGGGTCTAGTCTCCAGCGAGAATCCTGAGCTTAACTATGTTCAATTGCCCATGGATACGTGGCGGATGAAACACTTCACCATCGAGGATTATAAAACCCTTATCCAGGATTTCTTGGATGGGACGAAAGACGTATCTACCGAAACGGAACAACCCCCGGTTGTCAGCGAATACACGCATGTTTCTTATCGAGGGTCGATCAAATAATATGGATGACGTCTACGCGATTGAAATGCTTTCGATTACCAAGCGCTTTGGTAGTCTTTTGGCCAACGATCATATCGACCTTCGTTTGAAAAAGGGTCATATCCTAGCGGTATGTGGGGAGAATGGCGCGGGCAAGTCCACATTGATGTCCATTCTTTTCGGTTTGTATGAACCGGATTCGGGCATCATCAAAAAAGATGGCGCCGAGGTCAAAATTACCAACCCTAACGATGCGACCAAACTCCATATCGGCATGGTCCATCAGCACTTTAAGCTCGTGGACACGTTCACCGTTCTTCAAAACATCATTTTGGGTGAAGAAACCATAAAAGAGTACCGGGGCCATCTCAATGTTTTTAAACGTTGCTTCAACTGGCTGAATAAACATCTTTTTAAAATCATCGATTACCAAAGGGCAAGAGCGGAAGTCCAACAGATCATTGACCAATATGACCTTCGGGTCGATCTGGACAAAAAAGTGAAGGACCTCTCCGTCGAGATGCAGCAGAAAGTGGAGATCATCAAGATGCTCTACCGGAAAAACGATATCTTGATCTTTGACGAACCCACCGCGGTATTGGCGGAGCAGGAAATCCAAGGCTTTCTGCAGATTCTAAGGAACCTGAAAAAAGAGGGGAAATCCATTCTTTTCATCACGCACAAGTTAAATGAAATATTCGAGGTTTGCGATGAAATTACGATTATTCGCAAAGGAAAATCCATCGACACCTTGGCGGTTAAAGATACGAATAAGGAAGAAGTCTCCGCGATGATGGTGGGCAGAAAACTAGATATGAACCAGACGAAGCCTTCCCCGGTAACGGGCAATGAAATTCTCCGGGTTGAGCACCTCACCTTAGTGGATCCAAATAGCAAAAAGAGAATTGTCAATGATGTTTGCTTCAATGTACGGGCGGGGGAGATTGTCACCTTGGCGGGCATTGACGGCAACGGCCAACAGGAAGTGGTCTATGGCATCGCCGGCATGAAGAAGAGCCAAAGCGGTTCCGTTTTTCTCCACCAAGAGGACATCTCTTCCTATTCCGTGCGAAAGAGGATTCAAGCCGGCCTATCCCATATTCCCGAGGACCGCCAGAAATATGGCCTCGTGCTCGATTACTCCATCTATGAAAATGCGGTTTTGGATCGATATTACGAAAAGAGCTTTTCCAAATGCCTATTCCTGAACCAGAAGTCCATTCGAGAATACGGAGATGAACTTACCGAGAAATACGATGTCCGTTCTAGCGGCGACGGCAGTACCGTCGTCCGCAGCATGTCCGGAGGTAATCAACAAAAGATTATTGTAGGGAGGGAAATCGAGCGCGGCGTTGATTTGCTTCTCGCCGTTCAGCCGACCCGTGGTATTGATGTTGGGGCCATTGAAACCATCCACAATCTTCTTTTGGAACAAAGAAAGGCGGGCAAAGCCATTTTGCTCGTCTCTCTAGAACTGGACCAAGTTTTGGCTTTGTCCGACCGCATTTTGGTGATGTATGAAGGCGAAATCGTCGGCGAATTCACGCCGGATAGTGTCGATAAGGAAACCTTAGGCTTATATATGACGGGCGCTAAAAAGGACAAAGTGAATGCGATTAAGGAGAATGGGCATGAATAAAATCAAGTCGTTTTTCTCCTCTTTCTTCAAAAAGGACGAGACAAAAACAGTCGTCACTTCACTTTGGTGCGCGCTTCTTGGCTTGGTATTGGGCTTTGTGATTTTGCTTTGCATCAATACCAAGGAGGCCGCCGATGGCATGGCCACGATTTTGGGGAACTTCTTTGTTTTCCAAAACGCGGATGATCGGTGGAATTATTTCGGGCAAACCCTCGCCAAAACCGCGCCTCTTATCGCCATGAGTGTATCGGTTCTTGTTTGCTATAAAGCAGGCCTATTTAATCTTGGCGCTTCGGGACAATATTCCATCGCCGTCTTAGTCATCACGTTCATGGGCGTCGCCGCCAATTGGCCTTGGTGGTTGGTAATGATTGGGGCCATGGTCGCGGGGGCGTTATGGTCGATGATTTCAGGGGTATTGAAGGCGTTCTTCAATGTGAACGAAGTCATCTCTGGCATCATGCTTAACTGGATTGCCTTATATTTGGTCAATGGAATTTTGACCGCGAACTCGGCGATTTGGGACTCCTCGCATTCCGAGGCATATAAAATCACGGATGGTTCCAATGCCCTTATCCCCTCCGTGGGCCTGGACCGCCTTTTTGCCGGCAACTCCATCGTTGGTCTAGGGATGATTTTAATTCTTGTTGTCACCATCGTCATTTTTGTGCTTTTTAAGAAGACCACGATCGGCTATGAACTAAAGGCCACCGGATTCAACCCTGACGCGGCAGATTACGCGGGCATGAATAAAGTGAAAAACATCCTCGTCGCAACGGCGATTTCCGGTGCCCTTGCTGGCCTTGCGGCTTCGTTACAGGTGCAAAATGGATTTACTTCCTGGCGACTTTCATCAACGATTCCATCTATCGGATTTCAGGGCATTTCTGCAGCCTTTTTAGGGGGCTTACACCCCATTGGCGTCCTCTTCTCTTCCTATTTTATTGAGCACATCAGCGAAGGTGGCAGCATGATTACGGATTTAGGTTTCGCACCTGAAGTGGCCGGCATCATTACTTCCGCGATTATTTATTTGGCTGGATTTGTGGCTTTCCTCAAAGAGATGATTCGGAAGTCCGAAGTCAAAGACGAACTTCGTCGGCTATCCCGAGACAAGGCGGTGAAAAAATGATTGTTGTATTATCCACCATTTCATTTCTCGTAGCCTATGCCTGCATCTTAACGATCACGGCCCTAGGCGGCATGTTCTCCGAAAAAAGCGGGACCATCGCTTTGTCTTTGGAAGGATGCATGACAGTGGGGGCGCTTTGCGCGGGCATCGCGATGCACTTACTGCCCGCTTCGCTGCCCAATGGGCTCAGCGTCCTTATTGTGTTGCTTGCGGCATTAATTGGCGGTGGGCTTTATTCGTTGCTTTTGGCCGTTGCATCCATCACGTTTAAGGCGGATCAGACCTTGGCGGGCACCGCGTTGAATATTTTAAGCACCGCTTTGGCCGTCACATTGATTAAACAAGTTACGAAAACCGATGCGTTGCCCGCGGGCCAATCTCGCCTTAATTTCACTAGATTCTACGAAATGTTTAACTTTGATTTATTTGGCATCCAAGGCGTGAAATTTAATTGGCTGATTTTCATCGTGCTGGCGCTTATTCCGATTATCTATGTGGTCATTTACAAAACCCAATATGGATTGAGATTATCTAGTTGTGGCGAGAATCCTTCTAGCGCCGCTTCGCTAGGGATTAACGTGGGCAAGACTCGATATATCGGGATTTTGATCTCGGGTGTCTTGGCCGGGTTTGGTGGATTATTGCTCGTCACCATGAATGCCGAATGGGAGTTTGCCAATGGCGCTAACGGTTTTGGCTTCCTCGCTTTGGCAGTCCTTATCTTCGGGCAGTGGAAGCCCCTCTCTATTTTCCTTGGCGCCTTCCTTTTCTCCGGATTCAAGACGCTCTCGGTCGTCTACCCATCCATTGATTTCCTTGCTAATCTGGGGATTTCCTCCTATTTCTATTTGGCTTTGCCTTATGTTGTCTGCCTCGTCGTTTTGGTGTTCACTTCCAAGAGAAATGCCGGACCAAAAGATCTTGGCCGTGCCTATGACAAAGGGAAACGGTAGCAGCCTTTTTCCTTAATCTTTAAACAAAGAAGGCCTATTAGCATTGGCATTATGTCCTTCCGTTGACGATTTCTTCCCTTTTTTAAATTGCATGCCTAATATACACGCGCGATAATTACACGCGAAAAAAGGAGGTAGACTATGCTAAAAGATGCAGCCAAGACCATTGCGATTATTTGGGGTGTTTTGTGTAGTATCGTCGCGACCATCCTTGTCATTATCGCTTCCGTGTTCGCGTTTAACCATGACGCGACCGTGGCGGAGCTTGTTTCCAAGGGGATGGGCGAAGCCGAAGCGGCCTCTTCCACGGAAACCGTAACTGCCATTTTCTTCATCCTTGCTTTCATCGCTTTGGCGGCGGGCGTTTACTCAGTCATTTTGGCCAGTTTCGTGAACCGTACGAACATCCGCAAGGTCAGCGGTGTCATCCTTGGCTCGTTTGCCATTCTCCTTGGCGTTCTCGTGCCGGGCATTCTTTTTATCATCGACTCCGTAAAGACTCGTCCCGCGATCCTTGGCATGAACGAGGTTAAGGAAGAGGAAAAGAAGGAAGATAATTCCAAAGAGGAAGAGAAAAAGTAACTTTCCGGACTTATTCAATGATGGTCAAGGCGGATCCGCTTTGACCTTTTTTGACGACAATTTGCTTCGTGATGGATTCTTTTAATGTCGTGACGTGCGAAATGATGCCGATGGAGCGGCGGTTATCTGCGGCGAGACGCTTGAGCAGCTGGATGACTTCAGGGAGTGATTTGTCGTCTAAAGAGCCGAAACCTTCGTCGATAAACATGCAGTCGATTTCGACGTAGCCGTGGCGTTCAGATATGACTTCAGAGAAACTTAGAGCCAGGGCTAAAGCAGCTTTGAACTGTTCTCCACCCGAAAGGCTCTTAACGTCTCGGACTTGGCCGGTATGGGAGTCAAAGGCGTCGATATCCAAACCGAACTGATTGTTACCTTTATTGGATTCATCCAGTTTGCGGATGCGAAGCGAGAATTCGCCATCCGTAATTTGTTCTAAGCGTTTGGAAGCACGTTGGATGACGCGTCCAAAGATCTGCCGTTGGTAATAAACTTCGAAGTTAAAGTGCTGGCCAGGATTGCGTCCATTGGCGGTCCGGCTTAAGGAGGCGACCCGGTTGGCCCATTCGATGGCTGCTTGCTTTTGGGCGCGGATGGATTTTAGCGTCGCGAGCGTTTGGCTGTTCTTGTTCAAAAGAAGGTTGAACTCCGTTGCCCTCTTGGCGCTTTCTTGGAAAGCCTGCTCGCATTGGTTCTTTCGCTCCAACAGAGGCTCGACTTCGGCAAGTGTCAGTTGGTCATGACCCTTGGCGATATGATCACTTTCATTCCCTTTAACGTAGGCGAAGTCGCTTTTGAACTTTTCGATTCGCTCCCGAAGCTGCTTGGCTTCATCGGACGCGAAAAGGATGCACGATTGGGCTTCTTCCAAATTGGAAAAATGGCGTTCTTCCAAAGAAACATCGAAGTTTTGCTTGGCATTTTTGTATTTTTCGGTTGCATTAAGCAAAGCATTCTCGCGTTCTTTCTGAGAAGTTTCCGCGCTTCCTTTGGCGGTTAATGCATTGGTGTAGCTTTTCTCAATCTTCTCTATTTTTTGTTGCAACTCTATGGCTAGACCGGCGAATTCTTTTTTCTTTTGAAGAAGGCTATCGCGGGTCTGGCCATCTAAGCGTAACAAGGCTTGTTCCAACAACGATTTTTCTGCGCCGAGCTTGACTTCATTTTGCTGCAAGGCATCTTTGCGTTTATTCAAACTTTGCTGCATGTCCTGCGCTGCCTTTTCTAACGAGAAAGCGTCGTCAAGGTCGCGTTGGCGCTTGGCCGACTTATCTTGGAGTTCTTTTAATTGGTTATCGATATCTTCGATGGCATGTCGGTTGCTCAATTCTAAATCAGCAATAATCTGCGGCAGGTCTTCTAGGGTGGTTTCCTTCTCGAATAGCTCTTTGAAAGACGAGAGGAGCAAATCCACTTTTCCTTGGAGGGCGGTTTGTTCGGTAACGAGCGTGCTTTGTTTGGCGTTAGCCTCGAGGCGATATTGCTCCGCGGCATCATGCAACTTTTCGACCTCGTCCTTGCTTAAAACGTTCTCGGGCTTCGGACAGAGATGGGGATGGGATAATGACCCGCAGACGGGGCAGGGCTCGTTATCTTGGAGACGCTCAGCTAAAAGGAAACTGACGGAAGCCAGATAGACTTTCTGCGCTTCGGTGAACTCTTTCTGCGCCTGATTCCATTTCAAACTGGCATCGGCATATTGTTTCTCGCTGTGGGCCGCTTGTGCTTTTTGTTTCTCGTAAGCGGCAAACTTTGCTTTTAAATCTCCTAGTTTCTTCAGCGTCTCGACACGCCTGGTTTTTTGTACCTCTAGGTTGGCCTTTGGCGTGACGAGGTCTTCGTCGGCATGAGTTTGGCGTAGCGCTTGATATTGTTCCGTCTTTGTCTTGATGGAAACTTCCACCTTGGATAACGCATCTTTTTCCGTGGCAACGCTGTTCTGTAGGATCTCCGTAGATTTTTTTCGATTCTCATAATCCAAGGCGACTTTTAATTTTTCTTCGATGCTGGCAGCATCTGTTTTCAATTCATCCCAGCGATTCTTCAGCTCAGGGAGGACTTTGCTATATTCTTGATTCGCTAAATCGAAAGCTTGAACCGAAAGGGCTAAGTCCTTTTTCGCGATATTCAGTTCCGCCTGGATCTTATCGACCTGTTTTGATTCTTCCTCAACATGATTTCCTTCACGAAGGATAAGTTCGGCTTCCTCTTGGCGCCGCAGCTTCGCTTCCAAACCGGCATATGTATCCGCTTGAGCGGACAGTGTTAAAAAGGCTTCGTGGTTCTTGCTGTACTCATCTATGCTTTGGTTATTGGCCAATGCCTCTCGGTAGGCTTTATTGGCATCTTCGAGCTTTTGCTTTTGCTCGGCTTCGGCGCTTTGAAGCTCAACAAGGTGAGCTTTTCCTTTTTCGATGTCCTCTTCTAAGCGGCTTATGAGGCTGATTTCGAGGTTTCCTTCGTCGGCGTTAGCAATATCTGCTTTTAGAGATTCATCAAAGGGTTCGAAGTGCTGAATTTCCTGCAAAAGTCGGGCATTTTCATTTTTGACTCCTTCGGCTAATTGCTTGGCCTCCTCCGCGATATTCTCACAGAAACGACGGATGGGCTCAGAACCCATTACGGAACGGAATAACTTTTGACGTTCGCCGGTATCGGCTTGGACGAGCTCACGGAATTTGCCTTGGGCGATCATCGTCGTCTGCCGGAATTGCTGTAAGTCGAGACCGACAATTTCCATGACCTTGGCTTTCGTTTCTTTCGCATTGGTATAGGCCTTGTCCAAACCTTCTCCCGTAAGTTCAACGGACGCGGCGGAGGCGGTTAACCCATCGTCTTGCTTTCCTTTGCGTTTGCCTTTGATGCGCTGGGCAGGGGAGCGGGTGATGGTGTAACTTTTGCCACCGGCGGAAAAATGGAGTGTGACCTCGGTTTTGACGGAGGAGTCGGCGTATTGACTACGGATGGCGCTTCTAGGTCTATTTTCGTCACTGTTTTCATCGTAAAGGGCATAACAAATCGCGTCGAAGATTGTGGTCTTTCCAGCGCCGGTATCCCCATTGATTAGGAATAATCCCGTGCCGAGTTTTTCGAAGTCGACTTCAACGCGGTCTTTATAAGGACCGAAGGCAGTCATGATTAATTTAATGGGTTTCATGCGTCTTCCTCCTTATCGAATAATCCTTTGACGAGTTCTTTTTCTTTCTCCTCCAGATCCCGGCCACCATATTGGCTATAGAAACGGGCGAAGAGATCGTTTTTATCCATTTGATCGACGTCTTCGTATTGTTCATCCTCCTCGAAGCGAGCGTTGATGTGTGGATACTCGATGCCCAAGCAATAGGGGTATTTGGCTTTTAGCTTAGCGAAGGGGTTATCGACTGTTTCTTCGTTTAGCAACCTGGCGTGGACGTAATCTTGGTCGTGGCCTTCGCGAGAAAGAATGTCTTCAAGACTGCCTTCTAAGATGACGAGGTCACGCTTGAGAAGAAGCGGATGTTCGTGAATGGTTATGTCTTTGCCCTGCACTTCGACGACGGTGAAGCTGCGTTTCGCGTTCGCTTCTTTGATGTGGTATTTCAAAAGCGCGCCGGCGTATCGGGCGTTGGCCGCTACGTTTTGGGCCTTATGGATGTGGCCCAGCGCGAGGTAATCGAATTGGCCGAGCAAATCAACGTCGATGGTTTCGGTTCCGCCGACGTTGCCGGCTTGGTCAATATCGAGGGAAGTCTCTGATCCAGAGGATTCGATTTTCATGCCTAAAGGCAAAATTGATTGGTGAGTTACGAGGATATTGCACTTTTTCTCGTCCAATTGGATATGGGAGAGAACTTCCTTCATCGCTGATTCGAAACTGCGACAATCCGAACCGAAAACGTGGTTGATGTCGCTGGGACGGAAATAGGGAAGCAGATAAAAACGTGCGTCCTGAATATCCTCATAGGGGATGGGATCTTCAATTTTCGCGGCGATGTGGATGCCACTATTTTTTAAAATGCTTGATGCAACGTTGAGGCGTTCGGCGGAGTCGTGATTCCCCGCGACCATTAGAATCGGCTTTTGGAGCTTATAGAGTTCGTTCAAGAACCAATCGTAAAAATCCATGGCCTCGGCGCTAGGGGCGCTAGAGTCATAGATATCTCCGGCGATGACGATGGCGTCGACTTGTTCTTTCCGCGCCAAATCAAGCGCCTGATTTAAAACAAAACGCTGGTCATCGTAGAGGGGGTAATCGTTGAGTTTCTTTCCAATATGGAGGTCTGCGAGGTGTAAAAATTTCATACGTTCTAGGAAACATTTTACGCCCTAAGCAGCCTCAACAAAATAAGGCCAAAGGAATTTTTTGTCCATTTTATTGGCCATATTCTCCATACTCGCAGCCGATGTTTTGCGCTTCGACTTCATCGAGGAGCTTCCTTCCTCGATAGAGTTTGATGATACCTACGCCATTGCCGCCATTCCAAAGGCGATTATGGAGTTTTTTGCCGTTAGGAGCTTCGTAGTTGATCAGCAGCATGTCCTTTTTCTCGCAGGTAATGTCACTGACCATGCGGTAACGCCAAGTCTTTTGTTCGACGTGCCAAATGATTTTAGTTTCGGTTTCTTCGCAATGGAATTTCGTGCGGCAAAAGGTCCAGAACTTCGAGAAGTTAAATTCGTAGCACTGGCCTTCGTGATAATAGGCGGAGAGAAGTTTTCTTTTTAGGGCGAAAGGACCGACTTTCGGGCAGCCGCCCCCGATGTCGAAGACGGAATTCTGTAGACGCTTGCCCGTTACTTTGCTCACAAGATTATTGGAGGATAGCCATACCCAAGGCGAAGTGAAATCTTTGCCCCAGTTTTTATCGGCATAGCCATAGCAATCTTGTTTGCGGACCGCGTATTTCCGGCCGTTATAGATAATTGTTCCCTCAAAGAAGCTCTTCATGCCCTCGGCATGCCAGAACATCTCGAATAGTTGCATCGTCCGGAATAATTTGCCCGCGCCGTAGCCGACATTAAAAGCAATGTCTTTTTCAATGGTCAAATCCCAGGAAATTTCACCGCTTTGGCACATGTATTCCGGGTGTTCGGCAACTTCCCTTTCGGTTAAGCTGACGTGGCCTTTTGTGCAGGTTTCCCCAAGATAGCAATCTTCGGCTTCAATGGAAAAAGGGGCTTTACCATGGACCTTGATTTGGTTCCAACCGAAGAAACGGTGAAGCTGCCTGGCATCTGCTCCCCAGGTCCCAACATTGACCATCAGATAAGACGGGGGCACGCCATATTTGCGGTTTTCTTCCAATTGACCAAAGACGGGCTTATCGCCTCCGGAAGCGGGGTTACATAAGAAGAACTCGATGAAGAAGGGACGGGCTTCTTGGGTTTGTTCATCATAAGCGGTGAAAGAATGCCACCACCAGTCATAGCCTTTCCTAGCTTGTCCACGGACGAGTTGGAGCTCATCCCTATGAATATCGTGCTTGTTGAACATAAATTCCGCTCCAAAATAAACCATAAAGGTTTTGCGCCTATTTTATGGATTTTTCAAGTATCTATACCGAATTGTTTGTGAAAATTTGGATAAATTGACATTGCGTTGAATTAAATGGGCTATTTTGGCCGATTCCCTGATGAACTGTTTTTATTCCAAAACGGACGCAACGTGATATATTCTTTGCGCCGGAATAGACCTGAGAGTAGGGCGTTCGCGTTAAGTGCCATAGGATGGGAGGTTGCCTATGGACGAAGGAAGCACCTGCTTCCGCGGTGGACGTCGGCAGCCGCTCAGATTCCGTTCCTGTTTTTACCTCCCATAGAGATAAGGAGGTTTTCTTTCTATGGGGAACAAATCGATTCGGAGAATTGCCTTTGATGGCATTCTCATTGGACTCTTTCTTGCGTTAGGCGCGCTCCGTATTCGCTTCGGCACCTTCCTGGAGATTGGTCTAGGTTCATTGGTATTGTTGGTGGCCGCGTTGACGCTTTCTCCGCTTGATGCCTTTTTGATTGGTACGATCGGTGAGCTGCTGAACCAAATTCTCTTTTCTGGGTATGGCTTAACGCCGACGACGCCGTTATGGGTGCTTCCCGTGGCGTTACGTGGTTTGATTCTTGGACTCGTTGCTTATGTTTATAGAAAAAAGAACGACAATTTAGTCAATCACAAGGTTCTATATTTCATCACCGTGATGGGCACGGCATTAATTATTTCGGGTCTCGATACGGGCATCCTTTATCTTGACGGATTAATCATGGGGTACCCCGTCCAGTACACGGTCGCGCAGACCTTCATTCGTTTTGGTACAAGCCAATTAACCGCGGTGGTTGTCGCTTTATTGGGGTTACCATTACAAAAAGCAGTGTCCTTTATGCAAATTAGGAACTGAAAGCTATCGCAAAAACTGCTTTATTTTGGAATAACGCAATCAAAGAACTGTTTTTTCAAGGTTTCGTAGCGGAGTCGTTTTTCTTTTTTCGCGAAGTGTTTTTCGCGTGATTGCAGTTCCGCATTTTCATAGTCCAGAGGATGGCTAAATTGTTCGCTGGTGAGATCGAATACACAATCTTCGACGACGTTAAAGCAATGGTAATTGCCATCTCCTAATGGCACGCCATAAACCTCGCCACCGAAAACATCTTGAGCGAGGAAAGCGGTGATGGAACATTGTCCCAAAGTTTTGTTTTCAGAGCACCATTGCTTACGCATCCTCGGCGCGCAAGACTTCGCCGACCATAGGTTCGATAGGATGTCATACATGTCACGGGGGCCATGGATACGAGATAAGCTTGGCAGAACCGGTTTTAAGTACAGAGTTTCATTTCCATAGAAACGATAAGTATCGTTATTGCTTTGAAGGGCGTGAACGATCTCGTTAGCAGCCCTTCGAACACGGCGGTATTTATCATAGACCATTGGGTAAATGTAATCTTTCCAAAGGGATGAGACTAGTTGATCTGAAATACCATATTTTAAACAGAACAACCCATCTGAGGCATCCAAACTGCATTGCTTGACGAAGTGAACGATGTCAAAGAAAGCACCGATGGCCAGGAACTTGCCTTCTTTATCGTTGTCGATTATGTGATAGTCTGTGAATTCATATTTTTTGAGTGCTTCATTGTATGCGGGGGAAACGATGATGGTTTTTAAAGTGTCACCTTGCTTTTCAATGGCTTGAAGGGCCTGGAATATTAACGGGGAAGTCATGAAGCCGAAGTGCTCTTCTTGGGTTAATTCGTCGTATTTGTCTTCGAAAATTCCGCGATGATTGGGCGAAGAAAAGATTTGGATGTGGTGTTTTTTGCCAAGGCGCAGCAGTTCATCAAGATGACCATAGACGCGCGTAATGTCGCTCTCTTTGATGTAATAGAGAAGGTCATTTAAGACGGATCCTTTGTTCTTTCGAAAATGACCCCACAGCGCTTTGTTAAATGAGATGAATTGTTTCTCGGTAGCCGCTAAACCCAATTGATAATGAAAATGAAAACACTCGTCTTCTCCAGCGTCTAGATAATATTCCGTCCATCCTATATATAAGGTATAAGGGGTCATAAGGGTTTATTCGGCTTTCAAGGCACGGCCCATTAATTCAACGACGATTTCCGATGGTTTCTTTCCCTCGTAGAGGACCTCATAGACAGCATCGGTGATCGGCACGTCGATGTGGGAACGTTTTGCCTCTTCATGAATGGTTTTCGTGGCGATGACGCCCTCGACGGTTTTTTGGTTCCGTTCCAAGACAACCTTGGCGTCGTCTTCCTTGCCGATATCTAAACCGAGGGTGTAGTTACGGGAGCGGTGGCTGGAGGCGGTTAAACACAAATCGCCGACGCCCGTAAGGCCTAGGAAGGTACTCGCGTGGGCGCCTTTGGCGATGCCATAACGAGTGATTTCTGCAAGTCCTCGGGTGATTAGCGCGGCGCGCGTATTATCGTGATATCCAAGTCCTTCCATGATGCCCGAGGCGATGGCGATGATGTTTTTCATACCTGCGCCTATTTCGGCTCCGGTGACATCGGTTTGTACATAGACGCGGAAGGCGGAAGAAGAGAAAAGACGTTGAACCAACTTGGCGTCTTCTTCGTTTTCGCTGACGGCACAGATGGCGGTAAGGTCATCGTGGATGACATCGAAGGCAAAGCTTGGGCCAACGAGGGAAACGATGCCCTTGATCCCGTCAGGGCGTTTTAGATTCTTGCGAATCATGGAGGCGATGCCTTCGCCAGTCAAAGGATCGAAACCCTTGATGACATTGATGAGCAAAGGCGAGGTGTCGCAGTAATCATTAATGGTAGAAACGACATTATGGATTTGGCTAGATGGGGTCGCGAGCAACAGAATGTCACGACCATGAAGAGCTTCAGCCGCATCTAGGGTGCCGTGAAGCTGCGGTGGCAAGATAACATCATCAAAGTATTTAGAATTGCGATGATGGAGGTTGATATCATTGATTTCATCCTCACATTTGCCGTAGAGCAAAATGTCATGGTCACCGTTCTTGCTTAATGCGTACGCGAGGGCGGTGCCCCATGCGCCTGAGCCCAATACTGTAATGTTCATGACATAATTATCTTTCTTTTCTCCTTTTTGTATAGAAAGAATCGATATAAAGGAAATTACGAAATTTTATAAATTCATTTATTGAGGGGCGATTCTTATGAAAACAGTATCTCAATTTTGAAATTACCCTTGCAAGAATATCGGCAAATTTATGAGGTTCATATCGCTAAAAATCTTCTTATCGAATAGAATTTCCACCGAAAAATATGGCCAACTCAACGATTAACGAAATCAATACGCCTCGCCCTGACATTCATCAGGGGCTTTCGTTGGAGCAAGTGGCCGAACTCCGGGAGAACGGCTTCGCCAATAAGACGAGCAAGTCCATTGAGAAGAGCTTCCTGAGAATTCTTTTTGATAATACGTTCACGCCGTTTAATGTTGCTTTGTTCGTCATCGCGGCAATTTATCTCGCATTTATCATTTATTTGGCGGCCAGCGGAAACGGGGAGACGGTATCCAAAGACTTCGGCATCTCGAAATTTGGATTCTTGATACCTGCTGTGATCAATGCATTGATTGGCTCGGTTCAGGAAATCCACGGTAAACGGGTGCTGTCGAAGCTTAAATTATTGAATCAAGCACGCGCTATTACGGTGCGCGAAGGCGAGAGGGCGACGGTCTTAGCGGAAGACATTGTTCTTCACGATGTCTTGCAATTAAGCGCAGGTGAACAATGCTTGGCGGATTGCAAATTAGAGGAAGGCTTCCTTCAGGTCGATGAGAGCATGCTCACTGGGGAATCCGATCCGGTAGAAAAGCACCCTGGAGATATGGTTTTAGCGGGTTCAATTGTCGTTGTCGGCGAAGGCCTGGCATATGTCGAACGCGTTGGCGACGACTTATTTGCCTCGGAAATGTCGTCTCAGGTGCGCGCTTTGCCCCGTCATCGAAGCGAGTTGATGGATAGCATCAATAAAATTATCCGTAAATTGGCTTATGCGATTGGCATTGTTGTTGCCGTCATTTTGATAACCCTTTGCGTCAAAATTCATCTTTATGGAAATGAGCCTGGCGTCTTTGCTGGCGATGAACTTCTTTCCCTTTCTTCGCCCGCGACTTGGGGCAAAATCGTCCTTACGGCTGGCGCTTTTGCCGTCGGCATGATTCCGGAAGGCCTCGTATTGCTTGCAAGTGTCGCATTGGCGGTATCCATCATCAAATTGGCTCGGGAGAAAACCCTAGTCCAAGAACTTTATTCTTTGGAAAACCTTTCCCGCGTCGATACCATTTGCCTCGATAAAACGGGCACGCTGACTGACGGCACGATGGAAGTGGTGGAAAGCCTGTTCTATGGCAATGAACAAGAATGCGTCCGTTTGTTAAGAATGATTCTTGGTGCCTTCGACACGGCAAACCCCACCTCAGCGGCATTAGCCGATAAATATGGAAAGGAATCTTTCTCGGGAATCCTTGAACGTTATCCTTTCTCATCCGAAAAGAAGCGCTCTGGCGTCCGCATAGAAGAAGGGGAGATACTGCTTGGCGCTCCCGAATATCTTCTCTCGGATAACCATCCTGCTTTAATGGATTCAAGAAAAAGAGCTGCCGAGGGAAAACGAGTTCTGGCCTTAACGAAGGATGGGGTGTGCCTTGGGCTCTTTGTCCTAAATGATCACATTCGCGCCGCGGCAAAAGAGACCATTCATTTCTTTTACGAAAATAATGTTCAGGTCAAGATTATCTCTGGTGACAATATGCTTACGGTTTCAAAAATAGCGGAGATTTGCGGTGTAAAAGATACGAATAAGGCTGTTTCACTGGAAGGTGTTCCATTAGAGGACATCCCCACCCTTGTAGATGATAACGTGATCTTTGCCCGCGTTTCCCCGGAACAAAAGCTTGCCCTTGTAGAGGCGCTGCAAAACAAGGGCCGCAAAGTGGCGATGACTGGCGATGGTGTCAATGACATCTTGGCATTAAGAAGGGCGGATGCGTCCATTACTTTCTCCAAAGCAACGGATGCGGCAAAGGCTTGCTCTGACGTGGTCCTATTGGATAACGATTTCTGTCACTTACAAGAAGTCGTAGCCCAAGGGCGCAGGGTAGTGAACAACATCGAGCGCTCGGCTATTTTATTCTTGATGAAGACGACAGCTATCATTGGGCTTGCCTTCTGCTTGATTCCCTTTAAGCGCGGACAACTTTGGTATAGTGGCGAGAACATCTACTTGATGCAGACTTCGGTTATTGCCGTCGGTGGCTTCTTATTGTCCCTAGAACCCCAAAAAGAACCGATACGCGGCTCGTTCTTAAGCAATGTTGTCCGTAAGGCAATTCTTTCTGGCGCCTTGGTTCTTTTGGCGGCTATTTTGCCTTTGATTCTTTCACGCGCCCCATTGTTATTTGGACAAGATCCTATCATCAGTGACGACAACGCAAAGTCCTTGATATCCATTATGACAACATTGGCGGGACTAGTTTGCGCGATCACCATGTGTATCCCCTTCTCCAAATATCGAGTCTTCTGTATGTCAGCAGTAGTGGTAGCGACTTTATTCTTGGCTTTCGCATTACCGACTTCCTTTGTCGGTGGACAGGTGACTTCTTTCTCGATGTTCCGCGCCGATGATGGTAATTTCTTCCATGCACCGATTTTCCAAGTCGCCTTTCAACCATGGAATTCGGAGGTACTCGTTTCTATCCATGGCGATGTCCGTAACTATATCGTCATGGCCGCGTTTATGGCTGTCGCTTTCCCCGTTTATGGATATCTCTATTGGCGATTCTTCATTAGGGCTAAAGCCAAGTCAACAAAGAAGTAGTGCAAAAGAAAAAGACCTAATTTCATACCGCAAATCAGGCCTTAATTCTTTTTAGCTATTCGTGGGATTGACGTATTCAGAACCGCAGTGACGGGCTTTACCGCTTTGTTTGGCCTTATAAAGATTTTCATCAGCCATGGTCATCATGGCGCGGAGATCATCTTCGCTCTGGGCGAATCCATAAGCGTATCCTGAAGAAATCGATACCCCTTTGTATCCATTGGCAAAGACGTCGCTAGAAATGTTTTCTTCCACTTGGGAAATCTTCGACTCGAAGATGGGCTCGGAGACATCTTTGAGGATAACGAGGAATTCGTCGCCGCCATAACGGTAGCAACTTTCCTTGCCGAAGGCTTCGCATAGGTGGCGGGCAACGCTGGCAAGGACCCTGTCGCCTTCGGCGTGTCCATGCGTGTCGTTAACGTGTTTGAAATTATCGACATCGATAATCATTACATTGAGATGCCGTTTGACGAAGGAGCCGAAGTCATTGCGAAAGCCTAAACGGTTATTGACACCGGTTAAGGTGTCGGTAGCGGAGTTAATGGCCAACTCCTCGTTGCTCTCTTTAAGCCTAGCGTTGATTTGAGCAAGTTCGTTTCTAATCCTTACGTTCCGGTAGCGGAGATGGCCGACAAAGGCCAAAATGAGAAGGACGCAGACGATCGAAACGATTAGTTTAACAAGCCCTTCGCCACCATTCTTTTCGAAACGAATCCAAGATCCATCGTCGGAGAAAAAGTAGACAGAATAAATTAACATGCCGGCAGCAGAGACGGCACCTGGCCCATAGCCAAACATGGAGGTGATAATGATCAGGCCTGCGACCAAGATAAGATTCGGGTTAGGAATTTTCGCGAATTTCACGATGACGATTAATAGCGACATCGCTGCGGCAGCGCCGACATAAATCAGGACGTTCTTGAGGATTTTCCATTTGTTTTGGCCCAGTTTTTCCTGTAAATTACTTGTTCCCATGGTTCAATCCCCCTAACTTCGGGATGATACTCGTCTTCCTTTTTCTTACAAGAAAAATTTCCATTGACGGAAAACAAGGATTTGATATTTCGATAGCGTTATTATCCGTCAAAATCGAAAACAACTTTGTTTTACGGGGAAATTAGGGTCTAAGGATAAAAAACTATGTAATGTATATAGGTTAAAAACACCAATCATTGCTAATCGTATTTTTAGGCGTTTGGCCGATGAATGATGAAAATGGTTACGCATTCCGCTACAATGTGCCCGCTATAATCATGGGAAGCAAAAAGAAGAAAAAACAGAAGCCAGTCTCTGCAAGAGTGGAGACAAAACCCTTTCGAAAGACTAGAGGGTATCGTTTTCTTGTCATCACTTTAGCTTTCTTGATGCTTGGCTTAGCGGCCTTTTCGTGGATTGTCTCCGCCAATGGCGTCAACTGGTTCACTTGGGTGATGCTTGCAGTCTTTGCTGTCGCTTATATCGCTTCTTTATTTGCTGTTGAGATTTTAATCCTTCGTAGCCAAGGCAAATTAAATGCCACCGCTTTCAAGGAAGGGTGGCATCGTTTTTGGACGGATCTTGGTGCTTGGTTCAGGACTTAGTTCCGTTCTGGTTTTTCGTTAACTAACGCTATCAAGGCGTCCACATCGAATGGACGGATGACTTTTTGCGTGGCACTCTGGTATTCGGCGTCAAAGACGACGTCTGCGTCTTTCGGGTCGTCGACCATGCTTCCGCGGCAGGAAAGGATATCGTACATGTTCACGTACAGATAGTCCTTTTGCAAATAACGGCGGCACATGTCGATCTGTTGGCGGCCCATTAGTCGATTGCCTGGAGTAATCATGTTGATGATGACGATTTCTTTATTTCTTAGGTCGACGGCAAAGCCTGTGAACGCTAAGGAGTTACCCACGACATTCATCTGGAATTCAATGTTTTTCGGATCCCAAGGCCTCGTATCGATGTTCTCTTTGATTTGTAAGCCCTGACAGATTTTACCTTGGTCTAGCTTGCCCCCATATCCATTGATAGCGGCGATGGCGTAGTCAAAGCCACGTTTGCAGAGCTTCGCGATATTAAGGTCTTGGTATTCGGCCCCATCGGTTGATGTGTCATCACCAGAGCAAAGCGCATCGTCGCCAAACGTCTTAGAACAGTAGGTTCGCCAAGACAAAACGCGGTCCATTCCCAGTGAGTCATTGCCGTTAAAATCTTTTTCGCGCAGGAAGGCTAGACTGGCGTCGATATCGCGAACGCCATGCCAATAACAGAACGTACGGATATAATCTGCCGTAAAGGGGATACGGCTACCGGAAGGCAAAACATCAACGCCTCTTCCGCTGGAGGATGTGTTTACAGGAATGGCGACTTTATGGAACTGCTCCGAGAGATAGATTTTCCCTAGGCTAGGCAAGCTGCGATAGTAACTGCAAATCTTGTCCAATAGCAGTATCTTGACCTGTTCTAAAATGTAGGGCGGCAGTACGGATTTACGGTAAGTTGCTTCTTCCTTCGTCTCAACATAGGAAACGGTTTTCTTGTGGGCGATATAGACAAAAGTTCTTGGGCTTCCTGCAGCATCGGAGGAGAGGGTGCTTAGAATTTGGAATAACGCGGTAGGGTTCTTATTGCTAAGCTTATCGATAATATAGGAAACCTGGAAATCGTCTTTCGCACGGGAAAGAAGGTATTTAAGGTTTCGTTCTAAGATTGAACCGCGTTCTGCGAGGAAATCGGCCGCTTCGATGATTTTGTCTTCGGCGATTAACTGATTTAATTTCTTGTATGGGGAAGCGGCGTTAGTTTCCTTTCCTTTGTGGCCTTTATAGACCTTGCAAAGCTTGTTGAAGAGCTTCGCTTGGCGTTTGCTCAAAGGGCAATCGCGAACAACGTCGATCGCTTCCGAAAGGATTTTATGAGCCTGGATATATTGATATGTCTTGGTGCGCTTTGGGGCAGGTGGGATATCGCCGAAGACGTCGAGGGAATATTTGACCAAATCCTTTTTGTCCAGACGCTTCATCATCGATGGGAAGCGAGGCAAGAAAAGGAAAATGTTATCCCGGCATTGAATGGTATCTTCCTCAGTGATGTATCCTTCCTTGGCTAATTCGTTAACATAAAGTGTTTCTATGTCGCTATAGGGGCGCTTGTAAGCACAATAATTGGAAGCGGCTTCCCTTAGTGCTTTTTCCGCCTCTTCTTTAGAGACAATGCGGTAGGAACGCAGGTGCATTTCCTCACCGACGATGCACTTTGGCGGAATAACTTTTGGGAATAACTCAATGCGCTTAATCGGTGTTCCATAGCCGAGCCAATAGCTGAACACTTGCTCTAGAAAGAGTTCTTCGCAGGAAAAGTATTTGGTGTCTTGTGGACTTTCGTAGAAACTGCTGGGTACGTTAAGGCTGAGCAATGCGTCAATTTTTTGCAATACTTCGTCGTTGACGCATTCTGGGTTTTCAAGTTCTATGCCAAAATTCACCAGCAAATAGGAGTTGAGATAGACGCGACGCTTTTCCTCAACTGGCTTCGGTGTATCGATATAAATAAGGCGCTTCTCAAGAAGAATTTGATCCAGTAATCCCATATCGAACGCCCCCTTTGTCCTTATAAAAGAGGGTGGAGAATGGACCGACTCACGGTGCTCTAACCACCTGAGCTACCCACTTTGCAGTGGGGTTGGACTTGAACCAACGACCCCCGGCTTATCATGCGGAAATAAGTGCGGCCTCTATCTCTTGGACTAGCTAATATGATCTCGATGTTCAGGGAATAAGCATAGTCTCGAGCTACCTTACCCTCGTCGGGTAGCGAAATCATTATATAGAAAGTAAAAGGAAAACCCAACTTGTCGTTGCACGCCCTCTCTTTGATTGGCTGACAAAGAGGTCGCAACGGCGCTCGCCCGGGCGATCTTCAAAAACTGTTTCAGGGGCCTCAAACGATACGAAAAAGGCACCCCCAACTACGGAGGTGCCGTCTGTTCTAGGTGGTGGCTCCCGTCGGACTCGAACCGACACATCCTCATCAGATAATGGATTTTGAGTCCATCGCGTCTACCAATTCCACCAGGGAGCCAGTGCTTTGCGCTTTGCCGCTCGGCTGCATTATTCTACTCTTTCAAAGATACGTTTCCACCATTTTTTTGAAGAGTGTATCCTAATAATTAGTTTTATGGGCGCATTTGAGAGAACTTATTTGCAGAACGCGACACTAAAAAAGGATTCACTGGAACCTTTTGGCTTTGCCTTTGACGGAGACCATTATCTTTTGTCTCGCGATATTCTCGATGGCGAATTCCGACTAAGCGTATCCATCGATAAACATGGCGAGATGGAAACGGAACTAACCGAAGTCGAGACCCAAGAGCCTTATACTTTATACAAAGTTGAATCGGCGCACGGCGAATATGTCGGTTCGATCCGAGACGCGATAAAAGCGGTTATTATCGAGGTCCGTAATGCCTGCTATACCCAAGGTTATCATACCAGCGACATTTTCTATTTTTTAAGGGACTACTGCAAGAACACCTATGGCGAAGAACTTGAATTTTTGTGGGATGATGAGAACTGCATCCTTCGCCGAAAAGATAACCAGAAGTGGTATGCGGTCATCATGCTTATCTCCTTACGGAAGTTAGGCATCGAAGACGACAATAAGAAATCGGTCCTCGTTTTGCGAGGAAATCCGGATGAAATTGATATGGTTCAACTCTTTCCGGGATACCATTTGAATAAGAAATCATGGGTTAGCATTGTGTTGGACGAACGGACGGATACAAGCTTTCTTGTCCAGCATATAGAAGCTAGTCGTGACATCGCGTTAACGAAAGGGAAGCCAAAGTCACGGACTAAGTGACTTGAATGAAACCATGACGCAAGTGATACTGGGTAGGCTCTATGACATGATGCCGCACAAACAACGGTTGCTTTCTGCGTTGCCAGAGCCCTATCAAAAGAAGGCCTTAAGGTATGTGCAGGAAAAAGATCAGGTCCGTTCGGCGGTGGGGTCTTTGCTAATCGCCCGTTTCGTTTATTTGGAAAGCATTGAAATTGGTCCGCGGGGCAAACCCTATGCTCCAGACGGGCCTTGCTTCAACATATCTCACGCTGGAGACTACATCGGCATTATCGTTGGCGACAATGATGTTGGCATAGACATCGAAGAAGTGTCGCGCTGTAACCTTAGCATCGTAAAAGCCGCCTTCACCGACGAAGAGGCTTTGCTCATCCACGACTGTCATGACTTGGCCAAGGCTTGGACCATCAAAGAAGCGGTGGGCAAGTGTCTGGGCGAAGGCTTATTGATGCCTCATGAGAATGGCGTCAAGTTAGACATGGAGGGCCGATGCATCTACAAAGAGAAAACCTTTTATCTGCGCTGCTTTGAACACTTGGGACATGCGTTTGCGTTCGCCAAAAGGAGTCCCTTTGACGAACTGACCATTGATGTTATCGGCGTCGATAGACTGCTTCAATAAACTATCTGTAAAATAACGCTCCAATTGATAAAAATTAAAAAATATACCGATTTTGCTGTGGATAATATGAGAAAACTGAGGTTCGAATGCTGTTTTCCTGCGGTAAGTTCGGACGGAAATATAAAATGATAGGGGTTTCAGATTACAAAGCTCTCGTAATGGTGTATGCTCTTGCACATGACGAATAACGTCATGGCAATTATGATCATCTTCGAACAAGCAAATACCGGCGCCGCGCTGCCACTAACCATATCCGTGCTTGCTACCGCGGTTGTTTTCGTGTTGGTCAAAATCGCGACCATGATTTATCGTTCCGGTGACATTCTCATTATGGCCAAGCGGATGAGTGACCTTGATCCTAAAGTCGTCCGTCTTACCTTGACGATGGAGAATTTGCAAAAGAGCGAGAAGAAACTCCAAGACATCCAAATCGCGGTGAAGAAGGATAAAAAGCTTTGCCCCGTGGCGTCTCTTGCCGGCGCACCGATTCAACGTTACGGCGACACCAATTTTTTGGGTTCCAATGATTTGGGATATTACTTTTCCTTGTTGCCGGGCAGTAAAAACGAGGCCATTGTTGAATTCCATTTGGACGAGCCTTACCGCAACGTCTATCTTCTTGGCAAAAACCTTAAAGGCCAACCCGTGAAGGCTTACGTTAACCTTGATACTTCAGAAGTTCAAATGCTCTCCTTCCACCGCGCATAAAACTATTTTTCAAAAAGTTCGCCAATTTTACAAAAATCCTTCTATAGGTTAAGTAGGAGGATTTTTTCTATGCATAACCGAATTCTTAAAATCGATGTCGCAAACATCATGGGCTTAGAGAGCTTTCGCTATGGTTTTCCATTCGAGCCAAATGGACCGATGTGCAATGGTCTCTATGGTCAAGAAAACGAAGGTAAGACATCTCTTGTCCAAACGTTTTCATTGTTGAAGGCGTTGGGGTGTGGGGTGGATATCCGCCGTGCGAAGCATTATTTCCTTAATGTCTTTCACGTGGAAGGCTGCGTCAAATATACTTTCGCGCTTCGTGTCGGCAATCAAAACTACCATGTCCATTATGAGGTTTATCTCAAGTCTGAAAATGAGACGATGTTTACGTTGGCTCAGGAAAAACTGTCGTATCACTATCCCGATGAGTCGGCCGTGAAAGGCAGCATCGTTATCCCTTATGGCCCAAATGCAAGTATGGCTTTAGACCAAAAGACGTTACGAATTTACGATGGCTATATTGAAGGGGGAAGTAGTTTTCTCTTTGCGGAAGACTACTTAGGATATTTGAAGGATCACAATCAGGAAGACTTTGAAGTCGTTAAGGCGTTGCGCGCGCAGATTATTTCTCATCTCCACGTCGTTGCCGACCTCGATTATTTTGAAGATTGCTTTTATGGTTCGTGCCCCGCGATATATCCAGAACGTTTTCGCGAGACAAGTCTTTCTCGCAAATTGATGGATATCGACCCAGACGAGTTATTTTATTATGAAGGGGTAGCAACGCGTGTCTGCGCTTTCTTGCAAGAGCTAGGGATGAAAATCCGCTTCCAGGTGAAACCAGGTGTCCGCCGTTTTGACGGAACGATGGAGCTTCTACGCGTTGGTGCATGGGATAACTCCGTATTTGAGGCTAGCTTTGCGGGAAAATCCATAAAAAAACTCATTGCTTTTGTCCAAGGTTACGTAGAAGCGATGATGCAAGAAGACGAGTGGCTGGTCGTGGATGATGTGGATGTGAAGTCGTTCCATGGTTATGCGGCTAGTTTCATCGATGCGCTAGTGGGGATGGGTAACGGGCAAATGATTTTTACTACGGACGACGTTTCCTTGCTCGCTCAGCTCCCGTCTCATCGCGCGGGCTGTTTCTCCTCGTTGTCATTGCCCGCACTCGGCCCTTCATTTTCCTCTCCACACAAAGATCTTAGTCGCGAACAGATTTATAATGCTGCTTCTGTTGCGAAACAGGCGGAATTGGAGGTCAGAGGCAAATAATCCTTTTCAGTCATCCTGCCTTCGCCTAAAGTATGCGTGTTATGAAACTGAAGTTTGACACGTTTAAAGCTTGGCATAGTGAAATTGTGCTGTTTGCCCAAATTATCGAAAACGACCTGAAATGGATTTATTCCTATATGAGGGCAGGGGATCCCCAAGGCAACTACGATGCGCTGATTGAAGCCAAAATCACTTTTGGGCAAATTGTTCATGAGCTTCAGGAGCTGGAGACCCATGCTCAGCTTCGCTTTCTTCAGGACGAAGACTATGACTTCTTGTTCCAAATGGCGCGGAAAAGGAATTATTGGTGTCATCGCTGCGCCTTAGATTTCGTTTATAAGCCAAATTTCTTAGAATCGCCGGAATATGACGAGACCTGCCACAAACTATTTGTTGACCACGAACGTTTTACGGAGGTCAATGAGAATGTGGAAAAGGCGCGGATCCGCGCCTCACAGGTTTATCGTCGTTAGTTATTCTTCGTGGAATAAGTCGCGGGTAAAGACCTTGCCGAGGACGTCTTTTAGGTTGCCATCGAGCCGATTGGCGACAATCAACGTAGACGAGCCCAAAAATGAATCCAACGTATGGCAAACGGGAACGCCTTGGAAGATATCCGCGTCTATTTTCGGCTCGTAGATTTGGACCTTTAGGTCTGCGGCAAGCAGTAAGGCCAACAAATCAATAACCGCGGATTGTCGGAAGTTGTCGCTCCCTTGCTTCATGACGAGACGATAAATGCCAATCGTGGGCGATGGACTACGGCGTTTGGCTTCCTCGACGATGCGTTCAGCGACAGCTTTCTTACGGGTATCGTTGCTACGGACGATGGCTTCGATAAGGTTTTGCGGGACGGAAGAGAAGTTATTGAGCAACTGCTTGGTATCTTTGGGCAGACAATAACCGCCATAGCCAAAGGACGGATTGTTATAGCCTTGACCAATGCGGGGGTCATAACAGACGCCTTGAATGATGTCAGCGGCATCCATATGGTGGAGCATCGCGAACGTGTCGAGCTCATTAAAATAAGAGACCCGAAGGGCCAAATAGGTGTTGGAAAACAGTTTGATGGCCTCGGCTTCACGGTATCCCGTCAAGAGAATGGGGACGTCTTTTTCATCCGCTAATTCTTTCATTATCTCCGCAAATTCGGTAGCCTTTTCTTTTTGGCCCCTGTGCCCAACGATAATACGACTAGGGTGGAGACAGTCTTTCAAAGCGCTGGTCTCGCGTAAGAATTCTGGGCTGAAAAATAGGGCATCGATGCGGTATTTGTTGTCCGCCTGCTCCATATATCCGACGGGTATCGTGGATTTGATGACGGCGGTCGCATGAGGGGCATGCTCTTCTATGGCTTGAAGGACGTTATCTACGCTTGAGGTATCAAAACAGTGCGTCTTTTCGTCATAATCGGTCGGCACGGCAATGAGGATATAATCAGCCCCTTGTATGGCCTCGTCAACGGTTTCGCAGGCAATGATGCCTTCGGGCAAAGACTTGGTTTTTGGAGGGTCGATATCGAAAACTCGGACTTGGTGCTTTCTGGCGAATAGGCGCGCCAAGGCGCCGCCGACATATCCGATTCCGATAACGCTAATGCTCATGATGTGCCTATTTTACTACGAATATGGATGGTGGCCTCTGAATTTATTATAGAGTCCTTCTCGCGCGTGCTACACTATACGCGCCTGTTAAGGAGGATTTGTCCATGAAAGCATATATCACTGGTGTCGGAGGCGTCGTCGGAAGCGCGCTTGCCCCGTTTTTGAAAAAGAAAGGTTACGAAGTTATTGGCAGTTATTATCAACCGACTACCGATATCAACGAAATTGACCCGACTATTCGCATTTTCGAATTAGACCTAAGGGACCATGCGAAAGTGATGGAGGTCATCAATAAAGAACTTCCCGATGCCATTTATCATTTCGCCGCTCAGTCTAGACCGGTTCCTTCTTGGTCCGATCCTTACTACACGATGGATGTTAATGTCTGCGGCACAGTCGCTATCTTGGAAGCCGTCAAAGCCGCCCGTCTTGCCCATGAAGGCTATGATCCGAATGTCATCGCCATTTCGAGCTCGGCCATCTATGGTGACGCGTTACAGCAATATACGGAAGATAATCTTCCCGACGAATCCTGTGCGTTGCTACCTTTGCACCCTTATGGTGTCTCCAAAGCGGCGGAAGATCTTCTCTGCTATCAGTATTATAAGAACTTTGGCATCAAGACGATGCGTATCCGCCTCTTTAACTGCACGGGTAGGAACAAAGACCAGGATATCACCGGTGACTTTGCCAAGCGCGCGGTAAAGCTTGAGCGCGAAGGAGGCAATAAGCTTGTCGTCGGCAATTTGACGGCCAAACGCGCTATTTTGGATGTGCGCGATCTTTGCAGTGCCCTCTATATCCTCAACGAAAAGGGCAGTGCCGGCGAACCTTATAATATTTGCTCCTCCCATATTTTCCGCATGGACCACGTCGTCGAATGCCTGGAAGAAGTCATGGGCGTGAAATATGAACTCGTCACCGATCCGAAGTTGCTTCGCCCCGCGGATGAAAAACTCTATGCCGGTCGCTGCGACAAAATCAAAAAGCTCGGTTGGAAGGAAGAGTACGAATATATCGATACCGTTCGGGAAGCCGTTAACTATTGGCGTACCAAAGAATTCGATTAATCTGCCCCCTTGCGCGAACTTTGACGAACACTAGAATCTTTTCGTATTTGGAGAATCCCTATGAATAAAAACCTTGCTGACATTTACGATAAATTAGTTTCCTCTTATCCGGAGCAAAAAGAATATTTGCAGGCGGCTAAAGAAATCTTATCGACGCTTTCCCCTGTCGCCGATGCGCATCCTGAGTACGTGAAAGAAAAATTGTTCGAGCGCTTTGTGGAACCTGAGCGTATCGTCTGTTTCCGCGTCAGTTGGGTGGATGACAAAGGCGAAGTTCAGGTCAACCATGGCTATCGCGTTCAATTCAATTCCGCGATCGGCGCCTATAAGGGTGGCCTTCGCTTCCATCCTAGCGTCAATCTCAGCATCTTGAAATTCCTTGGTTTAGAACAAGTCTTAAAGAACTCGTTGACCGGCCTGCCTATCGGTGGCGGCAAGGGTGGCTCTGATTTTGATCCTAAAGGAAAGAGCGACCGTGAGGTCATGGCATTTTGCCAAGCCTTTATGACCGAACTCTATCGCCACATCGGCGAATTCACGGATGTCCCCGCGGGCGATATTGGCGTCGGCGGTCGTGAGATTGGTTACCTCTACGGACAATATAAGAGAATTACCCAGCGCAATGATGGCGTTCTCACCGGAAAGGGTTTAACCTTTGGTGGCTCACTGGCGCGTACGGAAGCCACTGGATATGGCCTTTGCTATTTTGGTTCCCGCGCACTTCAAACAATAAAAAAGGACAGTTTTGCTGGTAAAACCGTCATTATTTCTGGATCTGGAAACGTTGCGATATACGCCTGCCAAAAGGCAACGGAACTCGGTGGCAAGGTCGTTTCGATGTCGGATTCCAATGGTTATGTTTATGATCCTGAAGGCATCGATTTGGCCTTGGTTAAGGAGATTAAGGAAGTCCGTCGCGGCCGCATTAAAGAATATGCTGAGGCGAAAAACAGCGCGGAATACCATGAAGGCTGCCGTGGCATCTGGGGCGTGCCCTGCGACATTGCCCTTCCCTGCGCGACGCAAAATGAAATCGACCTCGATGACGCAAAGAAACTCCTCGCCAATCATGTCATGGCCGTTTTTGAAGGCGCGAACATGCCCTGCACCCTCGAAGCTTCTCGTTATTTGATTGAAAACAAAGTCGTCTTCGGACCTGCAAAGGCGGCCAATGCCGGCGGTGTTGCGACTTCTGGTTTTGAGATGTCCCAAAACGCTTCTAGGGAATCTTGGACTTTTGCGGAAGTGGATGCGAAACTTAAAACCACGATGGAACGCATCTTTGACGATGTCTACAAAACCGCTTGCAAGTATGGCGATGAATATGATCTTCTCCTCGGCGCGAATGTCGCTGGCTTTGAGAAAGTCGCCGATGCCATGCACCGTCAGGGCATCGTATGATGGAAGGTGACTCTATGGATTTAAAACTTTCGATTCTTTCCGTATTAGAGAAAAATGCCAAAACCAGCGTCGAAGATCTCGCGAAGATGCTTGGCGTCGATGAAGAGGATATCGTTATCGCGGTTGGCGAACTCGAGGCGGACCGCGTCATCTGTGGCTATAACGCTATTATCAACTGGGATAAAGTCTCCAATGAGAAAGTCGCCGCTTTAATCGAAGTCAAAGTTGCCCCTCAACGCGGGGTTGGTTTTGACAAAATCGGTTCTCGTATCGCCCGTTTCGACGAGGTGGACTCCATTTATCTTCTTTCTGGCGGCTATGATTTCCTCATCCGTATCAAAGGCCGTTCGATGAAAGAAGTTTCTCAGTTTGTTTTTGATAAACTCTCTACTTTAGAGTCCGTTCAGTCGACGGCGACCCACTTTGTGCTGAAAAAATACAAAGACCATGGTGTTTTGATGGAAGAACGTCATGAAAACGAGAGGGACAATGTGATCCTATGAGGGATTTCACGTCGGACCAAATTAAAAAAATCAAGCCATCGGGAATCCGAAAGTTTTTCGATATTGCCCGACAATTGGATAATTGTGTCTCTCTCGGCGTAGGCGAACCGGACTTCGATACGCCTTGGCATATTACCGAAGAGGGCATCTATGCCTTAGAACAAGGATATACGTTCTATACTGCAAACCAAGGCATGCCTGAGTTACGGAAAGAAATTGCCGCGTGGAACAAAAGAAAATATGATCTCGACTATTTAGCCGATGAAATTATCGTGACTACGGGTGGCAGTGAAGCCATCGATATCGCGGTGCGTTGCTGTGTCGATCCCGGCGATGAGGTCATCGTTCTCGATCCCAGTTACGTCTGCTATGAGCCTGATGTCTTGCTCGCTGGTGGCGTCGTTAAAAAGATTCGCCTAAAAGCGGAAAACGAATTCCGCCTCACGCCCGAGGAATTGCTTTCGGCAATTACTCCAAAAACGAAAATCCTTCTCATAAATTACCCCAATAATCCTACTGGCGGCATTATGGGAAAAGAGGATCTTGAGAAGATTGCTAAAATCATAATCGAGCGGGATTTGCTGGTAATTTCTGATGAAATCTACTCCGAATTAACCTATGGAAAGAAGCATTTTTCCATCGCTGCGTTACCGGGCATGAAAGAAAGAACAATCACCATTAACGGCTTCTCCAAAACGTATTCGATGACAGGGTGGAGACTTGGCTATGTTATGGGTCCTTTGCCGATTATCGAGCAGATGAAAAAGATTCATCAGTTTTCTATTATGAGCGCGCCAACCTTGTCCCAATACGCGGGCATCGAGGCATTGCGTAATGGCGATGAAGACATCGTTACGATGCGTGAGGAATATGACCGAAGGAGGAAATACTTGCTCGGTGAGTTCGAGCGTCTTGGCCTTCCTTGTTTTGAACCTCGCGGAGCGTTTTATATCTTCCCGGATATTTCCAAATTCGGTAAAACGTCTGAGGAATTCTGCCTTGACTTGTTGGAAAAGGAGCGCCTCGTTATAGTCCCGGGAACTGCTTTTGGCGAATCTGGCGAAGGTTTCGTCCGCATTTCCTATGCGTATTCCCTTGATTCATTAAAAGAAGCCATCCGCCGTTTGGAACATTATCTTAGCCAAATTAATTGATTATAAAGGAGGCCTGCTATGCCTTTTGATTATTTACCCGTTACCATGGAACTCCTGGGTCGTTCGCATTCCCCGTTCCACGCTGTCTATCAAATGCAGCAAGCTTTGCTTTCTTCTGACTTTACCAAGCTAGAGGAATCAAAACGCTTTGACGTTCGTCGGGGTGGCAAGTATTTCATCACGCGCAACGGCACCAGCATCATCGCCTTTATGATTCCGGAAAACGCGGCTCTTGGCCTTCGTCTTGCCGCGACACATAATGATTCGCCGACTTTCGCCGTGAAGCCAAATCCGGTGTTGAAGAAAGGGAGCGTCACTTCCATTAATGTCGAACCTTACGGTGGTGGCATCTATTATTCTTGGTTCGATCGTCCTCTTTCCATGGCGGGTCGAGTTATCGTGAACATTAATGGCGAAACCTTCGCTACCGTCGTGGATATTGACGAAGACATCCTAATCATCCCTTCTTTGGCTATCCACCAAAACCGCGAGGTCAATAAAGGCTACGAATTTAATGCGGCAAGAGACATGGTTCCGCTTTGGCTCGACCATGATTACGAAGGCGACTTTTCTTCCTACCTCATGCAAAAGTGCGGCATCGAAGAAGGCGAAATCATCGCCCATGACTTGTCCTTATATGTCCGCGAGGAGCCCCGTCTTATTTGCGAAGGTTCTTTACTTGTTGCGCCTCGTTTGGATGACCTTGCCAGTTCCTATACATCCCTCCTTGGTTTCATCGAAGCCTGCGAGAATAAAACAGAGGGTTACATCCCCGTCTTCGTGTCGCTGGATAACGAAGAAGTTGGCTCCTTGACCGCGCAAGGCGCCAATTCCGATTTCTTGAGGCGCACGTTAAACCGCTTATTCGCGGCCCTTGAACTCGATGAAGATGAGAAGGGCATCGCCTTAACGAACTCCATTATGCTTTCCGTGGATAACGCGCATGCGAATCATCCCAACCATCCAGAAAAAGCGGACCCGACTACCAAGGTTGCCTTAAACGGTGGAATCGTCATCAAATATAATGCGGATCAACGCTATACGAGTAATTCTCTTAGCGCAGCATACGTGAAAAATCTTGCTGCGAAGCTAGGACAGCCCATCCAAGAATTCACCAATCGTAGCGACCTCCGGGGTGGTTCTACCCTAGGAAATATTTCCAATTCTGAGGTATCTATTCTATCCGCTGATATCGGTATTGCCCAATTGGCGATGCACTCAAGCGTTGAAACTTGTGGCGCGGAAGACATTGCGCATATGGCGGTCTTATTAAAAGCCCATTATTTGGGATAATCTTCCGCAAAAACCCATTATTTTTTGAATTCAGTATAATCTTCGGCCGTCATTAACGTCGTAAAGTCCGTCTTTTTCTACACGGTATACCCATTGATAGATACAAAGCCTATCTTTGGCATAACGAGCGTCTTTATGGTAGTGACCAAATAGCCACATGCGATAAGTCACCATATCATCGAGATTGCTTAATTGATCGGTACTTTCATCTGCCTCATAACCAATGCAATTGGAAACGGTAAATGAATCACAGCAGTGGGTGAAGATGTAATCAACTCTCCCGTTGTGCTTTTTTATGTTGGCGAAGGCGTTTGCTATATCTTGTGGAGAAATCATTTCTTCATCCCAATAGTCAAAACCAAGTCTTCGGATGACGCGGTCTGAGGACTTTGCGCCACCGATGCAAAGGGCACTCATGCCGTTATAATCCAGGACTTCTCCGCGGATGATGTGAAAGATGTGATCCGAGACCTGGTGCGCTTTGGCCCCTAATATAGTTGAGATAGGGAAGGAGTATAACAAAGGGAAATTCTCGTGGTTACCGTCGATAAAAAGAATGGTATATCCCAAGGATTCATATAAGCGGACATTATCCTCCAAACTTGATTCGTCCCAAGCAATGGCTACGTCACCCAATACGAAAAGGTAGTCCCTATAGTCGGGCACTTGCTTTCGAATCTTTTTTATATGATCGAAATCTAAGACACCATGGGTGTCGCCGGTAACGTAAAACATAATTGGCTCCTTTTCTTACAAAAGAAAACCGTCATTTCTGACGGGCTATTCTTCTTTCTTTTCCTCGGGCTGTGGCTGAGGCTCCGGCTCGGGCTTAGGCTCGGGCGCTGGCTCACTTGGCTTGGGCGCTTCCGCGGGCTGATTTGCCTTGGCTAAGTCGTTAAGCAACTCTTGGCGAAGCTTCTCTTTTTGGGCTTCGGTGAGATCGTTGACTTTAACGGGCTCGCGCTTGGTGGTCTTACGCACGTAGATG
>JAGAHY010000156.1 GCA_017626815.1 Bacilli bacterium | reverse complement strand
TATTGGTGTGGTCCGGAAGGTTTCCAGGGTATACTTTCGCGCATAGCGGCTCTCTTTTCTCAGCGTCTATCGCCGCGATGATCGATATGTCCTTAGCCCCCTTTATCCGCCCTTTGTAGGAGAGTCCCGAAAAGCTGTTTATGGTGGAATTGTTGTTTTTCAGCATTCCGTCGATCAGTATCTTTGTCCCGCCTTTGACGGTTTCCTCCAGCCGTTGCTTCATGCAGGCGACGATCAGGTCGAAGCTCTTGCCCAGGTTTTCCAACAGTTTGCTGACGCTGCTCTTTGAAACGGCCGCGTTGGGAAACATAACCTTGGCCCACGACTTGCCGTATTTATCCTCGACCTGGTAGTCCTTAATGTCCCCGAACGCCGTCCGCAGGAGGGCCAAAACGTAGATGTTCCTTGCGTCATCCGGGTGGAATGCCTTCGCCAACGAATCGTATAAATCCCGGCCGACGCTGTCGGCGAACGCCACATTGCCGTATTTCAGCAAATGGGCTTCCCGTTGCGACAGTCTTTTCTTTTGGCTGTTTTCTTTCTGGACGTAAACGCCGTCGATAATGTGGCCGATAACGGAACCGTTCACGGGCAATCTTCGGCCGTTGTCATACTTACAGCCAACTCGCTGAACAACGAGATATATGTTTTCGTGCTTGGTTGCTTGGACGATCGTGTTTTTTGGACGTGGGATCTTTCGTATATTTTCAGGGACCATAACTGCCTCCGAGTATAGTTAACCTACTGAAGGTATTATACTATACATAGAGGCAGTTGGAAAGAGATATTTGTCCGGTTTTTAATAACTTTTTCCGGAGTAAAGGGGCCAAAATCACAGCCATGTCGCCGAAACCGGTCCAAATCGGCTAAATTGTATAGTTAAAAACGTTGGAAACCTTTAATTAAATACGAAATCATAAAAGAAAAGGAATCCCTCGACGAAGTTAAGGCTGAAACGTTCTTAATGCCTACCCTTCAGTTCTTCGAGATGTTGTTTTCTTTATCGGGAACGGCGGTGACTCTGGAATTGTTCAGAGAATATACCCAATCGCACATCCGCTTTTATGAGGGCGCATATGGCGATACTTCCTGGACGCAAGATGGTCGCAAAGCCTACTATTACTCTTTGCTCGATTGTTTTAGCTACACACGCTATTCATCCTTTTGGGCATTGCCTATAGTCTGCTTCGCGTTGCAAAAAGAAAAAGACGTATTGTCTGCTCTTCAAGATTGCGATCCGGTTTTTCAAGCGTGTTTGGCGTGGTCTGTTTGCTATGATAAAGCCAACAAGAAATTCCGCACCAAGTTTCTTTACGAAGTGCTAGAAAAAATAACGAAAAGAGATTCCTTAACAACGATTTCTAAAGGAAAAATCAAAGAAATCGAGTTGAATCGGAGATTCTGGGATAAAGTCGAAAGCAATATCTACGACTCATATCGCCAGGCCTACCTCCTGCTTGCAATCTTAGGAGTCCAAGATGAAATCGATACCGGGAAGACATTTGGCGACGCCCTGTCGCTCTATTTCAAGACTTCGGGAGATGACCGTCCCCAGCTTGAGCACATTTATGCCAAGAATAACTGGGAAAATATAGCAAACGAAGAACTAAAAGCCCGTTTAAATGGATTAGGCAACTTAGTTCCCTTGGAAGCCAAGATAAACAAAGGCGAGAACAAGAGCGAACTACCGTCATTTAAATTCGCGCAGGGGAAATTCTTCAACAAATCCAAAACGATTCAATCTGTTAAGGAACTGGTTTCACTCTACCGGTCCGTGAGCGTCCAAGGTATCGACCTCGACAATCCAGAAAATTGGGAAAGAGAAATCGTGAGGCGAAGGTTTTCTGACGCAAAGGACACTCTTATTGGGCTGATGGGCCTCCTTAAATTTGAAGGTTAGTAGAAGTCCCAAAAAACTCCCATAACTTTTCCTATCCTGAAAAGGAAAGGAGGAGCTATGGCCAGAATGAGCAAAGGGGACTTCAAAGCCCTCAAAGGAAAGAATGTCGTATTCAAAACCGTGACGTATGGCGAAGACGTTCGCGTTAGACTGGTGAACTATGGCGAAGACGCAAGGTTCAAGAAAGTCCGCTTTGGCACGGTAAATGCGACGATCAAAGTCAAATATGTGACCTACGGCGAAGACGTGAAACTAAAAGAAGTCAACTATGGCGAAGACTTCAAACTCGTCTTGAAGTAGTCGAAGAAGAAGGTGTTCCGATTTCGGGGCATCTTTTTCTTGTATGTCCAGAAAAGCGGACATATAGATTCGTATCATTCGGGTATATAGGAGATATCCCAAAATGGAACACGAAAACCAATGCTTTCTCCCCGATGTCTATGGACTATGGGGAATCAAATCCGAGCTGAAACTGATCCTTCATGGGTATCAAGACCCTCAATCCATCGGCAAGAGGAAAGCGATGCTTCCCCGGGGATTGCTGTTTTTCGGTGACCCCGGATGTGGGAAGACCTTGTTAACCCGCGAATACTCGAAGTTATTCCACTGTCCCGTGTTTGAAATCGAGGGCAATTCGGAGGATGTCCAAAAAGAACTCGTCGAGGTTTATGAAAAAGCCTCGCAGGAGCCCATGGCCATCGTCGTCATCGACGAAATGGACAAACTCGTCAGCAAAGACGATAAATTGACCCGCATCCTGCAGTCCCAGCTCGATGGATTCAAACTCCGGTTAAACGTGTTGACTTTGGCTACGGCCAACGAACGCATCGCTATTCCGGAGCCGCTTCTTCGCGAAGGGCGGTTCGACCGGCAATTCGACGTGGAGCTAGACGGCAAGGAGGAGACGGAGGAAGCCCTAAGGAACTTCTTGGCGATGGCGGGAGTTTCGCTGAAAGAAGAAGATATCCCCGAACTGGTCGATGAATTCCATGGGGATTCGCCCATCCATATCCGTAGCGCCATCTTTGCCGCGGCCCTAAGGAAAGGCGACGCCTGCACCATGGAGGACATCATCGATTCCTCGTATTTCCTTCATTGCGGCACCATGCCCAAGAAGGAGGAGCTGGAAGTAAGCCGCCATACGGCCATCCACGAGGCGGGGCATGCGGCGTTTCTGCATTTCTATGCGCGTTGCATTACTTACGGACGTATCTATTTCACGCCCGATGGAGGTTTTACGACCATCCAACGGGACAAGATGACCACCTCCTTGGAATCCGTCAATGAGCGCATCCAATGCGATTTGGCGGGCCTTATCGCGGAAGAACTCTTGCTAGGCCACCACGATTATGGCAGTCATAGCGACCTTGATGACGCGCATAGGCGCGCCTACCAATTGGCCAACATGCAAGCCATAAACGGGGTAGGGGAACATTGCCTTAGATCGGCGTACTACGAGCCCTCGGAGAAATTGTCCCAAATCAAGGTCCATAGCTTCGAGGTGGCCTGCGAGAAATATGTCCTTCATCAATATAAGTTAGCCAAGCGGCGCATGCGCAAGATCAAGAAAGAAGTACTGCGTTTGGCTTTGTTTCTGCTAAAAAACAAGAAAGCGTCGAAACAAGATATCGCCCGCATCCTTGGCCCTAGGAAACCATTACTTAGAAGAAAGGTGGAACGGATGGTGGAAAATGGTGGTGAGTGGTGGAACGTGGTGTAAAGTGGTGTAGATTGGTGCGGCGTGGTGTGATATCATGTCCATGAGGAGCTATGACCATGAAGAAAATACCCCTGGGAATTGATGATTATCGCGCGCTGATTAAAGAATGCTATTACGTCGATAAGACCGCTTTGATTAAAGAAATCATCGAAACGCCGTCGGAATCCGTGCTTCTTTTCACCCGCCCACGGCGCTTCGGCAAGACACTCGCCCTTTCTATGGTCGATACCTTTTTTGATGCAAAGATTGAGGACAATGCCTCTTATTTCGTTGGCACCGCGATCGCCGGTGATCTTGAGGCGATGAAGGAAGCCGGATGCTATCCGACCATCTTCCTTTCCTTTAAGGATTGCCATGCGATGGATTTCGCGGAGATGGAAGAATTTGTTTCCGCGCAGATTGCCGAAGAATACCGCCGTCACGATGAACTTAGGGATTTTGCCGATGAGGACGGCTCATTGAAATCCTATTACGATGCCTTTCTTAAGGGCGGCATGGCCCCATCGGAATCCGCCTCATCCTTGCTCAACCTCACCCGCATGCTTCGCCTGTGCCACGGAGGATCCGTCGTGCTGCTGATCGACGAATACGATACCCCGATCCAAAGCGCTTACGACAATGGCTTCTACCCGCAGGCGATCCATTTTATGCGCCGTCTCTATGGGCTTGCGCTAAAAGGCAATCGGAACCTGCGCGTCGCCGTCACCACCGGCGTCACGCGCATCGGCAAAGAATCCATATTCTCAGGCCTCAATAATGTGATTGTTTCCAGCGTCTTGGACCAAAGGACTGGCGAATTTTTCGGCTTTACGGAAGAGGAAACGAAAAAGTTGTTGGACTACTATGGACTCGGAGACGAACTTGCGAAGATGAAAAGCTATTACGATGGCTATGTATTCGGAAGTAGCTTGGTCTTCAATCCTTGGTCCACCCTGTATTGCATCCGCAACGAAGGTCGCTTTGACACCTATTGGGCCAATACCTCTTCCGACAAATACATCGCTTCCGTGCTGGAGAAAAACCCAGACATCGTCCCGCTTGTCACCCGCTTGCTCAATGGCGAAAAGGTCTATGCCAAACTCAACGAAAACTTCGCTTATGGCGAGGAAGACATGAGTAACCTGCTGAGCCTCCTCGTGAGCACCGGCTATCTTACGGCCGTCCCTGACGCTTCAACCGGATTCCATTTCGTAACCCTTCCAAACCTAGAGACGAAAGAGCTCTTCGCCCGGGTCGCCCTAGCCTCTAGAAGCGGAAGCGCGCTCTCTTCATTGCTTCAGCTGAAGGATGCCTTCATCCGCGGGGACGTCAAGGCCATCGGCGACTACCTTAATGAGGAATTGCTGCAGACGATGTCCTATTTTGACTTCGTGGACGAAAGAAACTACCAAGCCATGATGCTTACGTTCACGTCGCTTCTGTTCCGCGAGATGGATGTCCGTTCCGAAATGACTGCAGGCACGGGGAGATGTGACCTATGGATCCGCTCGAGAAACAAAAGCCTCGCCGTCGTCATCGAACTCAAGAAAGCTAAAGCCAGAGCCTCTTCCGCCAATTTGATGGCCTATGCCAAATCGGCGTTGAGACAAATTGAGGAGAAAGGATACCTGAACTCCGCCATCGGAAACTATGACCACGTCGTCGCCTTCGGCATGGCATTTTACAAAAACACGGTCCAAGTCGTTTCCAAAACGTATTGATTCCTTAACTTCACCGCGAAAGCGCCAGGGTATTGATCACTCGTCTGTTTGTTTAATATGCCCATATTTCCACCTAGACGTCCTATGCCTCTATCCTTTTGGCAAACCCCCAGTAGTGATAATTCAAACGTCAGGATGCCTGTGGCGCCGCCGCCAGTCTTTCTATCGCGCACGCGCGTTACAATAGATAAGACTATATTTTTCTTCGCTTTAGTGACCTTCTCCTTCGTCAGCTTGTTCCTCGGGGGCAATAGTTTGGCGCATATCATCACCACCCTCTTTTCCTTCATCACGACGATCCTCTTTGTCCTTGGCTTTGGACTATCGACGTATTAAACTGAACCCCGAAAAGTGGACAGTTACGTACCTCTAAATTCCAATAAGTGGACAATCCTGAGGGAACCTTGATGAAAAAACTGGCGAACAATCTTCATCATCGCCCTCGGGCACGATGATGAATGGAAAAAAGTGACACTTCTGTGGCGATGAATATCATAAAATGGAATCAGCAATGAATTCCGCTTGTTTTCGCTATAGTGGATCCTTATTGAGGGAGGCAGTTTATGAAAAAGAAAAAAGCAATCGTCTTAGCCTTAGCGAGCCTTGTTTTGGCTTCCTGCGGCGCGGTTAGCCCGGCGGGGAGTTCCTCTTCTTCGAGCGTGTCATCGAGTTCGCTTTCTCCATCTTCAAGCGCGGAATCTTCGCTTTCGGAATCTTCGAGTTCGGAGTCGTTAGTCAGCGTCTTCACCATCGGGTTCTATGATGACGAGACCTTGCTTTTCGCCCAGGAAGTCGAAGAAGGGCAGCCCATCATTCGCCCTGAAAATGACCCCAGCAAAGAAGGCTATGCTTTTGTGGATTGGTACGCGGATTCCACGTTGAATGAACTTTTCGTCTTCGGTAACCCCGCGACGAAAAATACCGCTATCTTCGCCTCTTTCCGTCTGCTCCATAGTTTTGAGGACTATAACGAGCGGATCATCCCCCAATACTCGCCCCTTTCCACCGAAGCCACCTTTACCGAGGGCGATACGGATATCGTGATTCCCGTTTTGGCGACGGAAGTGGGCCTGCTTTCGAACTTACCCATCGATGCCGTCCGGCTCTTCGGCGCCTTTGAGGGCTTAACCGTCACGGGTGTCACGGTGGATCAAAATCACCTTACCGTCACCACGGAAGGCACCGTGAAAGCAGGGGAAGGCTACCTCGCCTTATCGAAGGATGCCACCTCTAAAGGTTCCTATTTGACCTTAACTGTCCCCGTGGAGGAACGCCGCGCGAAGATCGACGCCACCTCCTATCGCTTTGGCTCGGACAATAGGGACAAACTGGATTTCACCATCACCTTCGCCAATTTAGCCATCGCCCGCGAAGAAGGCATGACCTCGGCCCAATATAAGGAAAAGGTCAATTCGGGTCAGGCTCCCTATTTCACCCTCGATTCGGACCGTTATGCGTTAGAATTGCTTGATCTCGCCCAGGATTTTTCTTCCCTTCGCTTCCGGTTAAGCCTCCCTGGGCCTTTAGATGCAGGTATCGCCGAAGAACTCCGTAACAAGGTTTCGATTCATCTCGCCAAAGAGGCCTTCGTCTCGGGCTCGGGCTATGACCAGCAACTCCACATCGATTTGCTTACCCCGTCTACCGAAGCGAAGCTCAGCCTTTCCCACGACGTGCAGAATAATTACCGGGGTAAATTCGAGATCAGATTGCAAAATTGCCTCGTCTCGGACGAATTCCAAAGCCATGTGGAATCGTTTTTGTCCGAGCCCAACAACAAAAACGCCTTCTTTACGTTCCCCGGCGGCATCGACACGACCCTGACTTCCTTGCAAGTCAAAGACGTGACGACGGTCCAAGGCGAATTTCTCGCCTCTGCGGATTTCATCGATTCGCGGTTATCGATTCTGACGTTGAATAAATTCCAAATCGATGAAAGCGAATTCTACTTCGCGAAGAACTGGATTGACGGAGCGCCGGTAGCCTTGTTGCCACAGATCGTCCTTTATGACATTTCCTTTGAGACTTCTGCGCCGGGCACGATCAAACAAACCGCGGATTCGAGCTACGACACGGTCAAAAGCACGATGAATTGGGTCTCCAACAACGAAGACGACAAACTGGTGAAGATCGTTTCGATCGCGACGAACCTCGGCAAAATCGGCTATGGCCTTTATTCGGGCGACTTCACGATGGCGAAGCAAAGCGCGGGCGAATTGCTCGGCATCGATTCGCTCCTCTCGCCGACGGCGCAGATCCTTAAGGCCATCCAAGGCGTCATGGACAAGCTCGCCGACATCGAGCGCCGCATCGATAGCCTCGCCCAAGAGATGTCGTTGCTGCAAGACCAGCTTGAAGATCTCGGACAACTCTCCCTGTACACGAGTTTCATGAGCGCCAATAGCGGCTGGAATGACTTCCTCACCAACTATTACACACCGTTAAAGAACGAAATCAGTTCCTATTCCACCGACTATTTCCGCTATTATTACGATTTGGCCGTCGCCAGCATGCCTGGCAGCGAGAAGCCTAATCCAAGCGTGACTTTATATTACGATACCGAAGGGGAACTTGCTTTCCCGGGCGATGACCCCGCCATTTCCATCGATGGGCGCACCATCAATAAAGACGCCACCCGCGTCATCGCCTTGCCCGAACTTGTCCACGCCCTCTCTGGCATCCGCCAGAATAGCGGCCATTCCTACATCGGCATCGAGGATGACATCGTCGTCGACATCATCGCCCATCAAAACATCGAAGAAAATCTACTTGCGGACGTCTTGCTCAAACTGCGCTTCGACGCGATGAAGAGCTGCTTCCCCACCTCCGGCAAGATCAATGCCTTCTCCAATGTGTTTGAGAATTTCTGCAACGCCCTCACCGCCAACCAGATGGGCGGGCAGAGTGGCTTCACCCCATTAGATTACTATACGACGATGCTCGAGACCGCCTGCAATTTCGGCTTTGAGACGCAGGCGGACATCAACCTTTGCATCATCAAGCTTCAAGCGACTTTCTTCAACGCGAAATCCGTCATCCAATTCGTGAGCTCGATCAACCCTGGCGAAGTCCAAACCTCCCGCTATACCGCCCTATATGAGGCGGTCAACAAGGAATTCACCAGCGATCGCTTCTTCCATCCGAATCGCCCGGACCTCGCCACGGGCTCAAGGCAAAACGCCGTCTATTGCTTC
>JAGAHY010000155.1 GCA_017626815.1 Bacilli bacterium | reverse complement strand
GCCATTAAGGAAGAAACCCTGCGGGGTAAAACTGACGTCGCGGAAGCCAAAGAACTTGGATTCGACGACATTGCCAGTAACGGCTTCTAACCGATAGAGGTAGGGGTCGATGATGGACCACGGATGGACGTTAGGGATATGAAAGCGCTCTTTGTCGGTTTCTAGGACTAGGCTGCCCTCGCGGTCATATACGCGATAAGCGACATGACTATCTTCGCTTAACGAAGTCTTAACAACGACATCTCCAGAGGCACTGGCGCGAACAAAGACATCCTTGATATATAAAGAAGGATAGGAAAGGAGACTGACTTCGCGGTATATTCCTGCAAAAGTCAAATAATCCACGACTTTTCCAAATGGAGGAACACTGGGATCTTCGCTCCCATCGACATAGACGGTTAAGATATTGCCCTTGGGGAGCAAGACATCAGAAACGTCAATTTCTACGGGTAAGTAACCAGAAATATAATGGCCTAGGCTTTTACCGTTAAGATAAAGATCAAATTGCAGCATCACGCCCTCGAATCGAAGGACTTTAACAGGAAGGGGATCCTTGCAATCAAAGATCAATTGATAAGTATATTCGCCTTGATAGTCTTTTTCGTTGAGATATTGGGCGGGAAACATGGTGACGCAATGTGGGATCATCACCGTCTCATAATTGCGGATGGGCGAATGCTCCGCGATGGCGATTCTGCCCTTAGCGAAACGCCAAGAATAATTGAGATTGGTTTTCATGTCGCCTTAGTCTAACACGATTTATAGAAGCGGGTTGAAAAAGGATGAAAAAACCCGCAATTCACAAATTAAATGGAGAATTGCAGGAGTTTTAGGCTTTTATGTTCGAAGGAATTTGATCGATGACGCCGGCTTTGAGGAGCTTCTTGAAGATTTTCTTTTTCTTCTTTTCGTCTTTGCGGCGGACGCGGTTTTGATTGATGTCCAATCCCTTCTTGTGATCTTCCACGGCAAGGGCAAACATTTCTTCCATCTTGGCGACCATCCGCTCCAAATGGAAACTTTCGCCTTCTTGCTGATAGGCCTCCGAAAGACCTTGCCGCTCCGAAGGATGGGTGATGAAATATTCGATCGCCTTGCGTAACGAAGAGGAACTGCCATGTTTAAAAATGGAGTGCGGGGAAAGAGCGAAAGAAGAGGTGGCGCTAAGCTTCGCGTCGGAAATGACGGGAACAGCCCCGCAGGCAATCGCCTCAATCGCCGAGATGCCCTCGATTTCAAAGTCGGAAGCGTGGACATAGATATCCGTCATCGAGAGGATCTCGCGAAGTTGTTCCTGATTGCAGAAACGGATCATCAAGGGATTGGCTAGGCCTTCCTTCTCGGAAAGCTTGACCAGATGCTTTTCCCAAGGCCCTTTTCCGCAAAGAACCAACTGAATCTTATCGTTATAGTGACTCCTAGCCACGGCTTTGATGATGATGTCCTGACGTTTTTCCGGGGCGAGGCGACCCGACATCGTGACGATGATTTTGCCCTTTAAGTCCTCGGGACGATTCACGCGAATGCGGTGGAAATAGGGAATGATGCCGTTGGAGATGACGTGGAACGTGTTCTTCTCATAATGATGTTTCTCCAATTGGAGCTTGATCATCGTCGAAGGGCAGTGGACATGGCGGACGTGGTCGAACAAATAGCGGCGGAAACTATAGAAAAGGATGTTATTGATGAAATTCAGCTTGCCCATGTGGATGGCTGAGGTGATGTTTTGGGGCTGAAGGTGGAAGGCGCAGGAGACGGGGACGTCGAGGGTCTCCGCGATGAGCCTGGCCACCGAGCAAAGCTTAAAGGGCAAGAAGAGGTGGACGAGATCGGCGCCTTTGATGGCGTTATAAATGATGGAGGGGTCACATTTGACGAAGTTGAAGCCATCCTTGGTAATCAAGCCTTCGAAGATCGGAAACGTGTAATGCTTGAGCCCACAATAGGTAAAATGCGTCGTTTGGTCGGCTTTGAGTTCTTCGCCAAGCATGATGATTTCATGGCCTTTTTTGCGCAGCTCCTCCGCAAAACGGTAACAAGTCGCACCCGTCCCGTTGGTGATGGAATTGCAACATTCGAGAACAAAGACGATTTTCATTGCGACATACTTTAACTATTTTGCGCCCTTTTTGCTACTTTCTTTTCATTCGCCGCTTGATTTGCTCACGCCGACTGAAGATGAACAAATAATCCCTATAGACATAGAAATGCGTTCTTGCCCTTCTTTGAAGGGTAATGGATAATGTGCGCTATGAAACCCAAGAAGGTCGTCTACTACCATGATGCGCTCGCCGACGATTTCGCGGGTACGAAAATCAAAAGGAAGCCCTTGCCAGAGAACTTCAAGTACGCCCATAGGGACATTTTCTCGCGTTTCTTCTCCTGGTTCCTTTATTGGGTCATCGCCATCCCGATTCTTTATTGGCCCGTAAAGTGGCATTTCGCGATAAAGGTCAAAGGCAAAAAGAACCTGCGAATGGTTCGCCACAAAGGCTTGTTTTTCTACACCAACCACACCCAGATCATCGACGCGATGCTGCTTCAACTTTATGTCGCCGGGCCCAGGCGCACCTATATCGTGGCCGACCAAGACGCCACCTCCATCCCGGGCATCCGCTACCTCGTGCAGTTGCTTGGCTGCATCCCCGTGCCGGAAACGCCAAAACAACATAAGGATTTCGTCGACTGTATCCAATACCGCATCAAGCAGCGCCGCGCCATCTCTATCTTCCCCGAAGCCCATATCTGGCCTTTCAGCACCCATATCCGCCCGTTCGGGGATGCCTCTTTCGTCTATCCGGCCGAACTGAACTCCCCCGTGGTCCCCGTCTGCGTCACCTATCATAAGCGCCGCATCCGCAAAAATATGGCTCCAGGCATGGTCGTCCATGTCGGCAAGCCCATTTATCCTGACCTCACCTTATCCCTTGCCGAGCGTAAAGCAAAGCTTCGCAAAAAAGTCTACGATTTCATGCTCGACATGTCCGCTGAAGACGAAAATGTCGAATACATTTCCTACGTCCGTGCCAAAGATGACGAGACGAAGTGACGCCCTTTATTCCTTCTTAGAGGGAAAACGCGCATAATATCTATACTTATGATTAAGACCAACGAACGCACTTTTCTCCTTTCCACAAAGGAAACCGCGCTTTTACTGCGCGTCAACGAAGCGGACAAACTCGTCTGCGACCATTATGGGCGCCTCATCGACGAAGGCGACTTGAAGTCCTGCGCCGTGCCCACAGGCATGCCCACGGGCCGCACGATCATCTATGATGAGAAAAAATCCGCCAAGCTCGCCTTGCCCCTGATGCAAAGCGAATTCTCCACGCCTTTCAAATCCGATGACCTTTCCCCGATGATCGAGCTTTACGCCGAGAAGGGCAGGGTCTTTGATTTCATCTACGATTCCTATGAAATCCGCGATTTCGTACCCATGGAAGGCTACCCCAATCCCCATGGCGCCGACCAAGAGCTCGTCATCAAATGCAAAGACGAGAAGATGGGCGCGGAACTCCACCTCCATTACGTTGTCTTTGAGGATTCCGACGTCATCGGCAAATTCATCCGCATCGTCAACGTCGGCGAAGAGGACATCGAGCTTCGCCGTGCCTATTCGAGCCAGTTCAGCCTCCAAAACGAAGGTTATATCATCCATGGTTCCTTCGGCAATTGGGCGGGAGAATTCCAGCGTAATGAAACCAAAATCGGCCATTTCCGTTATGAATTCGGCAGCGATTCCGGCTCTAGTGGCGACCAGCATAACCCTTTCTTTATGCTCAAGCGCCCGGACACCTCCCTCCATACGGGTATCGCCTATGGCTTTAACCTCATCTACTCGGGTTCCCACCGCGTCTGCGTGGAAATGGAGCCCTATGGCATGATCCGCGTGCAGCAGGGCATCTCCCCCAGCGGCTTTGAGAAAGTTCTCCATAAAGGCGAATCCTTCCTCACCCCGATGGCCGTCCTCACGTTCACGCATCACGGCCTTAACGGTGTCAGCCACCATATGCATGACTTCGTCAACAAACACATCATCCCCGAGCAATTTGCCTATAAACCCCGTCCCATCGCCTTCAACAACTGGGAAGGGACCTACGCCAAATTCACCGAAGGCAAGCTCAAATCCCTAGCCAAGAAAGCGGCGGATTTAGGCTGCGAGCTTTTCGTCCTCGACGATGGCTGGTTCGGACATCGCGACGATGACGCCTCCTCCTTAGGCGATTGGACCGTCTACAAAAAGAAATTGCCCCATGGCATCGAAGGAATCGCCGATTACGTCCATAAACTCGGCTTGAAGTTCGGCCTTTGGTTCGAACCCGAGATGATCTCACCCGACAGCGAATTGATGAAAGCTCATCCCGAATGGGCGGTCACCGACGGTATCCACGAACCAAGCCTAGGCCGTAACCAACTGCTCATCGACTTGACGAAAGCGGAAGTGCGCGACTATCTCTTCGAATGCCTCGATACTCATCTCAAGACCGGGGTCATCGATTTCATTAAGTGGGACTATAACCGCACCTTCTCGGATTTGCCGCGCAACGGCGCTTTCTGCCATGACTATATCCTTGGCCTTTATGATTTGGTGGGCCGCATCACCAAAGCTTATCCTAACGTTCTATTCGAGAACTGCGCCTCTGGCGGCGGACGTAATGACCTCGGCATGTTCTGCTATTTCCCGCAAGGCTGGGTCAGCGATGACACCGACGCGTTGGAACGTTGCAAAATCCAAACCGAGATGGCATTTGGCTATCCGCCTTCGGTCATGTCCAACCACGTCTCCGCGAAGACCAACCACCAGATGCTCCGCAAGACCGGCTTCGGCACGAAGTTCGATATCGCCTGCATGGGCATCCTCGGCTATGAGATGGATGTCAATGATTTGGATAGCGTCGATGAGAAAGCCATCAAAGAGCAAATCGAGTTCTATAAAGAGAACCGCAATACGTTGCAGTTTGGTACTTATATGCTCTTGGATACCTTCGACCATGATCGTCAGATCGTCGAAATGGCCGATGGCGAGTGCGCGTTAGTCACCTATGTCAATTACGTCCAGACCCCCCATTCGGGCAATGAGCGCCTTCCTGTCACGGGTCTTATCCCCGATGCGACGTATGAATATAGCGTCCGTAAAGAGGTCCACTCCCTGAAGACTTTCGGGTCGCTTGTGAACCAACAAACACCCTTCCATGTAAAAGAAGAAGGGGCGATCGTGAACTTCCTTTCCCGCCGTATGTCCCTCGATGCCGAGGCACTTCATGGTGAGGCTAAAGGTGCCACGCTAAATGCCGGCGGATTACAGATTGGCAGACAATGGACCGGCACGGGATACGACGATACCACGCGCATTTTGCTCGACTTTGGCGCGCGCATCTATATATTTAAAGTCAAGAAATGAAAACCTTTGATTACCTTATCGTCGGAAGTGGCATCACCGGTGCCACATTAGCCTACTTGCTCCACCAAAGGGGCAAGAAGGTTTTGGTATTGGAGAAGCGAGGCGCGGTTGGTGGCAATGTGGCTACCCGCGTGGAAGATGATGTCATCATCCATGAATATGGACCCCACATTTTCCATACTTCCGATGAGCGCGCTTGGGCTTTCCTCAATGCCCATTGCGAAGTCTACCCTTATATCAACACTCCGCTAGCCTTCTATAAGGGCAAGTATTACAACATGCCCTTTAACATGAACACGTTCCATCAGCTTTTTGGTGTGAACACGCCTGAGGAAGCCAAAGCACGCATCGCGGAAGAAGTGGCCAGGGAGGGCATCACCGATCCTAAGAACCTTGAGGAACAAGCGTTGTCCCTCGTGGGTCGGACGATCTATGAAACCCTGATCCACGGCTATACCGAAAAGCAGTGGGGCCGCAAAGCCAGCGAGCTGCCCGCGAGCATCATCAAGCGTCTGCCATTACGCTTTGAATACAATAACAATTACTTCAACGATGTTTACCAAGGACAGGTAAAAGGCGGCTACAGCGTCTTTATCGAAAACTTGCTTCAGGGCATCGAGGTGAGACGAAACACCGACTTCCTCGCTGACCGCGAGGGTTATCTAGATTTGGCCGATAAGGTCATTTACACGGGGCGCGTCGACGAGCTCTTTGGTTTCTGCTATGGCCGCTTAGAATGGCGCTCGCTGCGCTTCGAATCCGAGTGGAAGCGGGTCGACGAATTCCAACCGATGGCGGTCGTTAACTACACGGATAAAGAGCCTGCTTATACCCGCATCACCGAGCATAAGAAGTTCGACCCATCTTGCCCGAATCACCATTCGACCTATGTCACTTACGAATACCCCGACTCCTTCGCGGAAGGGAAGATCCCTTATTATACGGTTAACGACGAAAAGAACATGGCCTTAGCCAACCGTTATATCGAGTTGGCGAAGCGGCAGGGCAACCTTATCCTCGCGGGCCGTCTCGCGACGTATCGTTACCTCGACATGGACGATGCCTTAATGGAAGCCTTCGCCTTAGCCGAGACCCTAGAGTAGGGGAACCTAAGCATTCAACCGACGGGGGGTGACCCCGTCTTTTTTTTTGTTTCAAAGGAACAACGAAGACACCTGCGGATCCTCGATCGACATTTTCAAATAGGATGACCCAAACAAACGCTGTGCCACCAAAAAAAGAAAACTCATCATCTTGCAAGAATGTTAATCAAAAAATTTAGTCTAATTACGGTGATGTCGCAATTATAGAGAAATTTATCAACATCTATAGAATTAAATTTCTAGTAGTTTAAATATTTATAGATTATCCCATACAACCGAATAAAAATAATTCAAATTAGTACTTATAATCTACTAGAATTAAACTAAAAATAATGATTTGCCATCTCATCGTTTCAAATCTCTACTTTCGTGAAACTATGAGATGAACGATTTCAAACATCTCGTCAATTATTAAATGAGAATCTCACTGCTCGCGGATTGTGTATATTTTCTTTTGAACCGTCTATCGCCCTTACTTGGTGAGGTCTACTATGGAAGGCTTTGCCGTTTTTATTATTCACGATGATCCCAAATGTCATCGTGAAAACGGCATTCTTATAAAAAGGACATTACAAATGTAATGACCGATTTACGGCAAAATGAAACTTTAGCTTATCTCCTGCTACTTTGACAAGTCGATCCAGTACCTTTGTTCTATCTTGCCATCGACTTCTGTCTCATTTTCCAAGATACCGCCGTTACGTGTGATGGACTTTCTTGAGCCGATGTTTTCCTTATCACACACCATCAAGACTTTATCGATCCCCAGTTTCTTACATTCCCGCAAACCGAGCCGTATGATTTCGGTCGCGTATCCTTTTTTCCGCTGGCTTGGCCTTACGCCATCGCCAATATGACCCCCATCGAGGAGCAGCCTTTCGTTGAGCTGATGACGGATGTTAATCGCTCCGACGAAGATGTTTCGTTCCGTGTCCAAGGCAAAGAAAGTAGAGGTGGGAACGTGACCATCTTTCAGCTCATTGAAATCGAGATTCTCTAAATAACCGTTAAAATCATGGTAGTCGTTTTTAAAGATGGCCCAAGGAGAATGATTGGCCTCGTGGGTGGCGTTGAAGGTAGTCCATTCCTCGAGCATTTCCTCCAATTGTTTTCTGTAATCATGGGATAGCCGAACTAACTTAAGTTTTCCCTTGACTGCTTCCATAGACCTTCCCTTCCTTTCCCATAACCCTTGGGGACCTAGAATGGCCTGAACTTTAATTGCCATTATTCTAAAGGGCATTGCCAAAATGATAAGTGGCTATTATCGAAATCCAACGCCGAGTCCTTTGAGATGCAAATTGTATGTGGTACGGATTTTTTATATACTTCGGTCAACGAATGGATTTCTATCCACCTAGGTGGCAATCATGACCAAGACTTTGTGTAAATACATGGAAATCGCCTTGTCGATAATGTTGTTTGGCGTTTGCATCTATCAAAGCGTGGTCGGGGGCTATCTATTTTTGCTTGTTTGTTTCATCTATTTGGCGGAGACCGTCATCTATGTTTTAGCATCGCGGAGCCAAAGGTTGCTCAAAGTGGCATCCTTAGTCCAGTTTCTGCAATCGCCAATAGCGATGACAGTTTTATTGGTCGCCGTATTCTTAAATGGCGAGGCGAAATATTCCTTGCTATTGATCGTCGCCACCGCGATTTACCTCTGCCTCAAGGCGGCAATCATCTTCTTTTATCATCTGGACTATAAGAAGAACGCCGATGCTATCAGCTACGCGAAACGCTATAACGGGATGTGCTCGTTGCTTTATGCCGTCAACCTTTTGACAGTCGCCTTATCCAAGAATATGGCCACGGAGTCGTCGGTGGGGGCGTTCTTGCTCGTCTTAATTCTAGTCAATTCCTTATCGACAGTTATCGTCGCGTATTCGGCCTTGGCTTTCTTGGTCAGCGCTTTTGCCGGAAAGACGCTGTCGTTTAAAGAAAAAATCAGCGCCGTGACGCGGTTCTTCATCAAATTTGAACTTGGCTTCATTCTGGGCGAAGTCTTTTGCTTCACCGCCATGGTCATTTCTTTTATCAATACGAAGAACAACTCTTATTTTTTCTACCTTGGACTGTTCTATTCGATTCTTTTCACGGCGCGGATGATTACGTTCTTTTGGAATAAGAGCCTTGAAAGGAAAGAGACGGACCCGTATGTGTTATCCCGAAAGAAACATGGCATCTTGATGTTCAACTCCATCTTCTTTTTGGCCGCGGGGGACTTGCTGGCCATTTCCTCGATGGTGCTATCGATGGTCAAAGCGACGACGGATGTGCCCGCTTGGTTTTTCGTGGGCTTCCTGTTCCCGTTTTCCATCTTGAGTTTCGTGCTCTCTATGGTCCACCGAAAATCTGCGAAAACCATCGATAACGCCTACCTTGACGCGAGGATTGACCAAGCCTTAATCACGTCGCTTCTTTCTTTCTTCGCCGGCTTATCTTATTTCTTCCGTTATCTTCCGAACGCTGATGTAGCGGGAATGCTATGGATCTCGCTTTGGCTGGGCGTCCTTGGCGTCATCACGGCCGCCTTAGTCTTCTCCTTCGTCCGCTCCATCATCGGTTTACGGGGCGGAAGGAAAACGCAGATGGCTCGAAAAGAACCTGCAGGAGACGCGCAATCATGAATCCCCGTGTGGGTTTAGCTCCTCGTGACTATGGTGATGCGCGCCTGAGGTCAATACGTGGGCGTGCTCATGGCTATGGATGATGACGAATATCGAGCTTAACTTTACTTTCTTTGATCTTGATGAAATCGTCTTCTTCGGCGTATTGGACTTCCATCGCGAGATTCCACCAACGGGCCACTCCGCCATAGACCTTAGCCAGCAGGCGGACCCTGACGACGTCGCCCTGAATCTCCTTGATGCGGTAATCATAGTAGTTCAAGGTGCCGTCTAAGATGTCGCGGACATAGTCTTCCCTTGACTCCGCTAGGCCGCTGATATGATAAAGTCGGGCGTCGCGGGTCATGCTTCGTTCTAACTTGGCCCGATCTTTCTCTACCATTCCTTGCAAGAGAAGGTGGAGGGCGTCTAGAGATTGTTCCTGATCCATTGTTCCACCTGTCCTTTGGCGTCGTGGACCTTTGAACCCACGATGGCCAAACCGGGTTTCACGGTGGCGCCCTGGGCGATCTTTTGGACGTCCTTCACGACGTTAGCGAGGCCGCTTCCTTCGTGAGTAGTAAACGGCATGACGACTTTGCCTTGGAAGTTTAAACGTTCTAACTGGGTGAACATCGGCTGGGGCATGGTTCCCCAATAAATCGGGGCCCCGATGAAGACTGTGTCGTAGTCATCGATGTTATCGAGACAAGCCACCAATTCGGGCCTTTCGCCTTTCCTTTGCTCGACCTTCGCCTCATCGATGCAGGTCATATAGTCTTTGGAATAAGGTACTTTTCTTTCGACCTTGAACAAATCGGCATCACAGATATCACGGATATACTCCGCGATCACTTCGGTGTTTCCTTTATCGATGTAGCGCATCGCGCCGCCGAAATAATTTTCGTCCGCGCGGGAAAAATAGATGACCAATGCTTTCATGAAAGTCTCTCCTTGATGTTATCTAAATAGTGGTTGACGGCGCCTTCTGGGGAGGTTATCCCGTCCGTGAAGCACCATAAGTTCAACGAGCCATAATAAACGGCGATGATTTCCTCGGCGAAAGTTTCATCCATGACGATTTCGCGGACCGCTTGCGTATCATAGGCGAGCTTTCTTTGACCGAAGTAGTTGCCTTTGACGGAATGGGAGAACCATTCTTGACACATCTTTAGCCCCGCGTCTTTGATGGCCTTGATGGAGTTGAGGAGGAAGTAGGACAACCGCTCAAACTTCGGCAGTCCCTGATCCAATTTAAACTCGTCATACAATTCGCTGATTTGCTGCTCGATAAGCTCTTCTTTGGATTTGAAATGGATGTAGAAGGCGCCTTTGGAAACGCCGGCGGCTTCCGTGATTTGACTTACCGTGACATTATCAAATCCCTTTTCGTCGATCAGCCTCAAAGCAGCTTCGACGATCCGGTTTCGGTTATCGATGGACTTGGTTTTTCGTGACTCGTTGTTGTATCCCATGTCTATATTTTACATTTAAATGACCGACAGTCAACTAAATTGCGATAGGAAAATGAAGCAGTCTTTAGACGTGACTTTGGGATTATCAAATAACTTTTTGGAACTGAAACATTTCCCAAAGGTCCTCGCTGACTCGTGAGTCCGCGCAGTATTTGTTGTAGTAGCGCACGATATGGAAACCTAACTTATTGACGTAGAAATGGATGTTTCTTTTCTCAAAACAGGGGGTCACCGTTTCCCATACGCAAACTTCTGAATGGATGCGTTCTATTTCCTTCCACGCCGCCTGCCCAATCCCTTTGGAATGACAAGAAGGGTGGACGAAGAAAATCTCTAAGTCTCCATGTTCGCCTTCGATGTTGACGATGATCCCGCCGACGGGTTTATCGCCTTCGATGATGCGGTAGGTGATGCTGCCATCGCGGTGGATGGAGTCGATGATGGCTTTCCTGGAGATGATTTCGTCATCTTCCTCATATTGTCCTTCCATCTCGGCGGCGGAAAAATATTGTTCCGCGCCATATTTAAACGCGTATTGGTTGTCACGGATGAACTGTTCTTCATCCTCGTTCCGCAAGGGTTGCAAATAAACCGGCATATTGTTTCCTCATGGACCAAAATAAAAGCCCGTATTACGAGCTCATTCGGCATCTTATCCAACAGGCGGCCGACGAAATGTCTCCCCTACGCTACGGCGTACAGTCCTCCGATGCGCCATCATTGTAGGACGAACGGATAACAAAGGGTATCGAAAACTTAGGGCTTAATCGTCTTCTTGACGATCTTGTAAGCCCCGATGGCCTTATTGGCGGTGATGATGAGTTTCATCTTGCCGCCCCTTTCATATGTCTCTTCAACATCATATGCGTATTTACTTACTGATGGAGTGCTATATTTTGATGTTTGTTTTATTGCATAAATGTGTTCAAATGATGCGCTTAAATAATTGAAAACATCACGAGCGGTAAAGGCTGAATAATCGGAACTAACTAATGATGCATCAATATATTCAGTGGGGTTGTTCATACCATGGGCTTTAACATATAACAAAGGCTTGCCATATGGATCTGGAAGATTTTCAACAAGCTGTGATTTCAAAAACTCCTTATCAAAAAACTCGCCCTCGACATAGATGCTATTTTGAGCGCATGAAGAAAGCATAGCTATTATTAATAATGGAATGAATAAATATCTACTTTTCATCACTTTCACCATTACTGTTAATTATTAATTCCTTTTCTATATCCCATAACTAAGTTATTGTCATTGAACCTTAAGTGATACACATTAACTAAAAACAAATGTTCTAAAATTACCATCACTGGTTTCATTTGTAACGTGGTTTGAATAATTACCAAAAAAGACATTATTATTCCTAAAATGAATCCATGTTAGATTTTCATTCGGACAGAAAGACAAAAGTTTTGCTGATGAGGATTCATAATGCAATAATACAGTTCTACAATAAGGATCTTTTGGCGCGCTCTTTTTGTTAGCGGTAAACCCAATAATTAAATCGTCATCAAATTGTTCAACACCCCAATATTGATAACTTAAATCATCAGGTGTGGTGAATTCACAAACCTTGTTTGACTCATTATCTTCGGTTTTATAAAACGCGTAATAATCACCTTTTTTCAGATACGATAAAGCTATAATTTTGTCCCCGACAGTTAGGTGCGAAGCATATCCGGGTATTGAATAAACTCCAACTGCGTTATTATCATCATGATTCTCTTTCCACTTATACACTTTTGTTTCAACAAATGAACTTGAATCATCGTCGTGACTAAAATTATAAGATTTAGTGTAAAGATTTGCGCCGTCTGAATATAGTCCAGAATAATCGTTGGAAGATGGTTCTTGATATATGATTTCACCATCAAGATTTGTTTTTACTAATTTAGAAACATTATTATGTCTTTCCCAAAGAAGAAAATAACAATATTCGCCATCAGTACAAGAACCGTTGCAAGAAGTATCTCCAGGCAAGGAAAAAACGGAACTTTGTCCATTCTTATTCACTTTTAAGCAATACGTAGTAACTGTGGTAAGCTGTTCATCATCAAACATTCCATAAACAAAATAGAGGGTATCTAAGATTGCAAATGCTCCAGCAGGCATATAACTTCCATTTTTTCTCTCTTCAAAAACTTGATTTCCTTTATAAAAGACACGAACAAAATGATCTGATTTACCGTCAACTCCATGTACAAAATCGGTAATATAAGAAAAATCATCATTAACTGCAACTCGCTCCCACTCTTCTTTAGAAGCGTTTCTTGTTTTTAAAGAAGTTGTTTCATAGTTTATATAGAGTTTTGGAGTTGGCCATGAACTACAAGAAGTTAGCGATAAGGCTAGTATTGCCAGTAGCAAAGAAAAATATCTCTTCATATTTGTATTTAACATTTCTTTCTTAAAGTTTACTTCCGGTTTGCACCACCATAAGTTTTTTTCTAGTTGGTAAATTTGTAAAATCAATCATCTTAAAGACCTCCTAAAAATATCTAGCGCGCAATCTATCCGCTTGTTCTTTTGAAATAAGGTGCTCTACTTCGGCTACATTAATAGAACTATTAAGTTGATCGCTATAACAATCCACTAATGTACTGTCTTTACGAATTGCTTTACGATATTCGTTAATAGAATCTAATAAAAATGCTGGTAAAAGAGTTTTCGCTTCTTCTCTTTCTAAAGAAAGCAAATCTTCAATTGATACGTTTAAACATTTAGAAATTGCTAATAAAGTTTTTCCTGAGCATTCCAAAATATCAGCTTTACCAGATGCGATATCTGTCAAAGTTGTTTTTGGTATTCCACTATCTAATGATAGGGAATATACAGTAGTTTTTTTATCTGCAAGCAAATCTAGAAATGTCATGCTCAAATTATATCGGTAAACCAACCTTTTATTATTAGTAAAGATAAAAAAACAGCCCTGAATGTATCAGAACTGTAATTTACAATTGGTTGCAATGGCCGGAAATGACACAACGGACCACTTCCGATAAATGCGGACCACTTTGTCTAATTGTGGACCACCCACACTTAATGTCTTCTTTTAAACAATACTAATTCTGGATCCGCACCTTCAACACCATATGTGCAAATCAATATTATTTCAGCATTTGCCACTATTCCAAAGCATCTATTATTATCTACTTCAAGTTGATTGCCTAAATAAGTCACATTATCATCTAAAAATTTAACTTTCATACCTGAAGGTAAGTGATATTCGAGATTGACATATGCCCCAACAAGTGCGCTTAGACTTTCTAATTTTGGCATGCCTTCGATGTTTAAATTATTAATTTCTTCGATTAATTGTTTTTTAAATTCTTCGAATTTCCCATTATTACTAAGTTCAGCATGATTCTTCCAATAATTAAGACGCGGTAGCATTTCTTTCATATAGTTTCTTGCTTGTTCTTCACTAAAACCTTCTTTTGCCATACGAGGAATACAAACATTAATTAAATCATCCATATCGTTATATGTATAAGTGCCATCTGCATAACACCACTTGCAATACTCTTCATTCATTGAACCATCTTTATTTCTTCCGATGATTTCATCTTCAAGTGGCATGCCGCAACATTGGCAGATTAATTTATTAGGCGAACCTAAGAGTGTATTAATCGACACGTTATATAGTTTTGAAAGCAGTTTTAACGTTTCTGTATTTGGCATTGTTTCACCCGCTTCCCAGCGTGACACAGCTTGTCTTGTAACAAAAACCTTTTCTGCTAATTCCTTTTGCGAATAACCATTTTTAATTCTAAGCTCACGTAGTACTAATTTTGTTTCCATAAATAATTACCTCAAGTCACTAAAATAATAACTTTTACTATAAGGAGCGCTAAGCAACACGTTGTTGCGCTAAATCAAATTCAAAGAAAAGAAAAAAACAGCCCTGAATGTATCAGAACTGTAGTTAACGATTGGTTGCGGAGGCAAGATTTGAACTTGCGACCTCCGGGTTATGGGCCCGACGAGCTACCAGGCTGCTCTACTCCGCGATATGCTGTTCGCCTTACGGCTTGGTTATCATAGGCCGACGGGGCAGGGCATGCAAGTATTTTTTGCTCAAAAGCACTTTGATAGCGCTTTACTATGCGCAAACGCACATAAAACGTGCGCGGGTATATGCGCGAGAAAAAATAAGGAAATGCCATATTACGATAAACATATGGGCATATTTTGACATCCTTGCCTTATTTTGTTGACTATCCGTTCCTGGGGTCTTATCCTTTGCCCGTACTGAAAGAGAGATTTGAGAACTTCCGCCAAGGTAATCAAATTTTATTTTTCGCAACGAAAGAAAGGATCCTATGAAAAGATTAACCAAAAAGCAAATGTGGATATTTGCTCTTGGACAATTAGGATGGTCGATCCTCGGTGGTATCATCAACACCTGGCTCATCACGTTCTATTTGCCCACTAAGGATGATATCGCTGGCGGCGCTGTCCAGTATATCGTCCCGGGCCTCATCATCGGTGGCTTCTTGACCGTCCTTGGCCTCATCACGGCCTTATCGAGGGTTTTCGACGCCGTCACCGACCCGATGATCGCCTCGTTCTCCGACCGCTGCAAGAGCAAACTCGGTCGCAGAATTCCCTTCATGCGCTGGAGCGCAATCCCCTTCGCGGTGGTCACCGTCTTGCTCTTCTGCGCACCGGTGGAAGCCATCAGCGGCATCAATATCGCGTGGATCAGCATCTTCATCGTCTTGTTCTATTTGTTCATGACGATGTACTGCACCCCCTATAACGCCCTCATCTCCGAATTCGGCAAGACCCAGGAAGACCGTATGAACATCTCCACGTTCATCTCGTTGACCTACTTTGGCGGAACCCTCCTTGCCTACACCCCATTCTTGTTCGCCGGCATGCTCAAAGGCGCCGTCGGTTTCGCGTGGAGCTACCGTATCGTCTTCATCGTCTTGGCCGTCATCGCCGTCATCGCCATGTTGATTCCGGCTTTCGCGCTTAAAGAAAAAGACTTCGTCGACGCCCAGCCGAGCAAGTCCAACATGTTCCGTTCCCTCACCTCGACCTTCAAAAACCGCGATTTCCGCACCTTCGTCGGTTCGGACATCACTTATTGGGTCGGCATGACTTTGTTCCAAACGGGCCTTCCCTTCTACGTCAAAGTCTCCATGCACTTGCCGGAACTCATGGTCACCGTCTTCATGGGTGTCATGACCTTGCTCTCCGCCATCTGCTACCCCTTCGTCACTCACTTCGTCAAGAAGTTTGGTAAGAAGAAACTTGTCATCTTTGGCTTCATCGGCCTTGCCGTCGCTTACCTCCTCGCCGGTTTGACCAGCGTTCCTGGCATCATTCCTGAAGAGGGTGGCGTCATCTCCTATATCCTTGGCTTCGTCATCTGCATCGTGGCCGCCGTTCCGATGGCGCTTCTTGGCATCATCCCGCAGTCCATCGTCGCCGACGTCGCCGAAGCGGAGGCCGTCACCACCGGTGAAAACCGCGAAGGTATGTTCTTCGCGGCCCGCACCTTCTCCATGAAGTTCGGTCAATCCCTCGCCATGTTGATCTTCACCTCCCTCGCCATCATCGGCACGACCCAGAACACCGATGCTAATGACATCACCGCCTCGAACACGGGCTTGCTCATCATCGCTTTAGTCGCCATTGGCTTCTGCCTTGCCGGCGCGGCCGTCTTGCTGCTCTACCGCGAGAAGAAGATCATGAAGACCATCGCCAAAGCTGACGATGCCGAATTCATGAAAGCAATCGAAAAAGAGAAAGAGAAAGAATAACCTCGTTTCGTTCATCACCTAGCCATCCCCGTCGTGAGATGGCTTTTTTCTTAGACGGTTTGTGTGGCGCCTCCCTTCTATATAGATATATAAGGTATAGCCAGGAAGTCTCCTCAATGAAAAATCGTTTATCAAACGTAACTTGGCCAAGGTCTTAGCATTGCCCCTTGGGATTCGATGGGAACGTCTTTTTAAGGTCTAATTCACGAGGCCCCTATGATCTGTTTTCTAAAAATCTTCGCAAAGCCTGGTTATTTATGTGAAAGCGGAGAAAAAAAGATTTCCAAAAGAGAAAGCGATGGCAAAAAGGCGCCACGGACTCGAGTTTTCGGCGCGATGAAATAAGCGAGATTAACTAACGGGTTATTCTTTGTAATGGTTTGGCAAACTCGTATAATAAATTAAATCTGAAAGGAACATATACTTCATGGAATTAAAAGGTTCTGAAACCGAGAAGTGCCTGCAGGCGGCCTTCGCTGGTGAATCCCAAGCCCGCAACAAATACACCTATTTCGCCTCCAAAGCCAAGAAAGAAGGCTATGAGCAGATTGCCGCCCTCTTCCTAGAAACCGCCGAAAACGAAAAAGAACACGCCAAACTTTGGTTCAAATACCTCTGTGGCGGTGACATCCAAAGCACCGCGGAAAACCTTGCCGCAGCGGCCGCTGGCGAGAACGAAGAATGGACCGATATGTATCCGAAGTTCGCCGAGATCGCCGAAAAGGAAGGCTTCAAAGAGATCGCCGCGAAGTTCCGCATGGTCGCCAAGATCGAAGAGCATCACGAAAGACGTTATAAGAAACTTCTCGAAAGCGTCAAAGGCGGCGTGGTCTTCATCTCCGAGGACGTCACCGTTTGGAAATGCCGCAACTGCGGACATATCCACGTTGGCAAATTTGCTCCTGAACTCTGCCCCGTCTGCAAGCATCCGAAATCCTATTTCGAACTTGAAGCGAAAAATTATTAATTCGAATTTTATAAAGAAGCCAAGGGTAATTCCTTGGTTTTCTTTTTACAGTGTACAAAGTCATGGGGTGGCATATCGCGCCGATTTGGTTACAATAAAGTCGTCAAGAGGTATAACGCTTCCCTACATTGTTAATTAGGGAACCTGACTGGACGAAGCCCGTGTTGAATGCTCCTCCATTAAGTGATGGGAGAATCCTAAAGGCGGACCAAGGTGCCCACTTTTCTAGAGATAGGAAAGGAAACAAGAGCCTCTTGGCTTTTTTAATTCTCAGAAGGGGTGGAGTCCTCTTCTTTTTCTTGAATTTCGGGGAGAGCGGGCTTTTGCCTGCTGACGCGGATTTCAAAGATCAACGAGGCTACGAAGCTTAAAATCAAGATGAAGTATAAGGAGAGGCCACGGTTGAGCAAACTGACGGCTTGAGCCACGTTATAGTCGAGTGGGGCGCCAGATTTGACCGTGATGGAGCCAAGGACGATAGCCCCGACAACCTCGCCCGCGCCGACGGCGCCAGGACTAGGGAACCAAGCCACGCAGACGGTGGCGAACGCGTTCCCAAAGAAACAAATCCAGAAGTCGGAAGGGTGGATGTCTAACGACGGCATACCCATCATCAAGAAGAAAGGAATGGCGTAGCAGAAGGAAAGAATCAATAGCCTGGTGACGACGGCGAGCAGGAAGGATTTCCAGTGTTTTAATACGTTGATGGCGGTTTCCTGCGTGTCCGTAAGATATTTTTCTAACGCCGGATAGAAGCGGCCTAGCCTTTTGTTGATCCACTTAGGTTTAAGCAATAGACGGACCAAGGCGGTAATCCAACCACGAACCGTCTTGGAGAAACCCAAGAGGCAAAAGAACGCTAAGTTGACGGCGTTGAGGATGATCCCGAGGACCGCGATCCATTGGAGTGAGGAGAGGTCCATGGGCAAACCTTTGATGTTGGAAAGGCCCTGGATGTATTTCGGGTAGAAGATCAAGGACACAAAGCCGAAAATGACCGAACAAAGGACGATATTGATATAGTTCATCAAGATGACGCCGGTGGCGGAAGCCCCGTCATCGCCGCCTTGGTGGAGGCCATAGGCCTGGAACGGCTGCCCACCGACGGAAGAAGGGGTAACGCCGTTATAGAAGTGCTCGCTGTTGCCAATGAGCCATAAATTGCCCCGTTTCGTCTTAAGGTTGCAGTTGCGGGAGATAATCATCAAAGGTACCGGATAAAGCGCGAAAAAAGTAAAAGCGCACAAGATGGCGACCACGAGCCAAATGACGTTATTTCCTTGAATGACCTCGGATAATGTTGCGCCCATCTTGGAGATGTCGCCAAAAGAGAAAATCAAAATCAGCACCAACGCCACCAAACAGGCGAAGATGATGACATAAGCAATGTTCTTTTTGCGCCTGGCTTTGCGCGCGGCGGCATCGGCTTCGTTTTGACTCATAGTTGCTCGAACTCTTCCTTTCGGGACAGGAAATCTTCCAAAACATCCTGGTAACGAGAATAATCGTCGACCTTATGAATGCGGTCGACGTCCCACGGCTTGACATTTAGGGTATGGAAAAAGGGAATCCAACGCAGCGTCTTGGAGAAGTGACGGATGACGGTATCGTCATGGCTATGTTTCTGCTCGTTATAGACCTGCGGGAGGAATTGCTTTTGCAGGACCATCGCGTTCAACGCGTCTTGATCGGCGAGAATCGGATGGCGTTTTGCTAAGAATTTCCGGCATTTATGGAGAAGACCCGTTTCCTTGATTCGCTTCATATTCATCAGCAAAACTCCGGAATTTTGGTAATTGGCGCTGATCCAGAAGGTGCCTAGTTGGTCGTAGCAGGCGGCGAATTCGTGGTCGCCCATCTCCGTCTCATAAAGAGGCTTGATGTTACCCAAAATGAAGGTGTCGGTGTCTAAATATAGAACTTTATCGGGCAAATTAAGTTTGTCGGAGAATAGTCGTAATAGGGCATAAGGCGTGTATGAAGAACGGTTGAACTTCCGGTGCCATTTGGTTGCCCTGAATTCCTCGCCGACGTCATAGACGAAAATGTCGGAGGAGGGGTTGCTTTGCTGCAGTAACTTACGGACGTAGTCGATCTGGGCGTCGCTAGGAGGTACGAACCTCGGGTCGACTTGGGAATGGTCCATCGTCAGAAAATGGATGCTCACGGGAGAGTCGTTGTGCTTTAAAAACGATAGGGCGATGATCAGCAGGCCTTTTGCGGCGTGCTTATTTCCAACGATGAGCAAATGAATCATGCAGGGCAAATTTACCACGTAACGCGCGTAAGGTCTACTTTAAGTTGTCCTTTCTTTTGAAGCGAATCCGAGTCGTCTAGGAAAAAGGGGTGAGCAGGAGATGCTCCATATTTTTTCCAAGTTAAGCCCAACTGCCAGGGGTTGGGAGGCTACAAACTGATGGAATAATCGACGAAACGAGTGGAGACCTTTGAGAAATGAGGCTATGTCATTCCCCAATTCGGACACTTTTCTTCACTTTTCGAAAATATTTGCTTGCATACTGACTTGACTTTGCCCATAATACTCCTGCGCTTTCCAACGGACCATTGGTGTAGCGGCCTAACATGCTTCCCTGTCACGGAAGAGATCACGAGTTCGAATCTCGTATGGTCCGCCAAGCGTATTGCGGCCCGGTAGCTCAGTTGGTAGTAGCAACGGACTGAAAATCCGTGTGTCGCCGGTTCAAGTCCGGCTTGGGCCACCACAATAAGAAACCCCCGCCGAAAGGCGGTTTTCTTGTATTTTCATGGCATATGCTACATCTGACTCGCAGGTTTTGAACGAAACTTGACAGAAAAAGCGCATTCTTCTATGCAAAACCCCGCTTTGACTATTTAATAGTCGCCGGAGGTTTGGACCATGATTGAATTATCGAATATTCATAAAGCTTATCGCGTTAGTGACGAATCCGTCACGGCGTTAAATGGTGTCAGCGTTAAATTTGAAGAAAAGGGCTTGGTCTCGATCGTCGGCCCCAGTGGTTGTGGCAAGACTACGTTGCTCAATGTCATCGGTGGGCTCGACCAATATGATGAAGGGGATATCCTCATCGATGGCGTGTCCACGAAATCCTATAAAGACACGGATTGGGACGCTTACCGTAATCACCGCATCGGTTTCGTCTTCCAAAGTTATAACCTCATTCCTCATCTGAATGTTTTGGATAACGTTACGATGGCGTTATCGCTTTCGGGCATCGGCGAGAGGGAACGGAAGCAGCGCGCGACCAAGATGCTGCAAGAAGTCGGTCTTGGGGACAAACTAAAGAAAAAGCCCAGCCAGCTCTCTGGCGGCCAGCAGCAGCGCGTCGCCATCGCCAGGGCCCTGGTCAATAGCCCTGATATTCTTCTTGCCGACGAACCTACCGGCGCGCTAGATAGCAAAACCAGCACCCAGATCATGGAATTGCTCTCCGAGATTGCCAAGACGCGCTTGGTCATCATGGTCACCCATAACCTCGATATCGCCTCGAGTTACAGCGACCGCGTCATCGAAATGCTCGATGGTCAAGTTCAAAGTGATTCCAAACCTTTTAACGAGGAAGTCTCCGTCAAACCAGAGGAGAACAAAAAACAAAAAGGCACCTCGATGAGCTTCTTTGAGGCCTTGAAGTCCTCGGGAAAGAACTTGCTTACCAAAAAAGGTCGTACCATCGCCACCTCTATTGCAGGCAGCATCGGTATTATCGGTATCGGCTTGGTCTTATCGTTATCCAACGGCATCAGCCAGAAAGTGTCCGCCATGGAAGGCGATTCCCTCGCGGGATTCCCGATTTCCATCCCCTCGACGACGATGACCGTCTCATCCTTCTTCGGCAATGGTGACCGCAGCCAATATCCCTCTTCGGACGAGTATTATGCCCGCGACACCCAGCGCACTTCCTCCCAACATAAAAATGACTTCAGTTCGGAATTTCTCGATTATCTAGGCAAACTCAATCCCAAAACCTATAACTCCATCGTCTACGGGCATGGCGTGGCTCTCAATGTCATCTACCAAAACGGGAACAACTATGGCAAAGTCCCTTCGGGCTCAGATAACATGCTTGCTAGCTTAGGCCTAGGCAATTCCTTATTTAGCGAAGTTCCAGATTACAAGGATTTCATCCTTTCCCAATATGATATCCTCGCGGGCGATTACCCGACGGAAGCCAATCAATTAGGCTTGGTCGTCAATACCTATAACCAACTTGACGACACCGCTTTATCCTCCATGGGCTTTGCCGTGCAGGAAACCTATACTTCCGCCGACTTCCTCGGCAAAGAATACCAGGTCCTCGGGAACGATGATTTTTATCAGGAAAATGATGGCGTATATGCGGCTAGAACGGACTACGAAAACCTCTATAATTTATCGGGAACAACGTCATTAAAAGCAAAAATAACCTGCATTTTGCGGCAAAAACCGACTTCTTCAAGCTCATTCCTCTCCGAAGGTCTCCTCTATACTTCAAAACTTACGGATAAGTTATTGAACGATGGCGCGGCTAGCCGAATCGCCCTCGCCCAGAAGGCCACGCCGGAGACCAATGTCCTTACCGGGCAAGCCTTCAACCGCCTGACTTCCTACGAGGCGAATATGCTTTCCTTCGGCGCGGATAAGACACCGACATCGATTTCAATCTATCCTAAGTCTTTTGACGACAAAGCCAAAATCGAGGCCTACATCGATGAATATAACCGCACGCGTACCTATGATGAAAGCATCATCTATACCGACCTTGCGGAATCGATCACCTCGGTGTTATCGATGGTAACGAATGCGATCACCGTCGTCTTATCGGCGATCGCGGCCATCTCCTTGGTAGTCAGCTCTGTCATGATCGCCATCATCATCTATGTCTCCGTCATCGAAAGAACCAAGGAAATCGGCATTATGCGTGCACTAGGCGCGAGAAAGAAAGATATCAAACGCATCTTCTCCATGGAAGCCATCACCATCGGCGCGGTGGCGGGCGTCATCGGCGTATTGGTGACCTATATCCTCGATATCCCCATCTCGTTGCTGGTGGGACATCTGGTAGAAGGCTCCTTCAGCGCGTTCCTCGCGCCGCAATTCGCGTTATTGTTGTTGGCGGTATCTATCCTGCTGACGTTCATCGCCGGCATCGCGCCAAGCGCCGGGGCGTCACGGAAAGATCCCGTCATCGCCTTACGCGACAATTAATGAATCGAGGCTTCGAGAAAATCGATGCCTTTTTCAAAATGCCCCTTGCATGAATAAATATATTGCATACAATTTATCTAGATCCAATAAGGAGCAAACAACATGGCATCTATCTATGATTACACCGTCCGCGATATGAGCGGCAACGACATCTCCCTCGCCGACTACAAAGGAAAAGTCCTCCTCATCGTCAACACGGCGACCGGCTGCGGCTTCACCCCGCAATACGAAGGCCTTCAGGCGTTATACGACAAATACAAAGAGCAGGGCTTCGAAATCCTCGATTTCCCTTGCAACCAATTCTTCCGTCAGGCCCCGGGTACCGATGAGGAAATCCATTCTTTCTGCACCTTCAAATACAACGTCTCGTTCAAGCAATTCCATAAGATCGACGTCAACGGCGGTAAGGAAGATCCTCTCTATACGTACCTAAAATCTCAGCAAAAAGGCCGTATTAAATGGAATTTCACCAAATTCTTGGTCGACCGTGAAGGTAACGTCATCGATCGTTTTGGGCCTGCGGAGAAACCGGCTAAGTTCGAAGCCAAAATCGCGGAGATTTTGTAAGTGCAAGGCAAATTCGATCCGCTATTGCTCGAGAATCAGCTTTGCTTTCCCCTCTATGCGGCTGCGAAGGCTTTGGTTCGGCGTTACGAACCTTTCCTTGAACCGCTGGGCCTTACCTATACTCAATATATCGTGATGTTGGTAATGTGGGAGAGGAAGGTGGCGAGCGTCAACGAAATAGGTGAACGCGTCCACTTGGATTCGGGCACTTTATCGCCGCTTCTCAATAAACTCGTTTCCAAAGGCTTCTTGGAAAAGACCAAAGGGGAGGACTCTCGCTTTCGGTTTATCGCGCTGACCAAGTCTGGCGAAGAGCTGAGGAAGCGTGCCGAATCCATTCCGATGCAGATTGGATGCTGCATGGATTTCACTCAAGAAGAAGCGACAACTTTATATACCCTTTGCTATAAAATGCTTAATCAGGTGTCATAACTATGGAAGAGAAGATTCGTAATAAAAAGATCATCCAGACTTCCTTCATCGGGATTTTGGGTAACGTTGCATTAGTGGCCGCGAAGGCTTTCATTGGTATTTTAACTGGCTCAAGTTCTATTATTTCGGATGCGATTAATAACTTATCCGATGCATTATCGTCTACCGTGACCATCGTTGGGACGAAATTATCGGCCAAGCGTCCGAACAAAAAACATCCGTTCGGTTATGGCCGCATCGAATACTTGACCGCAACCGTTGTGGCTGCCTTGATTCTTTTCGCCGGCTGCAGCGCGGTATATGAATCTATCACCTCTTTGGTACGTGGCGAAAAGACTTCATACGACTGGGTTGCCTTCCTCATCATCTCCATTGGTATCGCGGCTAAGTTAGCGTTAGGACTCTTCTTCCGCATTCGTGGAAAGAAGTTGGACTCTGGCGCGGTGAAGAATTCCGGCACGGACGCGTTATTTGACGCGGCCTTATCCGCTGGTACATTGATTGCTGCGTTAATTTCTCACTTCGCCAATGTCTATTTGGAAGGCTATGTCGGTATCTTCATTGGCTTATTCATCATCAGATCCGGCTTTTTGGCAATGCGCGATTCTTTGTCTCCGATTCTTGGCGACCGTATCGACGACCAACTTGCCTCTGAAATCAAAGCCCAAATTTGCGCCCATCCAGGCGTCAAAGGGGCCTATGACCTCGTCGTTAATAACTATGGCGAAGGCCGTTCCATTGGTTCCATCCACATCGAGGTCGATGACGAACTGACCGCGAGAGAAATCTTCGCTTTAGAACGCGAGATCCAGGCTTACATGTACCAGGAACATAAAATCTTGATGACCGTCGGCATCTATGCCAGCAATGAATCTGACCCTTTGGCAAAAGAAATCAAAACGAAGCTTTTTAACCTCGTCCACCAGGATAAAGAAATCCTGCAATGCCATGGCTTCTATTACGATGATGAACGGGAATTGGTCTCCTTCGACTTGATCATCGATTTCGATGCCAAACGCAAGCAAGAAGACATCGCTCAAGACATTGTTTCCGCGCTAGAGAAGGATTATCCTAAACTTCGTTTCATCGCCAATTTGGACCAAGATTTCGCCGCTTAAACATTTTGTGGAAAGTGTGCGTAACTTAATTTTTGTTTGATAACACGCCAACTATGGTGTGAATAACTTCGAAAAACATCGATGGCTTCTAAATTCTTTGCTTTAGATTCCAAGGCCTGAATGATAAGATATGCCCACGATGAAACCCGTCAGTGCCCGTGATTTTTATAAAACCAAGCGTTGCTATGGCGACGCCGACATCGATATCGCCTCGCTGACGGATTTTTATTTGCCTTTGGTGGGTCCAGACGCCTTTGCCGCCTATCTTGCTTTGACGCGGGAAGACGGCTCGACGAACATTCACCAGAATCTGTTGTCCGTGCTCGAACGTAGCCCAGGCGAATTCGAAACCGCATTGGGCAAACTTGAGGCGGTCGGCCTAGTTCGTACTTTCATCCAAAAAGAAGGCGACGTAAATCTGTTTGCCTATTGTTTGTTTGCCCCTCTACATGGGCAAGAGTTTTCCTCGGACATCATGCTTGCCGGAACGTTAAAGGGGAAATTAGGCGAAGAACAATACGCCAAGATCCTAAAGCGCCACCAAGGAGAAGAGGCCATCTTGGACATGGAAGAAGTCAGCGCTTCCTTCCCCGAAATCTTTAAACCTTCCTTCGATGCGAAATTTTATCTTTCGACATCTGAAGGGCAGACATCACTGGGAAAAGCCCAAGCCAAGACCGGCTTTGATACGGTTCAATTCCAACGTGATTTGGAGGGGTTTGGACTACGGAAAGGGGCTCTTTCCTCTGCAGAACTCAAAGATATTGAAAAAATTGCCACTTTATATTCTCTTTCCGAGAAGGCCATCGCCGAACTTGCTTACGGATGCATTCGCGTGAATGCGCCGATTGGCAAAAAGCTTGATATCGCAACCTTATCCCGCCAAGCATCGCAGTCGATGCCATTTCCTTTCATGAGAAAAGAGCAGGGTGAATCTTCGAACATACAATCGGATTCCGTCCTCGCCCAAAAGGTTAGGCTGATGGATGAATTGCCGCCGGCTCGCTTCCTTTCTTTGCTCCAGAACAATCATGCCCCGGCGGATTCAGACTTAAAACTAGTGGAGCGCTTAATGATGAAAATCGGCTTACCTGGCCCCTGCGTCAATGCGCTTATCGATTGGGTACTTACTACCAATGACAATACCTTGCCCTCGGCGTATTGCGAAAAAATCGCCGCGGCGATGGTTCGTGAGGGATGCCGTTCCGCTCGAGACGCCATGGATTATTTGCTCCGCTCGCGTAGAAGAAAGAAAAAAGCGGTGGATCCTGAGCCGACGAAACCTACGTATTTTGAGCCGCAAGTCAAACATCAAGAGCAAAAAGCGGATAATGATGATAACATTAACCGTGAAGTGACCGACGAAGAGGTGGATGCCGCTTTGGCGGATTTGTTCAAAGACTAAACCATGAAACGCATTAAGATTGACCCCAAAGCCTTCAACAACCCCGAGATCGATTCGTTGATTTCGTCCGAGCTGACGTCTTTAAAGAATGACCCTATTGTTTACCCGGTCATCCAAAACGATTTGAAATTGACCTCAGCAGAAGCCAAAAAGAACATCGCGGCGCTGCTGGATTTCCAAGAAGATGCCCATTATTGTGCGAATTGCCCAGGGCTTGGTAATTGCGACAAACTCCATCCTCATTTCCAACTTCATTTGCAACGCGATGGCGAATATATCGTCCGCCACTATGATCCCTGCGAGAAGATGCTTTCTTTGGCTTCCTTTCGGGAACGTTATATTCGTTGCTCCTTCCCCGAGGATTGGCGCGACGCTAGTTTAAAGACCATCGAAAAATCGAAAGCTTCCAGAAAAGAATCCCTGTTAGCTATGGCCGGTATCGCCAAGGGTGAAGACCGTTGGCTCTTCCTAAATGGCAGGGCGGGCTCGGGAAAAACCTATATGCTCGCTTGTTTAGCTAATTACATTACTTCGAAAGGCAAACCTGGCGCATTCGTTGATACAGGTTCCCTTCTTAATGAGCTCAAAGAAAAGTCCATCAGTGACCACGATGGCTTTGAAGCCCTGATTCAGGAACTTTCCTCCGCCTCCATCTTGGTTTTCGATGACTTCGGGAACGAATACAAGACCGAATACGTTTACACCAATATTCTTTATCCTATCCTCAATAATAGGGAAAAAGCTGGGCTGCCTACGGCTTTTGCCAGCGACTTCACAATCGCCCAAATCGCGAGCATGTACAAACCAAAAATCGGGGATGTCCGCGCCGAACAATTATCGGAGCTGCTGAAAAGAAAATGCCGCAAGGAATATGATGTTACAAGCATCAATTTCCATTAAATAAGATGCCAGGAATCAATCGTTGAATAAAGGTCATCTAGGCACGAATCGTTATATAAGAAGAAACGTGCTTTTTTCTTAATTGAATCGACTGGATAGCCTTTATTTATTGACAAAAGAGCGTCCGCATTTCTACCTTCGTTTAATAGCCTTTCGCGGCGATGGTCGTCGCCAGAAAGGACTAGAATGGTGGTTTGGCAAAGCTCATCCATATGACTTTGAAAGAGAAGAGGGACATCTAAGACTATATTGGCCGAAGGTTTTTGTTTGGCGATAAAATCGACTGCTTGTTGTGTGACGTAGGGATGAATAATGGCATTGAGTATCTTAATTAAATGCTGATTTGCAGAGATAATTTGGCGAATGTAGGCGGTATTGGGCTTTTTCTTTTGATAACTCTTTGGCCCAAGCAGGGCGATGATTTGCTCTTTTACGCCAGCGTCAAGATAAGCGTTATGGGCGACGTTGTCCGCGTCAAAGAGCTTGAATCCTTTACTTTGAAGATATTTGCTGACGGTTGATTTTCCTGAATGGATGGGGCCAGTGACGCCAACAACAAATGGGGAAAGAGGATTTCGTTGACATTTTGGACAATAGGTTGAACCACGCTGGTCAACGAAGATTTTATCTAGCGGAAACCCACATCTTGGGCAGGGTGTTCCAGGCTTGTCGTAGACCAATAATTTGGATTGCATCAAACCGTCGATTCCTTTTCCTGGGTGATAGGAGCGAATGGTCGAACCGCCTTCCTCGATGGCGTCGTTTAGAATCCTTTTTGCATGTTCAATAATCTCTTTCGCCTTGGCCAAGGAGATGGAGCGGGCAGGGGTGAGCGGGTGTAATTTCGATGCGAACAAAGTCTCGTCGCAATAGATATTCCCAATACCTGAAATCAAGGTCTGGTCCATCAGGGCTTTCTTGATATTTCCGGATCTTCTTTTTAAGCAACGATGGAACTGCTTCGGATCGATATCAAAAGGCTCAGGCCCTAGCTTAGCGAAGTCGGATTCATGAAGGTATCGATCGTAGGGGAACAGACATAGGTGGCCGAATTTGCGGACGTCGTTATAAACCAGCTCGCTGCCATCGGTGAAGGCAAAACAAAGAATATCGTGCTTCGAACGTTCCTCGTGACAATCGTTATAAAAGTACTTGCCTTCCATTCGAAGGTGGCTGGTTACGACGTATTGATTGTCGAAGTTAAAACCTAATACTTTTCCTTTTCGCAAGACTTCAACAATCGTTTTTCCCTGCAAAAGCGCATGAAATTCATCAAAATCGCTATCGATATTGGCATTTCGGTATACCTCAATGGAGGAAATGGTTTTACCAACGACGGTGCGCTCAAGGAGCCGTCTTACGGTTTCTACTTCGGGAAGTTCAGGCATACATTAGTCCTTCGCGTCGTACCACGTCTTGCCGATGGAGGATTCGACGGTGAGCCTTACAGGCAATTCGACACATTCGACCATGATCTTTTCAATCTTGGGCATCAATTCGTCCTTTTCATCATCGTAGACTTTGAAAAGAAGTTCGTCGTGAATCTGGAGGACCATCTTGGATTTGTACCCGCCATCGCGGAGGAGCTGATCGACCTTTAGCATGGCGATCTTAATCAAGTCGGCAGCAGAGCCTTGTACCGGCGCGTTTAAGGCGGCGCGTCGGGCAGCCTCACGCTTAGCGTAATTAGGATCGGTAACCTCGCGTAGGTAACGGCGACGCCCAAACATGGTGGTGACGTATCCTTTTTGCTCGACGCCGGTTAGGATGGATTGGAGATATTGGTCTACCTCAGGGTAGTGGTGTTTGAAGGAGGTGATAAGCTCCACCGCCTCGCCAGGGGTGCCTTCGATTTGATCGGCTAAGCCAAAAGGGGTGACACCATAAATAATGGCGAAATTGACGGCTTTCGCCCTCCTTCTGAGCAAGGAAGGAACTTCTTCGTCATCGGGGATAGAGAAGATTTTCCTCGCGGTTTCGGAGTGGACGTCCCTATCGGAGGAAAAAATGTCAATATACGCTTTGCAGTGGGACAACGCGGCAAGGATGCGAAGCTCGATTTGCCCATAGTCAAACGAAGCGATGGAAACGTGTTCATCAGGGTAAAAGAAAGCCTTCCGGATTTGCTTCGATTCAGGGTCTCTGGCCGAAATGTTCTGCATGTTCGGATTGGAGGAAGAAAGGCGCCCGGTCGTGGTCTGCGCTTGGTTGAAATAGGTATGGATTTTCCTATCGTCGCGGATGTGCGGGGTGAGCCCATCGATATACGTGGAGACCAGCTTAGAGTACTTACGGTATTCTAGGATCTTGTTCACGATCGGATGCTTATGGGCGATGCTGCGGAGGACTTCCACGCTGGTGCCGGGGGCTTTGCCATCGGCCAATAAAAGTTTGGTGAAAAGCAGCTCACCGACTTGTTTTGGAGAGGAGATGTTGAACTTATAACCGGCCATCTCATGGATTTCTTTTTCCAAGGCATCTCTTTTTTTACGGTATTCCTCGCCGATGGATAGCAATTCCTCTTTGTCGATGGGGAAGCCTTCTAACTCCATGTCGGCAAGGACGCGGGCTAAGGGCATTTCGATATCCACGAAAAGCTGATAAGCCTCGTTTTCTTTTAAAGACACGATGGCCTTATCTCGATGCTTTAGGGAGAAATGTGCGATTTTCCCTGTAAAAGTCGGATTATTTTGGCTAAATAAGGAATTGCTATCCCCTTCACTTGTGACATCTGTCCCGAAGGAAGAGAAGACCAAGGAGACATTATCCGTCATCGAAGAATCCAGTAAATACGCGGCGAGCAGAACGTCGAAATCGACGCCTTCGATGGTGATTCCAAGACGTTTTAACGCCACGTAGGTGGACTTATAATCATAAGTGTTTTTGAGGACGGACTTATCTTCTAGCAACTGCTTTAGATAGGCGTCCGAGGATATCTTGTCTTCGTTGATGTAATAGATGGATTTACCATCGCTAATGGCGATGCCAAGGATGGGCTCTTCATGATACAAGGTCGAGGCCATATCGATGGCAACACCGATTCTAGATGCGCTTAATTGGGGTAATCTTTCCACGATTTGGATGTCTGGAAGGGCAGTGCTTTCATCGCCTTTCTTGAGGGAGTTGGGAAGGCGAGAAAGGAATTGCTTCAGTTCGTATTTGCGGCAGAAGGAATTGACTTCGGAGAAACTATAACCGCCATATTCTAGCGAGGAGATGTCGAAAGGAAGGTCGGCGTCGATAAGGATGGTGGCCAGGCGGTAGCACGTCCTTCCAAGTTCCTCTCCAGCGACGATATTCTGACCCATTTTCCCTTTGATTTGTCCGTTCTTTGCAGCGTCAACGATCGCGTCAAAAGAACCATATTCCGAAATCAATTTGACGGCGGTTTTCTCCCCGATTCCAGGAATGCCGGGAAGGTTATCGCTGGAGTCTCCGCGAAGGCCTTTATAATCGATGATCTGCAGGGGGTCAAATCCGAATTCCTCTTTCATTGAAGAGGGAGTCAAAGAATCGATGTCGCTTAATCCCTTGCGGATAAGGCGAACGGTGATGTTGTCATCGATAAGCTGAAGATAATCTTTGTCGGAAGTATAGACGTCGACCTTATAACCCATCGCGCCGGCTTTTTTGGCGACGGTGCCGCAGATATCGTCCGCTTCGATGCCATGTTCCTCATAGTGGACGATACCTAAAGCGTCCAACAGTTCGCGGGACATCGGGAATTGGGGAATCAATTCTTCCGGAGCGGGTTTACGGTTGGCCTTATATTGCTCGAATTCATCTTTGCGGAAGGTTTTCGAATCGGAGTCGAAACCGACGAAGATGGATTCGCCTCCTTTTAGGGTTTGCAGGATTTTCGAAAGCATGTTCGAGAAAGCGAAGATGGCATTGGTCGGCGTCCCATCCTTCGTCCTCATGATCGAAGTGGGGTCTCCGTAATATGTCGCGTAAAAAGCGCGAAAGAGAAGACTATTTCCATCGATGACAATCATTTTCTTTTCCATGACAATAACTCCTACAATAATTCGACCATAGAGCAGGCATAGCCCTCTTTGTTACGGTTTTTATAAATGGTGGCTTTGACCAAGGCTCCTTCTTTTAAGAAAGGGTAGGCCTTATCGTATGTTTCCGCAAAGAGCACGACTTCCACGATGCTTTCTTCATCATAAAGGGTTAAGAAGGCCATTCTCGTGCCTTTTTTGGTGGTTACGGATTTGCACTTGGCGACGACGCCGGCATAGGTTTGGGTAAATTTGGAATAGGGCAGTTCGCTAAGCCGCTTTAAGCCTTGCTTTTTGATTTCCTCTGCCTTGGTTTCCAAAGGCGAGCCCGAAAGCATTAAGCCTAGCGTGTCGCGCTCGGAAAGCAAATCATCCATGCGGTCACCGGCGACGACGGGGATTTCGGGACGAGGGAAGTCTAACCCTAAAAGGATTTCCTGGCCAGAATCGCCCGTGAACATCTCCGCATAACGGATGGCGCTATCGGCGGCCAATCTCAATCTCGCGCGGGAATAGCCGAATTCATCCATGCAGCCCGCATCCACGAGTTTGACCAGCAAAGACACGTTCAAGCCAAAGCGTTTGGTCCTTAAAGCAAAGTCGAAATAGTCTTTGTAAGGGCCGTTATTGATACGTTCCTCGACGATCTTATAGGCCAAGTTGCCATTCATGCCTTTGATGCCCGTTAAGGGGAACATGATTTTGCCTTCGCTAGGCAGGAAGCGGATGCTGGCTTTGTTGATCGCGGGTAAGGCGAACGCGATGCCCGAACCTTTGATCTCATAGATGAGGGAAGGGAACTTGGGGTCATTGGAAGAAGTGCCATCGAGAATCGCGCAATAGAATTCGATCGGGTAATGGGCTTTAAGATAGGCCATTTGGCACGCGAGCATACCATAGGCGACCGCGTGGGATTTATTGAAGCCATAGTCCGCGAATTTAAAGATCAACTCATAGACCTTATCCGCCGTCGCCAAGTCGACGTGGTTATTGAGGCAACCATTGATAAACCCGTCTTTCAAGGCGGCGAGTTTGGTCGCGTCTTTTTTGCTGACGGCCCTGCGGAACAAATCGGCTTGCCCATAGCTAAAGCCCGCCAACGCGGTGACGATTTGCATGATCTGCTCCTGATAGACGATGACCCCATAGGTTTCTTTGAGAATCGGCTCAAGAAGTGGGGATAAATAGGCGATGGGCTCTTGCCCGGCTTTGCGCCGAGCGAAGGAAGGAATGTTCTCCATTGGGCCAGGACGGAATAGGGAGATAATCGCGACGACATCGGAAAAAGAAGTGGGTTTTACCGTGGAAATCGCGCGGTTCATGCCAGATGATTCCAATTGGAACAAGCCCATGGTCTTGCATTTTCCAATTAAAGCGATGGCCTCTGGGTCGTCATAGGGCAAGGTTTGGTAATCCAAGGCGATGCCTCTACTATGGCGAAGCAAGTCCAGGCAATGGTCCACCAAGGTCAAGTTCCTTAGGCCCAATAAGTCCATCTTCAAGACGCCTTGATCCTCAAGGTAATTCATCTCGTATTGGGCCACATAGCCGACACCTTGGTTGTCATTGACGGGGACGATGTCTTCAAGGGGGTCCTTGCTTAAGACGATGCCGGCCGCGTGCAGTCCCGCTTGGCGGGGCAATCCTTCGACCTTGGAGGCGAGGGAGACGATTTGCAAATAGTAGGGGTCGCTGTCGACGAGGGAACGGAAGGCGGCGTTGGTTTTGTAGTTTTGGCGCAGGCTAAGATTATTGGGACCGATGGCTTTGGCCAAGATATCGATATGGCGAGGCTCATAGCCAAAGACCCTTCCGATATCGCGGATGGAGGCTTTCGCCCCGAGGGTCTGCATGGTGACGATATGGGCGACGTGGTCGTGACCGTATTTTTGCTGGAGGTAAATGGCGACTTCGTCCCTGCGGATATCCGCGAAGTCCACGTCGATATCCGGCATCGATTGACGCTCCGGGCTGAGAAAACGCTCGAATAGAAGGCCGAACTTCAACGGATCGACCGAAATGATGTCCAAGGAATACGACACCAAACTGCCCGCGCCAGAACCTCTGCCTGGGCCGACGGAGATGCCATGTTCCCTGGCGTAGCGCACATAGTCGGCGACGATGAGGAAATAGTCGCTATAACCCATGCGCTCAATGACGCTAAGTTCGTAATTTAAACGGTTCTTATATTCTTCGCTATATCCTGGAACGCGCCGCTGCAAGCCTTCGAGAGCGGCCTTCCTTAAGGCGGAAACGGAGTCTAAACCTTCTTCGTTCGGGTATTCGGGCAACGCGCCGCGCTTTTTCTCAAAGACAAACGTTGTGCCTTCGATAAGTCGCATCGGGGCTTCTAATTCTTCCGGGGTATAGAACGAAGATAAGATTCCGTCCTCTAAATAATATTGGTCGCCTTCGAGTTCTTTTTCTTCCAAGGTCGCGTCGGTGGAGATGGCTTCGACGATGGACAAAGCGATCGCGTCGCCTTTTTTCAGGTAACGGATGTGGGGGAAGGCGAGGCGCTCGTAAGGGTATTTCCGCAAGAACCCGCGGACATATTCGATGTAGTCGGGACGCTTGGGCAAATAGGGGATGCCTAAGGCGAAACGGGAAAACCCTTTGGAAAGCTTCATCAGATAGGCGGAAAGATCCTCATAAGGGGTTTTGTTCCGTTCCATCATGGCCGGGGAAGCTAAATCCAAGATGACCCATAGGCCTTCCTGATGGGCTTTAATCTCCTCTAACGAGGTCTTCTCCTGGCTATTCAGCAACGCCAACTTCATCAAGTTACGGTAGCCTTGCTCGCTTTTGATGAGGAATGTGAAATTAAGCCCCTCAAAGGATAAGTCCATCGCGTAGACGGGGTTTAGCCCCGCTTTTTGGCATAGCATCGTCAGCTCCGGGAAGCCCGTCATCGAGGAAAGGTCGCTGATGGCTACGTGACTTTGCCCCCGCGCTTTGGCCGCCGCCACAAAGGCAGGCAAACTCATCCCGCTGCGCAGGAAACTGTATCCGGTATACACGTGCAGGGGCAGGAAGTTCATAGCCTTATGATTATAGCTCAACGCGCCGCCATCCTAAAGGGTTCGCGCAAGAAAAAGCCGCGGGTTTTCGCCGCGGCCAAACGTCTTATTCGTCGATGAACAGGGCGTCGAGGTCCTCGATGAATTTCGGAAGCACCGTCAGGTCCTTGATCTTGGCGCCGCTAGCTTGGGCGTGTCCCCCGCCTTCGTATTTAAAGGCGATGGGGGAGATGTCCTTGGCTTTGGAACGGATGGAGATGCGCCAGCAATAATCCTTGGGGTTGGGGTCCTCGGTGATGGAGCACCAAGCGTTGATGCCTTCGATGTTGGAGAAGGTGTTGACGTGCTCTTTCCCTTGCTCGGGAGTGATGTGGAGCTCGTCTTGGACATCCTTAGGCAAGCAATAGTAGGCCACGCCATGGGGGGAGACCTGGAAGTGGCTAAGGATATAGGCTAAGGAGCGAAGCGAATCGAGGTTCTTCTCATACATCCTTTGATATAGAGGCGGTAACTCGATGCCCGTGGCCAGCAAAGCCTGCGCGACGGCGAAGGTATGGGGCGAAGTCGAGGAGAAGAGGAAGCGTCCCGAATCCCCGACGATGCCGATATAGAACCAATAGGCGGCTTCCTTGGAGATGGTCTTGCCTTTCCAATTGAGGAGGATATCGACCGCGAGTTCGGCCGCCGCGGCCATGTCAAGGTCACAGACCTTGGCCTTGGCGATCTCCTTCTTGCAGGGGTGGTGGTCGATTTTAATCTTGTAGGAAGCGTGTTTGAAACGCGGGTCGGCCACGCGTTCGGCGTCGCCGACGTCGACGATGATGGCGAGGAACTTATTCTCCCTGAACCAGCTCTCGGGGAGATTCTCGGTCTCGGGGAAGATGCGCGGGGTGAAGGTGACGTGGTTGTCGCCGACGAAATGGATTTCCTTCTCGGGGAAGTTGTCCTTGAGGAAGGCGACCATGCCCATCTGCGTGCCCATGGCGTCGTAGTCGGGCTTGAGATGGCGGAAGACCACGATCTTCTCGTAACGCTCGATCGCGCGGTAGATCTGATGGAATTCTTTTTTGTGGGCTTTGCCGTATTCGGCGATGATGGGGTCGAGTTTAGATGCGGCCATTTTCGATTCTCCTGAGGCAATCGCGGGCGATCATGACTTCCTCGTCAGTCGGCAAGACGATGACTTTGATCTTGGAGGAGGGGAGGGAGAGCGTCTCTTCTTTGCCACGGAGACCGATGTTCTTCTGATAGTCGATCTTGAGGCCCAGGGCTTCTTCGACGTCGCGGAGGATCATCTCGCGGAGGTAGTCGCTGTTTTCGCCGATACCCGCGGAGAAGATGATCATGTCGGCGCCGCCGAGGCGGACATAGTATTGGCCGATGTAGTCGGCGACCCTGCGGGCGAAGAGCTTGACGCAGGTTAAGGCACGTTCATTGCCTTCTTTGGCCGCGGCTTCGACGTCGCGGGTGTCGCTGGAGACGCCAGAGACGCCAAGAAGGCCGGATTTCTTGTTGAAGATGTCGTACATCTCGTCGACGGATTTGCCGGTGCAGTTGCAGAGGTAGTCCATGACGGAGGGGTCGAGGTCGCCGGTGCGGGTGCCCATCATGACGCCGCCTAGCGGGGTGAGACCCATGGAGGTGGCGACGCATTTGCCGTCTTTGATGGCGCAAAGGGAAGAGCCGGAGCCGATGTGGCAGGAGATGATCCTGGTGCCTTCGGCCTTGCCGCCGAAGTAGTGTTCGATGGCGGTGTCGGCGAGGTAGTTATGGGAGGTGCCGTGGGCGCCATACCTACGGCAATCGTATTTCTCGGTCAGTTCGAACGGAATCGGGAAGAGATAATCCTCGGGTTCCATGGTCTGGTGGAAGGCGGTGTCGAAGACGGCGATGGCGGGGACGCCAGGAAGGGCCGCGCAGAACGCTTTCCATCCGGTGATATGGGCTGGCGCGTGAAGTGGGTCAAGGGGGGTCATTGACTCAATGAGGTCGGCGTTATGCTGGTCGAATTCGGCGGAGGAAGAGAAGTATTTGCCGCCTTGGACGACGCGGTGGCCGACGCATTTGATCTCGTCCAAGGAGTTGACGATGCCATACTTGGTGAGGGCCTCGAGGACGAGCCTGGCGCCGACTTCATGGTCTTTGATGGGCTGCTCAAGGGAGATCTTCTGATCGCCGAACTTGATGCCGAAAATGCCCATTTCCAGGCCGATGCGCTCCACGTTTCCGGAGCAAAGCACCTTTTCTTCAGGCATTTCGTAGAGTTTGTATTTGAGGGAGGAGGAGCCGCAATTGACGGCCATTACTTTGTACATGTTTGTTTTTCTCCTAATATGAACAAAGGAATGATACTCCGATTTGTCTTTCTTCACTAGATGAAGCGAAGGCCGAGATAAAATCTCGTCGTTTTCGGCGTGCTCCAAGGGCTCGATATGGGTTCTTCACGCCTTGACGCGGCGCAGGCGCAAGCGGTTTAGGGTTTCTTCTTTTGGATGCCCCTCTTTGAGGACACCCACCTTACCCCGCGCTAAAAGAACTTCTAAGGCGGATATGACACCGGCTTGTTTTGACCCCCGAAGCAGAGCCCATCGTCAGGAGAGCGAAAAAGGCGCCTCGACGAGGAGACGCCTGAAGGATCGGTTTTTCGCCTTGGGTTACGCCACGGCTTGGTACACGTACATATCGGCGAAATAGACGCCCGAGTTGATGTAACTCATGACCCACGCCATGACGTTTGCGTCTGGGCTTTGGTAGAGGTATAGGTAATAGTAGACGGGACTGCCGAAGATGTCATCGTAATCCGGGGCTTCGGGATCGCCATAGACGGCTTCCAGTTCGTTATCCAGCATGTAATCGGGCAACATGGCCGTGATTATGCCGGCATAATGGGAGAGTTTTTCTTCGGAATGGTCCTCGGCGGAGGCAAACGCCATACGGGTCCACCATTGTTCGGCGTCGCTATCGTATGTTAGCCTGGCGGCATAGCCCTCGGCTTCGAGATTTGCGTTGGCGTCGGTCGCGACTTGTTCGGGGGTGTAGGTTAGCTCTTCTTGGCTCACGGACTCCGAAGACTCGATATCGGTGGATTCGGCCGCGGAAGAGCTTAGACCACTCGCGTGTGAGGAATCCTCGACGCTAGATTCCGAGATGCTCAAGCCTGTCGCGTGGGAGGATTCGGCGCTAGATTCCGAGGTGCTCAAGCCGGTCGCGTGGGAGGACTCGGCGGTGCTTTGGCCGGTTGATTTGGCGGGGGCGCAGCCGCAGCCTGCTAGAGTGACGGAGGCGAGGAGGGCAAGTATTGTCGTCTTTGCAGTCATTTTTTTAAAATCTCCTTAATAAAATTTTTCGAGATTATATATGCAATGCCGTTTTTTTCTCCCCGTTGTTTCAGATTGAAACGCTGAATTCGCATCCCGGCGTAGTTCCGTAAGCCAAAAGGAAGGGATAGACGCGCCGATAACCGTCCTAAGAACAGCTGGAGTCAGGGCGGAATCCACGATTATATACACTGTATAATCCAATCTAAAAACAGTCGATGAAATCAGAAAACTAAATCTTAGTGGTGGGCTTAATTTTCGTATGCGTATATGCGCCTATGCACACAAAACGTTTTCTTGCCCTCGCCAAAGGGTTATAATGATTCAAATTTCGAGGTAAATAAAGTACATGGCATACGGAATTCTATATGACTATTTGATGGGGCAATCCATCGATGCTTTTAACTATTTCGGCGCGCATTTCGGCTACAAGGAAGTCGAGCGCGAGGAGGAAGTTCCTCCCAAATCCGGCAAAGGCCGCGCGAAGAAAGTCGTCGTCAAAGACAAACTCTACGGCGTCTATTTCCGCCTCTACGCCCCGATGGCGAGCGATGTCTCCGTCATCGGCGAATTCAACGGCTGGGACGTCCGCGTCAACAAGATGGACAAGGTCGACTCTTCTGGCGTCTATGAGACCTTCATCCCCGGCTTAGTCGATTACCAATCCTATAAATACCACTTCAAAAACGCCCGCGGCGAATACGTCGACAAGGCCGACCCCTTCGCCTTCTACAGCGAATACCGCCCGCAGTCCTGCTCGCGTCTATACAACATCGAGGGCTTCCCTTGGCTTGATGGCGATTGGCTGAAGCAGCGTAACCGCAACTTCGACCGCCCGATGTCGATCTATGAAGTCCATATCGGCTCCTGGAAAGGCAAAATCGGCGACCGTTATCCCTCCTACGAGGAAATCGCGGACTACCTTATTCCTTATTTAGAGGAAAACGGCTTCACCCACGTCGAGATCATGCCGATCACCCAATACCCCTTCGACGGCAGCTGGGGCTACCAGGCCACGGGCTTCTATTCGGTTGACTCCCGCTATGGCAACCCCAAGCAGTTGATGTCCTTCGTCGACCGCATGCACCGCGCGGGATTCGGCGTCATCCTGGACTTCGCCCCCGTCCACTTCGCGGTGGACGCCTATGCCCTTCGCGAATTCGACGGCACCAACCTCTACGAATATAGCGACCCCGCCCACACCTTATCCCCGTGGGGCAGCGCCCAGTTCGATTTGGGCAAGGACCCGGTCCGCTCCTTCTTGATGTCGGCGATGAACTATTTCTTGGAATACTTCCACTTCGACGGCATCCGCGTCGACGCGGTCTCCAACATCGTCTATTGGGATGGCAACAAGGCCAATGGCGAGAACACCGGCGCCACCGAATTCATCAAGCGCCTCAACGGCAAAGTCCATTACGCCCATCCCGACGTCATGATGATCGCCGAAGACTCCACCGACTTCACCAAAGTCACCCATCCGATCGAATACGGCGGCCTTGGCTTCGACTATAAGTGGGACCTCGGCTGGATGAACGACACCCTCAAGTACTACGCCCTCGACCCGATCTACAAAAAATACGATCACCACAAGCTTACCTTCTCGATGGCTTACTTCTTCTCGGAGAACTTCCTCCTCCCGCTTAGCCACGATGAGGTGGTGCATGGCAAAGGCACGATCATCAACAAGATGTGGGGCGACTACGACCAGAAGTTCGCCCTCGTCCGCAACCTCTATACCTATCAGTTCTCCCATCCGGGCAAGAAACTCAACTTCATGGGCAACGAACTCGCCTCCTTCGACGAATGGAACGAGACCCGCAGCCTCCCCTGGAACCTGCTTAGCTATCCCAAGCACGACTCCGTCCGCCACATGATCCGCGACCTCAACCTCATCTATAGGTCCGAACCCGCGATGCACGTGGAGGAACATAATCCCGCCCATTTCCACTGGCTGATGGTCGATAACGCCGACCAATCCGTCTACGCCTTCGAGCGTGAAGTGGGGGAGGATAGCTTGGTCTTCGTCTTCAACATGACCCCGAACTGGTACGAATATTACGAGATCGGCATGCTCCATGACGGCACCTATGACGAGTTGTTCAACTCCGACAAGGACGTCTATGGCGGCTGGAACCAATATAGCGGCGCCCCGAGCGTCTCCGTCCCCGGTCCCGGTCCCGAGAACCGTCCCTACCGCATGGGCTTGAAGCTCGGCGGCTTCGCGGCCGTCATCCTCAAGCGCCGCAAAGAGGTCAAGGAAGAACCCAAACCCGAGCCCGAAAAGAAACCCGCACCCAAGAAGCCTTCCGCCAAAAAGAAGGCCGCATAATATAAGGAAAGATATATGTTCGATAATAAAAAAGACTTCATCGAGACGTTTGAGCGCCGCTTAGAAGAAAAATACGGCCGCTCCGTCAGCGATGCCCACATCACCGAACGCTACGACGTCCTCGGCGAGATGGTCCGCGATTTCGCGGGCCGCGAGTGGCGCGCCTCCCGCGAGGAAATCCTCGATAAATCCCGCCGCCAGCTCATCTATTTCTCCATGGAATTCCTGATGGGCCGCCTCCTCACCTCCAACATGCAGAACCTCGGCATCTACGAGGTCGCCCGCGATGGTCTTGCCGACCTTGGCATCGACATCGGCGAGCTCGAGGACATGGAAAGCGACGCCGGACTTGGCAATGGCGGCCTTGGCCGTCTCGCTGCCTGCTTCCTCGATTCCATCGCCTCTTTGGGCTATCCAGGACACGGCAACACCATCCGTTATGAATATGGTTTCTTCCGCCAGAAATTCCGTAATGGCCAGCAGATTGAACTCCCGGACCAGTGGTTAAGCAACGGCTTCGTCTTCGAGGTCCGCAAACCCAAGCACGCCGTCGAGGTCAAGTTCTATGGCGAGGCCGAGACCTTCATCAAACCCAATGGCGAATATGGCCTCCGCACCGTCAACGCGACCTGCGTCCGCGCCGTTCCCTACGATGTCTCGGTCCCGGGGTACCGCAATGGCGTCGCCAACTCATTGAGGCTATGGTCCGCCGAACCGAGCGAGCACCATCTCCCCACCGACCAGAACTTCGAGTCCTACTTGCAGACCTTGAAGGAACTCTGCCATGGCTTATATCCGGATGATTCGACCGAACACGGCCGCATGCTCCGCCTCCGCCAGCAGTACTTCCTCGTCTCCGCGGGTTTGCAATCCGTCATGCGTTCGACCCATCGCCGCTATGGCAACCTCGATAACCTCGCGGAACAATACGTCTTCCAACTCAACGACACCCACCCCATCTTGGCCATCCCCGAAGCCATGAGGCTGCTCATGGACGAATATGGCTATGGCTGGGACGACGCTTGGCATATCGTCACCAACCTCTTCGTCTACACCAACCACACCGTCATGCCCGAAGCCCTCGAGAAGTGGCCGGTCCACTATGTCCGCCACCTCGTCCCGCGCGTCTACATGATCATCGAAGAGATCAACCGCCGCTTTAACATCTTCCTCAACGAGAAAGGCATCGGCGGCGCGGAACGTTACGCCATGCAGATCATCAAAGACGGCCAGATCCACATGACCAACATGGCCATCTACACCGTCTTCTCCGTCAACGGCGTCGCCAAGATCCACACCGAGATCTTGAAAGCCATGACCTTCAAGGAGTTCTACGAGCTCTATCCGACCAAATTCAACAACAAGACCAACGGCGTCACCCATCGCCGCTGGCTGATGTACTCTAACCCCAGGCTCAGCGCCTTGATCTCCGAGAAGATCGGCGATGCCTGGAAGACCGACTTCGAGCACGAAATCGGCAAATTCAAAGCCTATGCCGATGACCCCGCCGTCCAAGCCAAGGTCATGGAAATCAAAGCCGAGAACAAGCGCGATTTCGCCGCCTATGTCTTCAAAGCCTACGGCATCTCCGTCGACCCCGATTCCATCTTCGACGTGCAGGTAAAGCGCCTTCACGCCTATAAGAGGCAGTTGCTCAACGTCTTCCACATCATCCACATGTACCAGAAGATCAAGGAAAACCCGGGCTTCCGCATGACGCCGCATACCTACATCTTCGGCGCCAAGGCCGCCCCGAGCTATGTCTACGCGAAGAAGATCATCGAGCTCATCCTCGCCGTCGCCAAAGTCATCAACAACGACCCCGACGTGAGCAAATTCATGCGCATCGTCTTCGTCGAGAACTATGGCGTCTCCCTCGCCGAGAAGATCATCCCCGCCGCCGACTTATCCGAGCAGATCTCCACGGCTGGCAAGGAAGCTTCCGGCACCTCCAATATGAAGCTTATGATGAACGGCGCGGTCACGATCGGCACCTTAGACGGCGCCAACATCGAGATCGCCGACCTCGCGGGCGAGGAGAACGAAGTCATCTTCGGCCTCAAAGCCGATGAGGTCCAATCCCTCGTCGATACCGGCGCCTATTCCCCTTGGGATGTCTATAACAGCGATTCCCGCGTCAAAAACATCATGGATTCGCTCTTCTATGGCCCCTGGTGCGAAGGCGACCAAAACCGCTTCCGCATGATCTTCGACGAAATCATGAACCGCAACGACCAGTTCTTCGTCCTCGCCGACTTCGCGGCCTATAACGCCGCCTGCGAGCAAGCCGACGCCATGTATCAGGACAAGAAGCGCTGGGCCAAAGCCTCCATCATGAACATCGCCTCCTCCGGTTATTTCACCAGTGACCGCACCATCGAGGAATATAACCGCGACATTTGGCGTCTTTCCAAGCTCACCCCGAAAGCAAAATAATGACCGGCGACTTCATTGAACTCACCCCGTTATTCGCCCTTCAGGAAGCCCTCGACCAAGAAATCGCCCTAGCCCATAACGTGACCTATGAGACGACGTTCCCCCGCCGTCTCATGGCCTTGCTCGTGGAATTAGGGGAATTCGCCAACGAGACCCGTTGCTTCAAATATTGGTCGGTCAAAGGGCCTTCCCCGAAGGAGACGATCCTCGACGAATACGCGGACGGGCTTCATTTCCTCCTTTCCCTGGGGATTCCCCTTGGGGTAAGCGAATACAAGCATTATTTCCGCGTCGACGAAAAAGACCTCACGCAAGCCATCCTTAACGTCTATGAAGACGCCTTGAAACTACGTGAGGAATATACGGTCGAGAATTACGCGAAAGCCTTTGGGGATTACCTCAACATCATTCCTTTGTTCGACTATTCCAGCGAAGAAGTGATCGAGGCTTATCTCAAAAAGCTAAGCACCAACCATAAACGGCAGCAAAACCATTATTAAGATCGGGCCCTTCGGGGCTCTTTCTATTTGAAAAAGCCGAGGTCATCGACTTTAGTAGGGGTGGTCGAAGGTCAGGCTTAGGGGGATGCCGAGCAGGTGCAGTTTCTCGCTGATCTTCCGTTTTAAGCCCGCTTTCTTAAAGGGGAGAAGGATATCCAAGTGCAACGTTTCCTTCTTGAAATGGAGGTCATGGAAGGTGATTTCCGGGTCGATGGAGGAGAGAATCTCGGTGACTTTCTCCCGATAGGCATCGAGTTTCTTGTCGTGGACGGGGATGGGGTCGGGGTGGATGAGGACGGAAGAATGGGTCAAGGTGGAGACTTTCACTTCCAACTCATCGATGATGTCGTGAGCCGCTTTTAGGGAAATCGAATCGTCCAGTTCCACATGGAAGGAGATATACCGGGTCGAGGCTCCGTAAGTATGGCAGATGAAGTCGTGGACGCCATGGACGCGTCGGTCTTCCAAGACCATCTTCTCCACGGATTCGCGTAGCTCTGGGTCGATGGGACTGCCTAGAAGCGGCGAGGAGGATTCTTTGATGATCTCCACGCCAGAGAAGATCAAGAAGCAAGACGTCCCAATGCCTAGGTAATTATCCAGACTTGGCCAGGATAAATAGGTGCTAAGCAAAGCAAACGTCAGCAGCAAGGAAGACAAGATGATGTCGTGGGTGGCGTCGAAGGCCACGCCTTTTAGGGTAGGGGAGTTTAACGCCTTCCCTAACGAGAAATTCAAATAAGCCTGCAGTCCTTTGATGGGAAGCGTCGCGCCTAAGGCGATAAAGGCGAATAAGTCATAGGAAATCTGCTCGTTGCCGATGATGCCTTGGACGCTTCGGTAGATAAGCAAGGCCGCGGAGACGATGATGGCCACGCCGACGAGCATCCCGGCGATATATTCGCTTCGGCCATGGCCATAGGGATGGTCTTCGTCCGCCGGCTTTTTGGAGATTTGGAAGCCGATGAGGGAGATGAGGCTAGAAAGGAAATCGAAGCCATTGTTTAAGGCATCGCCTAGCAAGGCCATCGAGAGGATGCCGCCGCTAGAAAGAAGCAGTAAGATGGCGCTAAGAAACTTCAAGGTGAACAAAACCGCGTTAAGGAAAAGCCCGATCACCGCGCTCATCACGCCATGGCTCGCCCTGACTTTGGGGTCTTCGAGGTTTTGGTAGTCGCGGATAAACACCCGCCTAAGGAAGTTGACCATGCCGATATTATGCTTCTTCGAACCTAAGTTAAACAACGCTAACCATTTTTTGGTTACATGTTCCTTCTCATTGGTCTATGATACTGCCCTTGGAGAGAAACGATGACCAAAGATTTGACGATTGGCAAACCCAGCAAAGTCCTGTGGATGTTTTGCGTGCCGCTTTTCTTATCGATGATCTTCCAGCAGCTTTATAACATCGCGGATAGTCTCATCGCGGGCAAATTCATCGGCGAAAACGCCCTCGCCGCGGTGGGCAATAGCTATGAAATCACGCTGATTTTCATCGCCTTTGCCTTTGGCTGCAACATCGGTTGCTCGGTCATCGTCTCGCGTTATTTCGGAGGCAAGGACATCGCCTCCGTGAAGACGACCATCTTCACTTCCTTAATCTTGACCGCGGCTACCTGCGTGACGTTAATGGTACTAGGCCTATTGCTTTGCGATAACTTGCTCCGTCTCATCAAGACTCCGGAAGAAGTGCTTGGGGATAGCAAACTCTATTTGGATATCTACCTCTGGGGCTTACCGTTTGTCTTCTTCTACAACTTATGTACCGGAATCTTTTCGGGACTTGGGGATTCGAAGACCCCGTTATTGTTTTTGATGGTCTCGTCCTTGGCCAATGTCGGCATGGATATCGCCTTCGTCGCCGGGCTAAAGATGGGCGTGGCGGGGGTGGCCTGGGCGACCTTTATCTGCCAGGGGGTGAGCTGCGTCTTATCCCTAATCGTGGTTCTAATTCGCCTTAAAAAGCTAAATAGTGACGGCAAACCCGCCCTCTTTTCCTGGAAAATCGCGAAGGAAATCGGCATCATCGCCATTCCTAGCGTCCTCCAGCAATCCTTTATTTCCGTCGGCAACATTATCATCCAAAGCGTCATCAACGGCTTTGGCGCGGCCGTGATGGCGGGCTATAGCGCCTCCATCAAACTCAACAATTTGGTCATCACGTCCTTTACGACGCTTGGCACGGGGGTCTCCAATTTCACCGCGCAGAACCTCGGCGCGAAGAAAGAAAGCCGGGTTTCCCAAGGCTATAAGGCAGGCTTGATCATGGTTTTTTGCATCGCCTTGCCCATCCTCCTCACTTATGTTTTAGCGGGTCCCTATATCCTCCATCTTTTCGTGGATAACCCCAGCGAAGAAACCATCCATTCGGGGACGATGCTGCTATGGATTCTCGCGCCTTTCTATCCCATGGTGGCCGTTAAACTCATCACGGATGGCATCCTTCGCGGCGCGGGCAAGATGGGTTTCTTCATGGCCGCGACGTTTACGGATTTGTTGTTGCGCGTCATCTTGGCCATCTTGTTCTCCAAGACGTCGCTAGGCTATGTCGGCATCTGGATGGCCTGGCCTATTGGCTGGGGCGTGGCTTTAATCCTTTCCTTATTCTTCTATTTTCGCCTGCCCTTCCATAAAGAAAAGAGAGAAGAAGCGACAAAAGAATAAAGATACGCCGAGCGGGGGCGCCTTTGTTCCCTCCGCCTTCGCCTTTAGGGTAAAATAGGGCCATGACCAATCTGCTGAAGTATTTGATTCCCAAGGCTGAAGTCGACCATCTTGACGGCGGCGATACCTTGCGCATGGCCATTGAGAAGATGAGCCACCATCATTACACGATGATCCCGGTTCTTGGCCAACAAGGCCATTACCTTTATTCCATCTCCACCGGGGACATTCTGTTTTATTTGACGCAGAATGACCTTACCTTACGCCAGATGGAATCCGTGCCTTTGGAAACGGTGCCCATCCACCGTCCCATCATGGCGCTTCCCGCGACTTGCAGCGAAAAAGAAGTGGGGCGCGCCTTGCTTTCGCAAAACTACGTCCCACTGGTGGATGAACGGGGCATTTTCATCGGCATCATCACCAGGAAGCGGCTGGTGTCCGCGCTTTCTGGCGAAGAGGAAGCCTAATTACCAATCCTGATTCTCGAGATAGGTCGTCTTCTCCGGGAAATCGTAGGTATATTGCATCGTGAACTTGGAATAGAACATCGACCGGCTCATCCCAAGATGCACCTCTAGCGGCGTTTTCATGACGCCGTCGAAAATGTCCTCGCGGAAGAGCTCGCTGCCAAGTTTCTTCAACGAACGCGGCAAATACACTTGGTTGACCGCGCTGGCTTTGAAGGCGAAGTCATCGATTTCCTGCAATCCTTTGGGGAACTTGAGGCAATGCAAGGAACGGGAATAGGCGAAGGCGTTATGCCCGATTTTCTTGATGCCTGAAGGGAAGATGAGTTCTTCGAGGTAACTGACCCCAAAGAAAGCCGCCGGGGCGATCTCCGCGCAGGAAGATAGGATGCGGTAACGTTTGATCTTCCTCGCGCTAGGGTAGCAGAGCAAGACGGTCTTATCCTTATTATATAAGACCCCGCCGTCGCTATAGAGGATGGGGGAAAGGTCGCCCACGTCGATGGATTCGAGGTTGGGATGGGCCATGAAACGGTTAATGTCGAAGGATCGTAGGCTCGAAGGGAGATATAGTCGGGTCAGCCCATCGCAAAAATCGAGGGCTTTGGGATCTAACGTCTCCAGACCTTCGTTAAGAATGATCTCCTTGACGTTTTTTTGGCCATAGAAGGCATCGGCCTTGATGTGACGCAGAGTCGCGGGGAAGGAAATCTCGTCATATAGAGGAGAAGCGTCGTCGATTTCGAAGCTCTCCCGGGCCTTGTATTTACCAAATTCTATCGTCTCGGTGCCGTTTTCGATGACGAGTAGTCGTGGGGAAGTCATGGCATCACCTCCTGGTTGTTTGGGCAATTATAACATTCAAACAAAAAAAGAAAGGCCCTATCGGAAGACTCCTTTGCCAAGGAGTTCATAGGGCCGATCCAAAGTTTCAGAAGCGATTTATTCGGCTTCCGTGAAGTCCTCCCAGTTGGTGATATCGGGCTTGGGGAAGCTGAAATCGCCTTTGGTGGTGAATTTGAATTTCACGACATCGGCGATTTCGTACTCGGGTTCGTTGACGGTGAGGGTGGCTTCGAGAAGGAAGGCGCCATCGGTTTTGGCTTCGAGGAGGTAATAGGCCTGGATAGCGGATGCTTTGAAGGTCATGGTCGCGTCGGCTTCGACGACCTCATCGCCTTTGGTGGTCTTGGCGCCCTTATGGCTGAACTGATAATCCGTGGGGTTATCGATAACGAAATCATCGAAGTGATTCTTAAAGCTACGGTAATCCCGAAGGTATCCTTCTTCGCTCTTCTCGTAGTAGCCGGTCTCCTCATCGGAATCCTTGGCCGCGACATAGAAGTCGCTGCCATCTTTCCAGAGCCAGCGCGTGCTAGTAGCTCCGTCATAATCAACAAAGTAGGTTTCCGATTCGCAAACGATGGTCTCGATGACTTTGTGGCCCTCGGATTCATATTCCACTTTGAGGTTGGCGAGATTGAATGTTGCGTTGACGAACTCATTGTAGAGTCTCGTGGCGCCTTCAGCGTCAGCCTCGACGTCGAATTCCTCGGTCACTTCAAGCGGGCCACCGCAAGAGGCGAGCATGGCGAGTAAGGCGCCGCTATGAATCCACTTTGATTTGTTGAATAACAGGCTTGTTCTCCTTATTTTGAGGGTCATATTATGGTGACTCGATAGGGTGCGTGCAATATACAAATCTCACCAATCAACTCCATCTAAAACTGACGTATTATCTAAAAAGAAGCCTGGCATCGAAACTTTTTTCCCTAGATTCTCGTCGATGGACAATGAAATCGAGGCGTTCCATTATGGAACATATCGGCTAACGATGAGAAAAAGGGACGTGTCCCGTCTCCTTTAAGGAGAAGCGACGAACGTCCCTTGTATCGTCTAAAGGTGCCTTAGCAGGCCTTGTTGTCGGAGCCGAAGAGGAGGATCTTCTCTTTGACTTTGGCTTGGATGGCTTGGAAACCGGGCTTGAGAAGCTTGCGGGGATCGTAGCCTTTTTCCTTGTTGGCTCCGCTGGGATCGGCCTTGCCGGCGGCGCAGTAATCAATGGTCGCTTGGGCGAAGACGAGCTGGCAGTCGGTGTTGACGTTGATCTTGGACATACCGCCTTTGATCGCGGTGCGGATTTGGTCATCGGGGATGCCGGTGCCGCCATGGAGGACGAGGGGGATGCCACCGGTGGCTTTCTGAATGTTTTCGAGGGCGTCGAAGTGGAGGCCGGTCCAATCGGCGGGATAGATGCCGTGGATGTTACCAATGCCGGCGGCGAGGAAGTCAACGCCGAGGGCGACGATCTTGGCGCATTCGGCGGGGTCGGCGACTTCGCCATCCGCGGTGATGCCGTCTTCGGTGCCGCCGATGGCGCCGACTTCGGCTTCGATGGAGAGACCCTTATCGTGGGCGAGGCGGACGAGTTCGGTGGTCTTGGCGACGTTCTCGGCGAAGGGGAGCGAGGAGCCATCGAACATGATGGACGTGAAACCAGCTTCGATGCAGGCTAAGCACTGATCATAGTTGCCGTGGTCGAGGTGAAGGACGACGGGGACGGTGATACCGAGGCATTCATCCATGGCGCGGACCATGGCGGCGACGACTTTGAAGCCGCCCATGTATTTGCCAGCGCCGCCAGAGACGCCGAGGATAACCGGCGACTTCATTTCCTGAGCGGTGAGGAGAATGGCTTTGGTCCATTCCAAGTTGTTGATGTTGAATTGACCGACCGCGTAATGGCCATCATGGGCTTCGCGGAGCATGCGGGTTGCGTTAACGAGCATATTTGTATTTTTGAACCTCCAAGTTCTTGTTGGAAAAATTATCCCCCTATGCGCGCGAGATTTCCAATACTATTGAACGGAAATTGCAAGGTCGGTGTTCTTTTTGCAAACATGCCGCCTTTTTATGGGAAAAAGAAAATCGCGGGAAGCCCGCGACTATCTTACCGATGTGATTAACGAATCGGGCCGAAATTGGCTTTGCGGCGACGGAGGCAATAGATATTGTCCGATTTGAGGAAAGCCACCTCGTATTCCGGATGGAAGAGATCCATATATTTCTTCGATCCGGCAATGTAACGGTGGAACTGGTCGTCCGTGATTTCGAATGAGGCGACGAATGATGCCTTATCGATGGTTTCGCCTTTCAATAGCCGTTCCACGAGCTGCGCGAAGGCGAAGGATTTGCCCACTTTCATGTGTGTTCCTCCAAAATGGTGGTGCCGGAACTAGGTTCTCGGGCGGGGTCGAATCGTCAAATTTAAAATCGTCGAAGTTTATTATCATAAATATTTAAAAACTTGCAAAATGTTTCGACGTGTAATGCGACGTTTTTTACATAAATTTTAAATTAATAGTCAAAAAAGCCCATTTTGTTTTATAAAATGATTCCCTTTTGCCGAGGATTTTGCCCCTTTTTGCTCGATTGTCTCTCCCGTAGTCCGCCTTTTGCCGTGAAAAAGAAACAAACCCTTCGCGCAACGGAAATCATCAAACGCGAAAATATCGCCGTGAGGAGGGCCAAAGCCCCATTCCACATATATAACGCGCATAGGCGCGAGGAATTGCCCAGGGGAATGCGACGTTTTCCAAAAATAACCGTCCATAGGTCTTTGAGCGCGTTTTTTCGTGCATAATTAAAACAATATGGATAATGTGAACAACTCTTTCGATGACTGCGTCGGCTATATCATCTACCCCGAGACGTTTAAAGACGGGAATGGCGATGGCGTGGGGGATATCCCCGGCATCATCTCCAAGCTCGACTATTTGCGTGACCTTGGGGTCAATTTGCTGTGGATTTGCCCACTTTTCAAGTCCCCGATGGACGATAATGGCTATGACGTCTCCGACTATTTGACGATCAATCCCCTCTATGGGACCAACGAAGACTTCAAGAATTTGCTCGAGGAAGCCCATAAGCGCGGCTTGCGGGTCGTCATCGACTTCGTCCTCAACCATACCTCGGACGAACATCCCTGGTTCCAAAAAGCCTTGCAGGACCCTTCTTGCAAAGAACGCGGCTACTATTTCTTCCGCCGCGGCAAGAAAGAAGGGGACAGAATCCTTCCGCCCAATAACTGGAAAGGCTTCTTCGCCACCAGCGTCTGGAAACAAGTGGGGGACAGCGAGGATTTCTATTTCCACCTCTTCTCCGAGAAAATGCCTGACGTCAACTGGGCCAACCCCGAACTGCGGGAAGAATACTTTAAAATCGCCCACCATTACTTGGATTTGGGCGTCGATGGCTTCCGCCTCGATGCCTTGGCCCATTTGGCTAAGGACCAAAGCTTTGAAGACGCGCAGGGCCAATGCGACGAACATGGCCTCGTCTTCGACACCTCCAAATATTCCAACCGTCCCGAGCTTTACGATTATCTGCGCGAATTCAAGAACAAAGTGTTCGCGCCGCGGCATTGCCTCACCCTCGGCGAGGTCGGCGGCGGGGTCAGCCCCGAGGAGGCCTTGAAGCTCTCCGACCGCGAGCGCGGCGTCATCAACATGGTCTTCAACTTCGATACCGCCTGGTGCAATGGGGCTTTTGGCTCCATCGACCGCAAGGACGAGGACATCAAAACCGACGTCATCGCCCTAAAGCGCAACTTCTTACGCTGGTACGAAGCCTGCCATGACCGCGCGGATATGCCCGTTTATTGGTGCAACCACGACCATCCCCGCGTCCTTTCCCAATATGGCGACACCCGTTACCGCGACGAATCGGCGAAGGCTTTGTTCACCATCTTGCTCTTCCTTTATGGCACGCCGTTTATCTATAACGGGGACGAAATCGGCATGAGCAACGCCGATTACGACAAGCCCGAGGATTTCTTCCGCGACGTCTCCACCAAAAACGAAGTCGCCGCCTTAAGGGCGAATGGCTATGATGACGAGACCATCACCCGTTACCTCCGCCGCGCCTCCCGCGCCAACGCCAGGACCCCGATGCAATGGGAAAACGCCCCCTTCGCGGGCTTTGGGCCGTGCAACAACGTCAACAAGGTCAACGAGAACTACAAGCAGGGCGTCAACGTCCTCGACCAGATGAAGGACCCTTGGTCCATCCTCAATTTCTTCCAATACGCGATCATGAAACGCCGCGAGCCGGCCATCAACGACACCGTCCTCCATGGCAGTTTCTCGATCCTCGACTTCAACCATCCCGACGTCTTCGCCTATTCCCACGATGGGAAAGAGCATTTCGCCGTCATCGCCAACTTACGGCCATACCAAGTCTATTTTGGCTTCTATAACCATCCCCAGGACGTCGTCCTTCACAACTATGGCGACGTCTTGCTGAACGACCATGTCTTCACGCTGCGACCCTTCGAGTGCTTCTTGATCAAGATTTAATCTTCGGGAGCCTAACATGGACAAAGTCTATCTCCTCCTTTCCTCAAAATTCCTCAACAGGCCCTATTTGTTTTCCCGTCTGGAGGAAGTGGGGGTAACACGGGAACAAGTGCGTTTCGCCGACGATTATTTGGTGTATTTCCAAGGTCCCGCGGAGCTTTGCTTCACGTTAGACAAACTCGTCCTTTCCATCCATGAGGACCTCGACGTCGCCGCCAACGTCTTATCCACTTATGGCTTCGACGCGTTTTCGCAAAAGCTATCGCGGAACGCCTTGAAGTACTTCCCCAACCAGTGCGTCCATCCCACCAACGTCATCATGAAGGAGCTTAGCTTCGGCGATTTCTCCTCCTTCGCCCCGGTGATGCGGCTATTCAAAGGCGCCCCGGAAGAATTGCTCGCCACCATGAAGACCTATCTTCGCTGCGGGCTTGACGCCTGCTATGCCTCGCGCGTCCTCGGCGTCCACCGCAATACCTTCAATTACCGCCTCAATGCCTTTTCCGAGCGCACCGGCATTGATGTGCGCGACTACCATAACGCGCTTTTGCTGCAACTTTATTTCGACTTTAGCAACGGACAATAACGCGTGGGCAAAACCACATTGATGAAAACCCTCATCGCTTACGAAGCCTTGGAACTACTTAAGTAGGGCTATAAAAGAATTTCTTTTTGAAAGGCTGCCTTAGAGGTGGTCATTTTTTGCCATCGATGATTTTAGCCGCGTTTGAAGCGCGTTCTATGCGCGTTCCAACCGCGTTCCAACCGCGTTTCATCCGCTTTCCAACCGCGTTCCAGCTGTTTTCTTCGATAAAATTTGCTATACTTAAACCGAAAGGGAGAACAAAACCATGAAAGATTTACCGCTTGGCATCGAGGATTTTTCCCAAATCGGGAATTATTACTATGTGGATAAAACAACTATTCTTGCAGAACTCATTGATTCCGCGGTAGGAAAATCTGTGCTTTTTACCCGCCCACGACGTTTTGGGAAAAGCTTGACGCTTTCGATGATCGAATGCTTCTTCACGATGCGTCACGATTATTCTTACCTGTTTGAGGACAAGAAGATCTGGTCCTTGGGGGAAGAATATCGCCGGCACGCTTTTTCACGTCCCGTGATCCGTTTAAACATGAAAGATGTGTCAGCGCCTTCGCTTCCTTCGATGTTGGAGCAGTGCTTTGAGCGCATTTCCGCTTTATTCCGCCTTTATCCCGAAATTAGTGGCGACCCCAATCTCTATCCTTATGAAAAACAACGTTTCGACGCGTTTGCGAACAAGACGATTGATGACCCATTTATGTATGCGGATGGCCTGCGTTTCTTGTCCGAGATGCTGCACAAACACACGGGCAAAAAAGTCATCATCCTCATCGACGAGTATGATACGCCTTTGGAAAACGCCTTCCAGAATGGCTTCTACGACGATGCAATTGAGTTTTTTAAACGTCTGTATTCCTCAAGTTTGAAGGCCAATGAGCATCTTTATTTCTCCGTGATGACCGGCGTGCTTCAAATCGCCAAGGAATCCATCTTTTCCGAACTGAACAACTTAAGCGTCTATAGCCTCTCCTCACCACGCTATCTGACCTATTTCGGTTTCACCTTGGATGAGGTAACCGCCCTATGCGCTTTCTTCCACGTGAACGCCGACCTCACCGAACTTCGGCGTTACTATGGCGGATATGGCAATAAAGAGGTGGAACTATTCAACCCATGGTCCATTCTGAGTTTTCTTGATTCGCGTAGTATTGGGTCTTATTGGGTCAATACCGGCTCCAACAAAACCATCCAACGCCTCATCGACGAAACGCCCGGAGGTTTGGAACTGCTCAATGCCACTTTGGCGTCGGAAGAAGGGACATTTCATTATCTGCCAAGCATTACATACAAAGATGTGCGCGGCGACCCCAACAGCTTGTTCTCTTATTTGGTCCAAAGCGGTTATTTGGTCGCGCAAAGGCAACCAGAGGACGATTTGTTCTGTCTTCGCATTCCCAATAACGAAATCCGACTCGCCTTTCAAAACGAGATCATCGCCCGTAATAGCAAACCGGGAACCCTGCGCTTGGCACTGAGATTCAAAGATGCCGTGATGAAAGGCGATGACGCCGCCATCGCTTTCTATCTTGAAAGCTATGTTTTGGACTCGTTTTCCTATTTGGACTTAAATAGTGAAAAAGAATACCAAGTGATGCTGACCACGATCCTGGCGGTATTCTTCGATGAGTATGTCGTGCGCAGCGAGGTGGTCAACCGTTATGGGCGTTGCGATATTTTGCTTCTGCCCAAAGACAAGTCGCTTTTAGGAGTGGTCATCGAGGTCAAGTTTTTCAAAGGCAGAGCCGGCGCGAAGAAACTCTCCGCAATGACCGCGGAAGCCCTGAACCAAATCAAAACCCGAAAATACTATGATTTATTGTTGAAACAGGGGTGTCGGAAAAACCTGCTCTATGCCTTTTGCTTCGATAAGAACAACCAAGCCATCGCCCACGAAGCCCTTTGACTTGTCGCCTTTTTCCTAGAGATTTTTATGGAAAAAGAGGCCCGTTTTTGCTTGAATGGATAATCATGAAACGCCACGAGAGACACCTCACCAAAAAACGGAACTTCCGCGACTTGAATTACCTCACGCTCCCAAGTGGGGAAAAACTCGTCCCTGGGGTGTTTTTCCGCGGCGCCAGGTTGAAGAAACTATCTAAAGGCGTCATCCGCCATTTCCAAAGCCTTGGCCTAAAGACGGTCATCGATTTGCGCACGCCGGCCGAAATCTCCAAAAAGCCCGACACCAAAATCGAGGGCGTCACCTATTATGAATTCCCCATCGTCAAAGCCGAGATGATGGGCATCACCCACGAAAAGGGTCTCAAAGGGTTCAAAGAACCGCCTGACATGACCCTCCTTTACCCCCTCATCGTGACCACCGAGGAATCCGTAGCCGCCTTGAAAAAGGTATTCGCGGTCATCTTCGACCTCGACCGCGAAGGGGCGGTGCTCTGGCATTGCACCGAAGGCAAAGACCGGGCGGGGGTCGTCAGCGCGTTGTTCCTCTATGCCTTGGGCTTTAAACTCGATGACATCTATGAAGACTACGAAAAAAGCAACGCCCGAAGCGAGAAAAAAGGGAAGTTGTATCGTTTCTTGATTCGTTTGTTGATGCGTGACAAACCCCTGGCTGAGGCCGTCTATAAAGTGATGCTCGCCAAGCGGGAATACCTCCGCTGTGCCTTTAAGGCCATCGAGGGGAAGTTCGGCTCCCTCGATAGTTATGTGGAAAACCAGCTTGGCCTCGCCCCGGAGAAAATCCTCGCCTTTAAACGGAAATTCACGATTCCGGCCTAGTTTTCGCCTTCCTTTGGGACTATCATCTAAGCCATGTCGACCCATTCCGCCATCCGCCGTATCACGTTTAACGCCCTCATGCTCGCCTTGCTTTGCCTCGTGGGCATGTTTTCGATTCCCCTCGGGGACAACATCAAAGTGTCCCTTCAGCTATTGATGGTCTTCATCATCTGCCTGACCGCGAGAAGCTTCGTCGACGCGCTGATCGTCACCGGCTGCTATTTGCTTATCGGCCTCTTCGCCCCGGTCTACGCGGGCTTTGCCTCGGGCATCAGCCCCACGTTTGGCTACGTGATTTCCTTTGTCGCCATCTCGCCCATCATCTATTTCATGAACAAGATCCCCAAATTGCCCTCGGTTGTGCGCATGGGGCTCGCTTGCCTTACGGGTCTATTGGTCTGCTATGTCATCGGCACGGCCTTCATGATGCTCTATCTTGGCTTGGCTAAGGATGTCCATTGGGACCTCGGAAAGACCTTGCTCGTCTCCGTCGTCCCGTATATCCCCTTCGATTTGGCCAAGATCGTCCTGGCCGTGAGCATCGTCAAGCTCATCCCCGCCTCCTTGTTGGAAGCGAAGCGGTAGGGGTACCTAACTTAGCCGAAAATGCCCATGAGGGCTTTTTCTTTCACCAGATACGGTACGGATTGGCTCAATTACGTGCAAAAGCGAACAAATAGATTTAAAGCCCTTTTCTACTATGGTAGAATTTCGCCAGCACATAAAAAAAGCACATCAAAAATAGTTGAAAGGGTAAGTCTGAATTTATGTCCACAAAAGCATTCTACAAAACCGAGGAAATCGGCAAAGGAAAGCCGGGTTTCGCCAAAACCCGTTCCATCATCGAAGCCGCTTTCTATGGCAACAACGTCGTCAAGATCAATTCCTTGAAGGAAGCCTATGAGCTCGCCAAGAACTCCCCGGGCACCATCGTCACCGATATGCCCGTCTTCGAAGCGGAGAAAATCGGCTTAGACCGCGACGCCAAGGTCCTCTTATTTAACGATGGCGCCATCACCGGCCGCTATGCCGCCGCCCGCCGCATCCAAGGCGAGCCCGGCGTCAATGCCAACGAACTCGACAAATTGCTCATGGAAGCCGTCTATGACACCCGCTTCCGCAAACTCTACCACGCCGAAGCCGTCATCGGCCTCGATCCCGAATTCATGGTTAAGGCCCACCTCCTCATCCCCGAAGGATTCGAGATGATCGTCTATAACTGGCTCCTCAACTTCCAGTTCATCAACGACGAATACTACAAAATGTACCAGCGTTCCGTGCCCGTCGGCGGCGGCAACGAACCCGATATCTACATCTTCTCCGACCCCGCCTGGAAAGGCGCGCCGGACCGCACCGACATCTGCGAAGGCAAGTGCCTCGCCTATTTCTCCACCCAGACCAACTGCGCCGCCATCCTGGGTATGCGCTACTTCGGTGAGCACAAGAAGGGCACCTTGACCATCGCCTGGGCCATCGCCAACCGCAACGGCTATGCCTCTTGCCATGGCGGACAAAAGGAATACACCCTCGCCGACGGCTCCAAGTTCGTGGCTTCCGTCTATGGCCTCTCCGGCTCGGGCAAATCCACGATCACCCACGCCAAACACGGCGGCAAATACCCCGCCATCAAGGTCCTCCACGACGATGCCTTCATCATCAACGACGAGACCTGCTCGTCCATCGCCCTCGAGCCGACCTACTTCGATAAGACCAACGACTATCCCACCGGCTGCCCGGACAACAAGTTCTTGATCACCGTCCAGAACTGCTCCGCGACCCGCGACGCCGATGGCAAAGTCGTCCTCGTCACCGAGGATATCCGCAACGGCAACGGCCGCGCCATCAAGTCCAAACTTTGGTCCCCCAACCGCGTCGACAAGATCGAATCTCCGGTCAACGCCATCTTCTGGATCATGAAGGACCCGACCATCCCGCCGATCGTCCGCCTCAAAGGCGCCGCCCTCGCCTCCGTCATGGGCGCCACCTTGGCCACCAAGAGAAGCTCCGCCGAGCGTCTCGCCCCGGGCGTCGACCCCAATGCCTTGGTCGTCGAACCCTATGCCAACCCCTTCCGTACCTATCCTCTCGCCAACGACTACCGCAAATTCAAACACTTAGTCGAAGAGAAGAACGTCGATTGCTACATCATCAACACCGGTGACTTCATGGGCAAGAAAGTCCAGAAGGAAGACACCCTCGGCGTCATCGAAGCGGTCGTCGAGAAGCGCGCCAAATTCGAAAAGTGGGGCCCCTTCTCCGACATCGAGATCATGCCTTGGGAAGGCTTTGTCCCCGACATGAAGGACGAGGCTTACATCGACCAGCTCATCGCCCGCATGCAGGACCGCGTCGCCTTCGTCGAGTCCAGGAAGACCGTCAAAGGCGGCTTCGACGAACTCCCCGAAGATGCGCTTGAAGCCATCCAGAAAGTCGTCGCGGAAGCCAAGACCCTCAAAAAGTAATCATGGGCGTCAAAATTGTTGAAACCGCCCTCCGCGACGGCCACCAGTCGTTGTTCGCCACGCGCATGACGACCGAAGAGGTCTTGTTGGCGTTAAAGGAGCTCGACCAAGTCGGCTACCACGCCATCGAGATCTGGGGCGGCGCGACCTTCGATGCCTGCCTAAGGTTCCTCGACGAGGACCCTTGGGAGAGGCTCCGCGCCGCCAAGAAGGTGTGCAAGAACACCAAACTCCAAATGCTCTTCCGCGGACAGAACATCCTCGGATACCGCCACTATGCCGACGACGTCGTCGAGAAATTCGTCGAGAAGTCGATCAAAAACGGCATTGACATCATCCGTATCTTCGACGCCTTAAACGACATCCGCAACCTCCGGGCCGCGGTCGAGGCGACGAAGAAATACGGCGGCGAGTGCCAAATCGCCCTCTCCTATACCACCTCCCCGGTCCACACGGTCGAATACTATGTCGAATTGGCCAAGAAAATCGAGGAGATGGGGGCCGATAGCATCTGCATCAAGGACATGGCTGGCGTCATGCTCCCCAAGGATGCCTTCGAACTCGTCAGTGCCTTAAAGAAAAACACCAAGCTCCCCATCGAGCTGCACAGCCACTGCACCGGCGGGCTTTGCGAAATGACCTACCTCAAGGCCATCGAGGCGGGCGTCGATATCGTCGACTGCGCGCTTTCGCCCCTTAGCGGCGGCACCTCGCAACCCTGCACCGAGTCGTTAAACTTCGCGCTTCAGGGCACCCCCTATGACCCGAAGCTCAACGTGGCCATGCTCAACGAAGCGGCCTCCAAGATGCAGGCGGTCCGCGCCAAATACCTCGCCAATGGCCTATTGAACCCCAAGGTTCTTTCCGTCAACGCCAACATCATCAAATACCAAGTCCCGGGCGGCATGCTCTCCAACCTCATCAACCAGTTGAAGCAGCAGGGCGCCTCCGACCGTCTCGACGAGGTCCTCAAGGAAGTCCCCAATGTCCGCAAAGACATGGGCTATCCTCCCTTAGTCACCCCGCTTTCCCAGATGGTCGGCACCCAAGCCGTCCTCAATGTCCTTTCTGGCGAGCGCTACAAGATGGTCCCGAAGGAGATCAACGAATATCTCCACGGCCGCTATGGCGCCTCCCCAGCCCCGGTCAACGAGGAGATCCGCAAGAAGATCATCGGCGACGATAAGGTCATCACCTATCGCCCCGCCGACGACCTCAAGCCCGAATTCCTCGAACTGAAAAAGAAATACAAGGGCCTAGCCAAGAGCGACGAAGATGTCCTCTCCATCGCTTTGTTCGGCGACGTCGCCATCAAATTCATCGAGAAGCGCAACGCCGACGCCAAACCCACCCTGATCCAAGTGGAGGCATAATCCATGTTTGTGTTAGGAGTGTGGGGAGACCCGAGTACCGTCAACGTCGGCGAATCCTTCCTCATCGCGTTCATCGCCATCGTCATCGTCTTCTTGACCTTGGTCGTCATCATCGGCGCGACCTCGCTCTTCCAAAAGGGCGTCGATATGGTCGGAAAGAAGACCGCCATCCATCCTAAGCCGCAGAACAAACTGCTCGAGAAGGATGAAGACGCCGTCGTCGCGGTCCTCACCGCCAGCATCGATTTCCACAAGGAGACCGGCAAAGGCTCGAGGGTCGTTTCAGTCACCAGGATTGAGGAGTAAACCATGAAAGTATATAAGATCAAAGTCAACGGGAAAGCCTACCGCGTCGAACTCGAGTCCATCGAAGAGACCGCGAGCAGCGCCGCCCCCGTTCCCGAAAAGAAAGCGGAAGCGCCCGCCGCCCCCGCCGCCGCGGCCCCCAGCGGACCCGTCGAAGGCAAGGAAGTGCTCTCGCCCATCCAAGGCACCGTCGTCAAATTGATGGTCAAAAAAGGCGATAAGGTCGCCAAAAACCAAGTCCTCGTCATCGTCGAGGCCATGAAGCTTGAAAACGAAGTCGTCTCCCCCTACGAAGGCGAAGTCGCCGAAATCTTCGTCACCAAAGGACAATCCGTCGCTTCGAAGGAGCGCATCCTCGTCATAAGGTAATTCCATTATGATTTGGGAAACCTTCAAGCAATTCTTCATGAGTTCCGGCATCGCCGGCTTCTTCGCGGAAGGTGGGTGGCTCAACCTCATCATGATCGCGGTGGCCTGCGTCTTGCTCTTCCTCGCGATCAAAAAACAGTTCGAGCCTTACCTCCTGCTGCCGATCGCGTTTGGCATGCTGCTCGTGAATTTGCCCTTCGTCGCAAAAGAGATCTTCGCCAAAGGCGCCACGGAATTCACCTACGTGAGCCTGGCCGCGAAGTCTGGTTGCGACCCTGGGTTAGCAAAATTTATCTTCAATGAGGTCTTGGGAAAGGAAATCGCGACATCGAAAGAAATCGCGAACGCCTTGAATAACGACCTCATCAAAAACAATCCCGACTTCACCGCGGATGTGCTCGCCAGCATCAAAAACGTCTACAACACCGACTACACCGGAATGTTCGGCTACCTCTATTATGGGGTTAAATGGGGTATTTATCCCTGCTTGATCTTCCTCTGCATCGGCGCCACGACCGACTTT